>NZ_BAFQ01000072.1 GCF_000308375.1 Nocardia aobensis NBRC 100429 | reverse complement strand
CGAACGGGGGCCTCGCCACGACGGGCGGCTCAGCCCAGGTATCGGCGAACCCAGTCGGCGTGGAACCATCCGGTGGCGGTGTCGGCGAATCGCTCGGGCAGCCACTGTCCGGCGCCCTCGGGGATCACCCCGACGACCTCGACGCCGGTGACCTCCGGCAGGTCGGTGCGGTTGCATTCGGAGGCGAGATCCGGTGCGCTCGGCCAGGATCCGATGACCAGCCCCGCGCACCGCACACCGGCGGCGGCGAGGGCCCGGGTGGTGAGTTCGCTGTGGTTGAGAGTGCCCAGCCCCGCGGCCGCGACCACGAGCACCGGCGCGTCGAGTTTCTGTGCCAGGTCGAGCAGCGTGAACTCCCCGACCCGAACCAGCAGGCCACCAGCGCCCTCGATCAGGGTGAGGTCGGCATCGGCCAGGGAGTCGATGCCGGCCACCGTCTCACCGAGGGTGAGCAGCGGTTGCCCGCAGCGGCGGGCGGCGGTGTCGGGAGCCAGCGGTTCGGGATAGCGGGCCAGTTCGAGCGTGCGGGTCACACCCGCCAGCCGCTCGATCACCGCGAGGTCGCCGGCTTCGCCCGGAGCCATGCCGGTCTGTGCCGGTTTGCACACCGCGACCGTGCGCCCGGCCGAGCGCGCCGCCGCGGCCAGCGCGGCCGTGACGACGGTCTTCCCGACGTCGGTCGAGGTGCCCGTCACGATCAACCTGCTCATGTCGCCTCGCTCCTCCAATTCTCGCATCACTCAGGCAGCTTGCGGGTCCCGCGCCGCGGTCAGCACCTCGTCCAGCACCGTGGCGATGATCTCCATCTCGGCCTCGGTGAGGTCGGCACGCGCGGTCAATCGCAGCCGCGAGGTGCCCTCCGGCACCGACGGCGGCCGGAAACAGCCCACGCTCAGACCGCGCGCCCGGCACTGCTGCGCGGCGTCGAAGGCCACCTGCGCCTGCCCGAGCACCACCGAGACGACCGCCGAATCCGGTTGCGGCACATCGGCGATGCGGGCGATCTCGGCAGCACGGGTGAGGACTCGCCCGCCCAGTTCCGGTTCCTTGCGCAGCAGCCGCAACGCCGCATGGGCGGCGCCCACCGCGGCGGGCGCCAATCCGGTGTCGAAGATGAAGGTGCGCGCGGTATCGATGAGGTGGGCGCGTACCCGTTCGTCGCAGAGCACGATTCCGCCCTGCGCGGCAAGGGCTTTCGACAGGGTGGCGGTCACGATCAGATCCGGTTGCCCGGCCAGGCCGAGCTCCTGCACCAGGCCGCGTCCACCGTCGCCGCGCACGCCTATGCCGTGCGCCTCGTCGACGATCAGCACCGCGCCGTTCGCGCGGACCACCCGATGCAGGTCGGTCAGCGGCGCGAGGTCGCCGTCGGCGCTGAACACCGAATCGGTGAGCACCAGCGCACGCTCCTCCGTCCGCTGCGACAGCAGCCGGTCGACGGCCTCGACATCGCGATGCGGCGCGATCTCCACCCGGGCCCGCGAGAGCCGGCAGGCGTCGACCAGCGAGGCATGACTACCGGCGTCGGAGACCACCAGCGCACCGCGACCGGCCAGCGCGGTGACGACACCGAGATTGGCGGCGTAGCCGGAGGCGAAGACCAGGCCCGCCTGCGCCCCCACGAAGTCGGCCAGGTCGGCCTCGAAGTCCTCGTGCGCGACGGTGGTGCCTGTGACCAGCCGCGATCCGGTCGCGCCGGCGCCCCAGGTCCGGACCGCCTCGACCGCGCCCGCGATCACCTCGGGGTGGCGCGACAGACCCAGGTAATCGTTGGAGGCGAGGTCGATGAGATCGCTGTGCGCCGGTCGCGCCCGCAACTGCCGCCGCAACCCGGCGCGCACCCGGTCACCCGCACGCTCGTCCAACCAGCTCAACGGATCCTCGTTCACAGCTCGGAAGCATACTTGAACGCCGTTCAGGACGGTGGCGGCGGGTGCGATCCACCGTGCCCGCCGCAGGTGGCGAACCCGTCAGGCCGGTGGCGCCCAGTCGAGGGCGCGTGCGAAGGCGCGCGGCATCGCCCAGCCGGGCATCAGCCGCAACGCGGTGTCGCGGGCACGCACCGCGGGCGTCCACGACCATTGCGCGACCGTTCCGATCCGCCGGGAACGGTGGGCGAGGGCCCGGGTGCGCGGGCGACGCAGCGCGTCGTAGCGGCGCAGCGCGTCGTCGAGCTCGCCGTTGTCGAGCAACGCGGCCAGGGTGACCGCATCCTCGAGGGCGAGGTTCGCGCCCTGGCCCATATTCGGCGTCATGGCGTGTGCGGCGTCGCCGAGCAGCGCGACGCGTCCGCGGACGAACGTCGGCAGATCGGGCAGATGGTAGATGTCGTGGCGCATCACCGAATCCGGCGACACCGCGTCCAGCAGCCGCGGAACCGGATCGGGCCACGCGCCGAAACGTCTGCGCACGGCGGAGAATTCGCCGTCGGGCGCGCGCTCGCCTTCGGCCGCGTTCACCGCGCCGAACATGTATACCCGATGGTCGGCGAGCGGGACGATGCCGAAAATCTCACCGCTGCCCCAGATCTGGCCGCCCTGGCGCAGGTCGGGCTGCGGTTCGGTGATCATTCGCCACGCGGTGTATCCGGCGTAGCGGGGTGGGCGGGCATGCGGGCAGACCGCGGTCCGCACGACGCTGCGCAGGCCGTCGGCACCGATCACGAGATCCGCCGTCTCCGCTCCCCCGCTGTGCAGAACCTGCACCGCCGGGTCTTCGATGTCGACCCCGGTGACGGTGACTCCCAGGCGCAGACGGTCCTCGCCGAGCGCCGTGCGCAGGATGTCGAACAGGTCCGCGCGATGGACCGCCACCACCGGGCCGTACCGGTCGGCCACTTTCTCGGTGTCGGTGCGGGTCAGCCAGCGGCCGGAGCGGTCACGGATTCCGCCCTCGGTATCGGCCATCGCGCGCGAGCGCACCTCCGCGCCCACGCCGATCGCATCCAGTGCGCGTAACCCGTTGGGCCACAAGGTCAATCCCGAGCCGACCTCGCCGACGGCGGCGGCTCGCTCCCAGACCTCGACGTCGTGTCCGCGCCGATGCAACGCGATCGCGGCGGCCATACCGCCGATTCCCCCGCCGACGACGATCACTCGCAGTGCCCGCATTCCCCACTCCTCGGCTCCTAGGCGTCGCGGTCCAGCCAAACACACCGCGCACGCCGCCGCGGGTCAGCCGCCGATGCGCGCATGCGCAAGCCGGCACAGATCCACCGGTTGCAGCGCATCGGCCCGCTCCCACCAGCCCGCCGGTACGGCCGCTCGGTGGCTGATGTGCTCGACCGTGGCGAATCCGTACCGGCGCAGGACGTCGTCGAGGGTTTCCGGGGTGAAGGTGCTCAGCCACGGTTCGCCCTGGGCGCTGGTGACGGGCCGGACGGATTCGGCGTAGGCGTGCCCGTTGCCGTCGCGCAGTGCCGGATCGAGCATGTACTCCATCACCAGTTCCGACCCCGGGGCCAGACCGGACAGGGCGGCCAGCGTGGCGCCGATCGCCTCGGCGGTGAGATACATGCTGACTCCGAGCCAGCTGACCACCGCGCGGCGTTCACAGTCGAATCCGGCATCGGCCAATTGCCGTGGCAATTCGTCGCGTTCGAAATCGACGGGTACGAAAATCACCTCGCCGACCGGCTGGATATCGCCGATGGCGAGGATTTCCCTTTTCCACCGCTGGGTGCCGGGATGGTCGACCTCGAATACCCGGACGCCTTCGGCCGGACCGCGATATCCGAAACTGTCGAGTCCCGCACCGAGAACGACATATTGCGCCGCGGCCGATTCGGCGAGGCGCTGTTCGGTCCAGTGGCTGCGCACCGTCGCCTGCGCCCGGACCGCGGCCAGCAGCGGATGGTCGCCGTGGTGCAGGTGGTAGCCGATGAGCTCTTCCGCATGCGGGCCGAGCAGGGCGGAGGCCATGGTGTCGCGGAACAGATAGGGCTCGCTGTCGATCAGCAGATGGGCCGCGCGGGCCGCGGCCGCCATCATCGCCGTGCGACTGGGTTCGGTGCCGATCATCGAATTCCCTTTCACCGTCCTGCGGACCCGGTGGATATCACCGGGCGAATTCCGATGATAGACAGGAATTTTCGCGCTCGCCGTCACCATATCACACGAAAATAAATATCCGATATACGACAAACGGCGGGCCGGAAGGGAATTCGGCTCACCCCGCCGCGGCGGTGGCGACGACGCCGGCGGCGATGCGCGCGATATCGTCGGCGCTGCTGATGAACGGCGGCATGGTGTAGACCAGATTGCGGAACGGCCGCAGCCATACGCCGGCCTCGACGGCGGCGCGGGTCGCGGCGACCATATCGATCGAATGGTCGAGTTCGACCACCCCGATCGCGCCGAGCACGCGCACGTCCACCACGCGCGGATTGTCCTGCGCCGCGGCGAGTCCCGATTTCAGACCGGCCTCGATCGCGGCGACCTCGCCCGCCCAGTCCCGCGAGAGCAGCAGCTCGACGGAGGCCACCGCGACCGCACAGGCCAGCGGATTGCCCATGAAGGTGGGCCCGTGCATGAGCCCGCCGTGCGCCGCGCTGACGGTCTCGGCGATGCGGGTGGTGCACAGTGCTGCCGCCAGGGTCATATATCCGCCGGTGATGGCCTTGCCCACGCACATCACGTCAGGCGCCACGCCGGCGGCCTCGGCGGCGAAAAGCGTTCCGGTGCGGCCGAATCCGGTGGCGATCTCGTCGAAGACCAGCAGCACACCGTGCTGGTCGCACAACCGGCGCAGCTCGTTCAGGTAGCGCGGATGATGAAAACGCATGCCGCCCGCGCCCTGCACGACGGGCTCGACGATCACCGCCGCGGTCTCGTGCGCGTGCGCCGCCAGCAGCCGATCCAGTTCCGCGACGTAGGCGGGATCGAAGTCGACCGGCGGTACGGGCGCGAAGATCTGCTCGGCCAGTACGTCGGTCCACAGCGAGTGCATGCCGCCCTCGGGATCGCACACGCTCATCGGGGTGAAGGTGTCGCCGTGGTATCCGCCGCGCCAGGTGAACAGCCGCCGCTTGCCCGGCTGTCCGAGCGCCCGCCAGTACTGCAGGCACATCTTGGCCGCGACCTCGACCGACACCGACCCCGAATCGCAGAGGAACACCTTGTCCAGACCGTCGGGAGTCAGCTCCACGAGCAGCTGGGACAGTCGCACCGCCGGCTCGTGGGTGAGCCCGCCGAACATGACATGACTCATCCGCCGCGACTGCTCGACCAGTGCGGCGTCCAGCACCGGATGCCGGTAGCCGTGGACCGCCGCCCACCACGAACTCATTCCGTCGACCAGTTCGCGGCCGTCGGCGAGAGTCAGGCGGGTGCCCGCGGCCGAGGCGACCACCAGCGGTTCGGTGCTCGCGGGGAAGCCGCCGTAGGGATGCCACACATGGGCGGCGTCGAGGGCGATGATCTGGTCGGCTGTCAGGGCCACGCGGATCCCTTCACGAGACGGTCTTGAACGCTGTTCAAGTTATCACCGCGATGAATCACGTCGGCACCGGGACCGCGCCTCCGAATATTCGTTCTCTCGCACCGCGAGGCGTTCGCGCGATATCTTTGACTCAGTCAAAGAACTGGAGGGCAGGCCATGACGACTGCGGCACTCGACCACGACGACGTCGGCGCGGTGCGCGCGTTCAACCGCCGCTACACCCGGTTGATCGGCGTCCTCGAAGAACATCTGCTCGACAGCGACTTCTCGCTCACGGAGGCGCGAGTCCTGTTCGAACTCGCCCACTCCGGACCGCTCGGCGTCCGCGCGCTGCGCACCGAACTGGGTCTGGATCCGGGCTATCTGAGCCGGATCCTCGCCCGCTTCGAGAGCGCCGGGCTGGTGCGGCGGCACCGATCCGAGTCCGACGCTCGCCTGCAACTCGTACACCTCACCGACGCGGGACGCGCCGCCGCCGACGACCTCGACCGCCGGTCCGCGCACGACATCGCCGAGCTGCTGGCCGGGCACAGCGCCGCAGACCGGCAGCGCCTGCGCACCGCGATGCGCACGATCGAAGAGCTGCTCGATCCGGCCACCGCGCCAGGCCAGGTGAACACGTCCGCAGCAGGTCACACGAGCGAGGTCCGCCTCCGATCTCCGCGCCCGGGCGACTACGGCTGGATCATCCAGCGCAACGCGGTGCTCTATGCCGCCGAATACGGCTGGGACACCGAGTACGAGGCGCTGGTCGCGAAGATCGTGGCCGAGTTCCTGGCCGGGCACGACCCCGACACCGAGCGGGCGTGGATCGCCGAGGCCGGCGGCGTCGCGGCCGGCGCGGTGTTCTGTGTGCGCGAGGACGACACCACCGCCCGGCTGCGGCTGCTGCTCGTGGAACCGTCGGCGCGCGGGCTCGGCGTGGGCACCGCGCTGGTCGAGCGGTGCCTGCGGTTCGCGGCCGAGGCCGGATATCGGGACATGGTGCTGTGGACCAACGATGTGCTCACCGCGGCGCGGCGGATCTACCAGCGCGCCGGATTCGAACTCGTCGATTCCCGGCCGCACCACAGTTTCGGCGCCGACCTCGTCGGCCAGACCTGGCGGCGCGGCCTGCGGTAACCGCAGCCCATCGATAGCCACCGGATTACCGGACCGGCACGACCCGGCCCACCCGCACCGGCGACTCCGGCACGACGGTTACTGTCGATACATGGTTCGGCCCGATACATCCGGTGAGATGACGCCTCTCGGCGTCTGGCCGGGCGCCGCCTATCCGCTGGGCGCGACCTACGACGGGGCCGGTACCAACTTCTCGGTGTTCTCCGAAGTTGCCGAACAGGTCGAGCTGTGCCTGATCGATCGCGCGGGCGGTGAGCACCGCATCCCGCTCGACGAGGTCGACGGGTACGTCTGGCACGCCTATCTGCCCACCGTCGCCCCCGGCCGGCGCTACGGGTTCCGCGTGCACGGACCCTACGATCCCGCCCGCGGGTTGCACTGCGACAGCAGCAAATTACTGCTCGACCCCTACGGCAAGGCCTTCGCGGGCCGGTTCGCCACCGACGCCACCCTGCACACCTACGGCGCGGATACGCTGGGGCACACCATGACCGGCGTGGTGGTCAACCCGTACTTCGACTGGGCCGGCGACCGCCCGCCGCGGCGGCCCTACCACGAAACCGTCATTTACGAAGCCCACGTGAAGGGGCTGACGATGACGCATCCGGCGATTCCGCAGCGACTGCGCGGCACCTATGCGGGTATCGCGCACCCGGCGATCATCGACCATCTGCTGGCGCTGGGGGTCACCGCCATCGAGCTCATGCCGGTCCACCAGTTCCTGCACGACCGGATCCTGCTCGACCGCGGTCTGCGAAACTACTGGGGGTACAACAGTTTCGGTTATCTGGCGCCGCACCACGAGTACGCCGCCGACCCGCGCGCCGGGGCCGCGGTCACCGAATTCAAGGCGATGGTCCGGGCACTGCACAGCGCCGGCATCGAGGTGATCCTCGACGTGGTCTACAACCACACCGGCGAGGGCAATCACCTCGGGCCGACGATCGGCCTGCGCGGGATCGACAACGCGGCGTACTACCGTCTGGCCGAGGACGATCCGGCGCACTACATGGACTACACCGGTACCGGTAACAGCCTCAACGTGCGCCACCCGCACACGTTGCAGCTGATCATGGATTCGCTGCGGTACTGGATTGTCGATATGCACGTCGACGGCTTCCGCTTCGATCTGGCGGCCACGCTGGCGCGCGAATTGCACGATGTGGACCGGCTTTCCACCTTCTTCGACCTGGTGCAGCAGGATCCGGTGGTCAGTCAGGTCAAACTGATCGCCGAGCCGTGGGATGTCGGCGAGGGCGGCTACCAGGTCGGGAACTTCCCCGGCCTGTGGACCGAGTGGAACGGCAAGTACCGCGACACCGTGCGCGACTACTGGCGCGGCCGACCGGCGACCCTGGGTGAATTCGCCTCGAGGTTCACCGGCAGTTCCGACCTGTACGAGGCCACCGGCCGCCGGCCGGGTGCGAGTATCAACTTCGTCACCGCCCACGACGGCTTCACGCTGCGAGATCTGGTGTCCTACAACGACAAACACAATCATGCCAACGGCGAGGACAATCGCGACGGCGAGGACTACAACCGGTCCTGGAACTGCGGGATCGAAGGTCCCACCGACGATCCGGAGGTGTGTGCGCTGCGAGACCGCCAGAGCCGCAACATGATCGCCACCCTGGCGCTGTCGCAGGGCACACCCATGCTGCTGCACGGCGACGAGATCGGGCGTACGCAGCAGGGCAACAACAATGCCTACTGCCAGGATTCGCCGGTCTCCTGGATGGATTGGGGGGCCGCGCAGAAATACGCCGATCTGCTGACGTTCACGCGCGCCGCGTTCGAGCTGCGCCGTGCCCATCCGGTGTTCCGGCGCCGGCGCTTCTTCGACGGACGTCCCGGCACCCCCGGCGAACTCCCCGGCGCACACGCCGGCGATATCGCGTGGTTCACCCCCGGCGGCACGGAGATGACGACCGCCGACTGGAATACCGGCTTCGCCCGGTCGCTGGCGGTGTTCCTCAACGGCGAGGCGATCGCCGAACCGGGCCCACGCGGGGAACGAGTGCGCGATGATTCGTTCCTGCTGTGTTTCAATGCCCACGACGCACCCCTCGAATTCGCCGTACCCGGACCGGAATTCGGCGCGCACTGGACGGTGGCGCTGGACTGCTCGACACCCACCGGGCGCGCAGATGCCACCTATTCCGCAGCGACCACGGTCGCCGTACCCGCTCGCTGCCTGCTCGTTCTCCGCCGTTCCGAATCCACACCGATATCGAGATGACAGACACCCCTTCCCCTGAACACCGCACCGGCCCGATCGCCCGCCGGACGCCCGTGCGCAGTACGTACCGACTGCAGCTGCGCCCGGACGCCCTGACCTTCGCCGATGCCCGCGCGATCGCCGAATATCTACAGCAGCTGGGCATTTCGCATCTCTACCTGTCTCCGGTGATGACCGCGATGCCGGGCTCCGCGCACGGCTACGACGTCACCGATCCGACCACCGTGTCGGCGGCACTGGGCGGGCCGGGTGGGCTGAAGGCTCTCGCCGACGAGGTCCGCGCCCGCGGCATGGGGCTGATCGTCGATCTGGTGCCCAACCACGTCGGCGTCGGCGATCCGCGGCGCAATCCGTGGTGGTGGGATGTGCTGCGCAACGGCAAGAATTCGAAGTTCGCGCATTTCTTCGACATCGACTGGAGCCCGGGCAACGGCGCGGGCGGGCGGCTCGCGCTGCCGGTCCTGCACAGTGAGAACGATCCGGCGGCGCTGACCGTCGATCGCTCGGGCCCCGAACCCGTCCTCGCCCTGCGCGACCTGCGCTTCCCGATCGCCCCGGGCACCGACGGGGAGAACGCGCTGCGCATCCACGACCGCCAGCACTATCGCCTCGTCAGCTGGAAGGCCGGGATCTGCAGCTATCGGCGATTCCTGGCGGTCTCCGAACTGGCGGCCATCCGGCAGGAGGAGCCGGCGGTGTTCGACCTGACCCATCGCGAACTGGCCGCCTGGTGCGAGCACGATCTGATCGACGGGGTGCGCGTCGATCATCCCGACGGATTGTCGTATCCGGCCGCCTATCTGGCGAAACTGCGCCGGCTGATCGGTCCGCAGCGGCTGCTGATCGTGGAGAAGGTGCTCGGCCGGAACGAACCGCTCGACGCCACCCTGCCCGTGGACGGCACCACCGGATACGAAGCGCTCGCGGAGGTCGGCGGCATCTTCGTCGATCCGGCCGGGGAACACGCGCTCACCGAACTGTCGCGGCGGATATCGGGGCACGGCAGCGATGCCGCATGGATGGCCGACACCGAACATCGCATCAAACGCGCGGTGGCCGAACGGCTGCTCGTTCCCGAGGTCCGGCGATTGGTCGGCGCGGTGAAGCGCGACGCCGCGGTGAACGGATTCGATTCGGCGGCGATCAGCGATATGGCGCTGACCAATGCCACCATCGAGGTGCTGTCCTATATGCCGGTGTACCGCACCGACTACGCACCCCTGTCCGGTGTGCTCAGCGCCGTCGTGGCCGAGGTACAGCAGCGCAACCGGGAGCTGACCGCCCCGCTGTCGGTCCTGGTGCGGGCGCTGGCCGCCGGCGGAGAAGCGGCGCGGCGGATGCATCAGGTCGGCGGCGCGGTCGCGGCCAAGGCGGTCGACGACACCATGTTCTATCAGGCGGCGCGTCTGGTGTCGCTGCAGGAGATGGGCGGTGATCCGAGCCGGTTCGGCCGGTCGGTGCTGGAATTCCATCTGGCCAATGCCGAACGCGCGGTGCGCCGCCCGACCACGATGACGACGCTGTCGACGCACGACACCAAGCGCGGTGAGGATGTGCGAGCCCGCATCACGGTGCTCTCGCAGGTGGCCGACGGCTGGGCGAAGGCGGTGGGCGCGTGGCTGGAACTGGCGCCCGCACCGGACGGGCAGACCGCGATCTTCCTGCTGCAGAACATGTTCGGCGTGTGGCCGGTGGACGGCCGTCGTCCCGCCACGGTGCCGCGGTTTCGCGAACGCCTGCACCTGTTCGCCGAGAAGGCGGTGCGCGAGGCGGGACTGCGTTCCTCGTGGGAGGAGCCCGACGTCGACTTCGAGGCGGAGGTGCATCGCTGGCTGGACACCGTGATCGACGGGCCGGTCGGCGCCGAACTCGGTGAGCTGGCGACCCGGCTCGCACCGCATGCATGGTCGGATTCGCTGGGGCAGAAGCTGCTTCAGCTGTGCGGCCCC
>NZ_BAFQ01000073.1 GCF_000308375.1 Nocardia aobensis NBRC 100429 | reverse complement strand
GTGGAACAGCTGGAGGATTTCGCCGCGCAGCGGTCCATCTCCCTGCTCGACGTCGCCATCGGCGGTCTGGCCGCGCAACCCACGGTGAGTTCGGTGATCGCCGGCGCCACCTCATCCGAACAGGTGGAGGCCAATGTGAGGGCAGGGCAGTGGCAGCCCACCGCAGAGGACCTCGCGGAGATCGACCGAATCACCTCCGTATCGCACTGACAGCGGAACGTGGTGGAGCCTGCGTCAGGCGTGCGGAACCCGCTCGTAGACCTTGTCGAACCAGGGTTCCTTCACCGACAGGTACGCCTCGACGGCCTCATCCCCCACCTTGCCCGTCGCCTCCGCCTCGCCGCGGCGCTTGATCTCCAGGTACTCGGCACGGGCGTCGGCGTCGGCGCGCAACCAGTCACGGAAGTCCAGGGCGAACCGCTGTCCCGGCGAACCGTCCACGCGCACATGGACATTCGCGAGCCGCCCGGGATCGGCGTTGCCGTGCAGACGTTTCGCCCACAGCTCGGCATCGGTGCCCGCGGGATCCTGGGGCGTCGGCTTCGGATTATCGCCGGTGATCGAGTCGATCCGCGGAAAACCGGCGGCGGCCAATCGATCTCGCAGCGCGTCGGCCGTCGCGAGGTCGGCGACCGTGATCTGGATGTCGACGACATCCTTGGCGGCCAGCCCCGGCACGGCGGTGGAACCGATGTGATCGATGCGGCGCGCGTCGCCACCGCAGGCCAGCCACAGCCGGCCGATCAACCGCTGCGCCTGCGCCGGCCAGTGCGGGTCCGGCTCGACCACCCGCACCGGCCCGGTCGAGCGCGCCGCAGTCCCGGTGCGCACATTGTGTTCGAAGGGCAGCAGGCGCTGCTCCCACAGCGCTCGGACCTGCGGCGCCAGCGCCTCGGCATCAGAATTGTTGTCCAACAGGACATCCGCGGCCGCACGCCGTTGGTCGTCACTCGCCTGCGCCTTGATCCGTGCCAGCGCGTCCGCGCGACTCACGCCACGGAACTGCTCGAGCCGGTGCACGCGCGTCTGCTCGTCGGCCATCACCACCACGACGAGATTCATCATCGCGCCGAGATTGTTCTCGACCAGAAGCGGAATATCCTGCACCACAACGGCGTCCGCGGGCGCGGCGGCGATCAGCTCGGTGGTGCGCCGGCCGACCAGCGGATGGGTGATCGAGTTCAGCGTCGTGCGCGACTGCTCGTCCGCGAAAGCGACCGCCGCGAGCGCCGGGCGGTTCAAACTGCCGTCCTCGGCCAGAATGTCCGGGCCGAACGCCGCGACCAGTGCGGCCAGACCCTCGGTGCCGGGTTCGACGACCTCGCGGGCGATGGCGTCGCTGTCGACCAGCACCGCCCCGTGTTCCACCAGCAGCCGCGCCACCGTCGACTTACCCGCTCCCATGCCTCCGGTGAGACCGATACGCAACATTTCCCCAGTCTCGCATCCACTGCCGGCGTCCGCGTCCGCACCCCGGCCGCGGGCCGATCGGGCTGATTGCCCATCGCGTGTTTCTTTTTCACCTCATCCACGCGGTATTACCCATTCCGTGACGCCGGTGATATCAATTCGCAACTTTTTCCTCGCGATACCGACCTGGAGTCGGCAACTTTCCGACACGCCGGGGCCGAAGTCACGCAAAATCCGCAGCCCCGCACTTTTGTTCCGCTACTGTTTCGCCCCGGGCGATCCAGGCCATCCGAGCTAGCGAAGGACGATCATTGGGCACCACACACATCCAGTCGGGTCGCCACCGGCTGGGTTTGGCAGGCACCGTGCACTGCATTCGGATACCCGCCGTTGCGGCAGCACTGGCCGAACATCGCCGTTCGTGGTTGACCGCCCTACTCAGCCCGGCCCGGCACAGCTTCGCGGCCATGCGCAGCCGCAGCGGCGCCACCCGTTGGATTCCCGCCACGGCGAGCTGACCAGTACGTCGAACATTCGGCGGCCCACCGGAGACTCGGCGGGCCGCCGGTATTTCACACCAGACCGCTCGGGCTTCGGCGTGAGCCCGGTTCCTGACTCGGCATCGCATTCGGCGGCACCGGATAGGGAATTCCCTTATCGTTGGTGCCGAGCGCGATATTCGGACCACATTGCGCCAGAGCGGCATCCGATTTCGGTTTCGGATCGGTAATTCGCGGTGGCACGGAATCGGGTGCCGAACCGAAATCGAAGGCCGAGGTCATATCACCGGTGACGCTGCGCCGCCAGGCAGTCAAATTCGGCACGTCCACGCCGAAACGACGTTCCAGCAATCGCAATTGCGAGGTGTGGTCGAAGGTCTGCGAGGCGACCAGGCCGCCGCGCGAATACGGCGAGATGACGAAACACGGGACGCGGTAACCCAACCCGATCGGGCCCGCGACACCCTTGGCAGCGGGTACCCGGCCGAGGTCCACGGTGAGGTACTCCCCCGGCGTGCCGGGCGGCGGGGTCGGCGGGGTCACGTGATCGAAGAATCCGCCGTTCTCGTCGTAGCTCACGATGAGCGCGGTCTTCTCCCACACCTTCGGATTGGAGGTGAGGATGTCGAGCACCTGCATGATGCCCACCGCGCCCAATGCCGGTGGCAGCGCGGGATGTTCGCAGTTGAACAGCGGCGGAATCACCCACGACACCGAGGGCAGCCGGTCGGCGGCCACGTCCGCCGCGAAATCCTGCGGATAGACCGGAGCCTTGCCGCGCCTGGCCAGCTCGGAGTTCGGATCCGCGGCCTGTGTGAAGCAGCCCATCATGCCGTCGAGGATCACCGACGAGATCGGGCCGAGGTCGCGATTGTTGTAGATCTTCCAGTCGACGCCGGCCTCGGAGAGGTTCTCCGGGTAGGTGCGCCAGCTGTAGGCGTTCTGCGGGATCAGCGTCGGCGTCTCCACCAGCGGACCGCCGGCCAGACCGTCGGGGTCGATGGTGGCGGAGACCCAGTACAGCCGGTTCGGGTCGGTCGGGCCGAGGACCGAGGAGTGGTAGTGGTCGCAGAGGGTGAACGCATCGGCCAGCTCGTGGTGAATCGGGATATCGGCGCGGGTGTAATATCCCATGGCCGCAGGACCATTGGCAGCGCCGACGCTGGCCACCGACATCGGCATCCAGCGGTCGTTGCGGCCCCCGTTCCACGCCTCGTGCATACCGCCCCAGGAATGATCGGGGTCGTTGACGCATTCGCCGTCGAGCGTCGCGCCTCGGGTGGTGTCGAGCCGGAACGGGACGATGAACCCGTCGGCGGTGGGCCCGACGCCGGGTGCGTAGCCGTACTGCTTCCACGCCGGCGAGGCGTCGTCGAAACCTCGTACGCCGGACAGGGTTCCGAAGTAGTGGTCGAACGAGCGGTTCTCCTGCATGAGCAGGACGAAATGCTCGATATCGCCGAGCCCGCCCATGCCCGCCGGGTCGGCCGCGTGCGCACGCTCGATGATCGGGTTCGCCCAGGCGGCCAGCGCCCCGACCCCACCGGCCGCCATGGCCTTCGCCAGGAAATCACGCCTCTTGATGCCGTCGAACAGACCCATGCCGGTGCCGAGACCTTCCGCGTCGGTGAAAACAACAGTGCCGGATGACAAGACCGCGTCAGCCGACAAGACCGTGCCGACTGACAGAGGACAGCGGTAGATCCTCGCCGAGAATAATGGACCGGCGGTAGCGATGCGGTGACGACGGGCTGAATGGGCAGCCCGGAGACGGGCGAAGGCCCCGGTCCATCGGACCGGGGCCTTCGTTTCAGCTCAGCGAATTACGCGTTGCCGGACAGCTTCTCACGCAGCGCGGCGAGCTGCGCGTCGCTGGCCAGCGAACCGCCGGCCGACTCGGAGGAGCTGGAGGACGAGCTCTGCGCGCCGCTCTCGGAGGAGTAGTTACCGGAGGCACCGCCATTGGCGGCCTCGGCAGCGGCGTCGGCCGCCATCTTCTCCATCTGAGCGGTGTGCATCTTGTGGCGACGCTCGGCCTCGGCGTAGCGGCCTTCCCACTCTTCCCGCTGCTTGTCGAAGCCCTCGAGCCATTCGTTGGTCTCGGGGTCGAAGCCCTCGGGGAAGATGTAGTTGCCCTGCTCGTCGTAGCTGTCGGCCATGCCGTACTTCGACGGGTCGAACTCGGCGTGGTAGTCCTCGTTCGCCTGCTTCAGCGACAGCGAGATCCGGCGACGCTCCAGGTCGATGTCGATGACCTTGACCATCGCGTCGTCGCCCACGGCGACAACCTGGTCCGGCACCTCGACGTGGCGCTCGGCCAGCTCGGAGATGTGCACCAGGCCCTCGATGCCCTCCTCGACGCGCACGAACGCACCGAACGGAACCAGCTTGGTGACCTTGCCGGGCACGATCTGGCCGATGGCGTGGGTGCGGGCGAACTGACGCCACGGGTCTTCCTGGGTGGCCTTGAGCGACAGCGAAACCCGCTCGCGGTCCAGGTCGACGTCGAGAACCTCGACGGTGACCTCCATGCCGACCTCGACGACCTCGGACGGGTGGTCGATGTGCTTCCAGGACAGCTCGGAGACGTGCACCAGACCGTCGACGCCGCCGAGATCGACGAACGCGCCGAAGTTGACGATCGAGGACACGACGCCCTTGCGGACCTGGCCCTTCTGCAGCTGGTGCAGGAATTCGCTGCGGACCTCGGACTGGGTCTGCTCCAGCCAGGCGCGGCGGGACAGGACCACGTTGTTGCGGTTCTTGTCCAGCTCGATGATCTTGGCCTCGATCTCCTTGCCGACGTACGGCTGCAGATCGCGGACGCGGCGCATCTCGACCAGGGACGCCGGGAGGAAGCCGCGCAGGCCGATGTCCAGGATCAGACCACCCTTGACGACCTCGATGACGGTGCCCTTGACGGCCTCGTCCTTCTCCTTGAGCTCCTCGATGGTGCCCCACGCCCGCTCGTACTGAGCCCGCTTCTTCGACAGGATCAGGCGGCCTTCCTTGTCCTCCTTGGTGAGAACGAGGGCCTCGACCTCATCGCCCACGGAAACGACCTCGGCCGGGTCGACATCGTGTTTGATGGACAGTTCGCGGGAAGGGATGACGCCTTCGGTCTTGTAACCGATGTCGAGCAGAACCTCGTCGCGGTCGACCTTGACGATCGTGCCTTCGACGATATCTCCGTCGTTGAAGTACTTGATCGTCTTGTCGATGGCGGCGAGGAAGTCCTCGGCGGAGCCGATGTCGTTGACGGCTACCTGCGGCGAGGTGACGGTGGTGGGCATATGTTGGGTTGCTCCGGACGGATTGTGGTCGGTAGTGGACATTGGAACTCTCGGTTTTGCTGTGAAGTCACAGCGGTGGAACTACGTTGACGGCCGTGCACAGCACATCGCTGCGACACAGCACAACGCTGTACTCACTGCAGAAACTCACAGCACCGGCTGCGAAATCACAGCCCGCGGGCGACTTCCGAAATCCGTAACCCCTGCGCCCGGTACCGAGCGCTACAGTACCGACAGCGGCTACGCAAATGCCGAAGACACTCGCGGGAAACAGCGTACGCGACGTGAGTTACGCCAAGCAAACACGGGTCCCCGCCCGCATCATGATCATACGTCCGCACCGAACACCGTTCCCGCACAGTGTGGTACCCGTCACGGCCGGGAGGTGATCACCCCGCTCGCGCACACCCCGGCGGGCACATCCCGACGGCGTCCGCGAGGGCCCGCGCCCGGCCGTGCCATACGCTGCGAACCATGTCCGACGACCCGCATCCGGCCCTCCTCGACGACGCTCGCCACGCCCAGGCCAACGCCCTGCTCGGCACCGCGCGGGTGACCCGCACGAGCGTCGGCTCGGCCGTCAGCGAGCGCGCCAACCGGCGCTGGTGGGACGCCGACGCCGCGCAGTACCACGAGACCCACGCCGATTTCCTGGGCGTCGACTCCGAGGCCGGAGAATTCGTCTGGTGCCCGGAGGGCTTGCACGAGGGCGACTGGCATCTGCTGGGCGAGGTCGCCGGGCGGCGGGTGCTCGAGATCGGCTGCGGATCGGCGCCGTGTTCGCGCTGGCTCGCCGGCCGGGGTGCGCATCCGGTCGGACTGGATCTGTCGCGGGCGATGCTCGACCGCGGCCTCGCGGCCATGGCGCGCGGCGGCCCGCGGGTGCCGCTGGTGCAGGCCGGTGCCGAGGCGCTGCCGTTCGCGGACGAATCGTTCGATCTGGCCTGTTCGGCGTTCGGCGCGATCCCGTTCGTCGCCGATGCCGCCCAGGTGATGCGGGAGGTGGCCCGGGTGCTGCGGCCGGGCGGACGCTGGGTGTTCTCGGTGAATCACCCGATGCGATGGATCTTCCCCGACGATCCGGGCCCGGACGGACTGCGCGCCACGATCCCGTATTTCGACCGGACGCCATATGTCGAGGTCGACGCCGACGACGAACCGATCTACGTCGAACATCACCGCACGATCGGCGATCGGGTCCGCGACATCGTCGGCGCGGGCCTGATCCTGCTCGACATCGTCGAACCCGAATGGCCGGAGTGGCTCGAGCGCGAATGGGGTCAGTGGAGCCCGTTGCGCGGTGAGATCTTCCCCGGCACAGCCATTTTCGTTACCGAGAAGCCGCCGCGGCATTAGCCCGCGCGGCTCGCGGCAGCGGCGGCGACGTCACCGTCGCCTTGCCGTCGGACACCGAGGTCTGCGCGGGAATGGGCGTGGTCTTGCCCGGATCCGGCTTGGCCACCGGTGTGGCGGGCGCCGCGGCGGGCTCCGTCTGCCCCGTGGGGGCCTTACCCGTGGGCGCCGGCTTCGTGGCCGACGCCTCCGCACCGCCCGGACCGAGGAACGGCGGCAGCGCCGCGAACCGCGGATCGATGCGCGCGGTCCGGCTGACGTGGGTGATCCAGCGCCGCGCGCGGGTCAGCGGGTGGTCCGGGAACTGCGAATCCCAGCGCGCGTCGTCGGCGACGTTGTAGGGCAGCTTGCCCTTGACCTCCGGCGCGTACGGATGCGGCGGGAACATGTTCGCGAAGCCGACCTTCGGCACGACCGCGGCCTCGCGGACGCCGGACCGGCCGGTTTCGGGGCACATGATCTTCACGATCGCGCTGCACCCGGCCTTGGGCACGACGATTCCGGCGGTGAAGCCCAGCCCGGTCGCCTGATCGGCCAGGGGGAACTTCTCCAGCCGCAGCAGGGCCGGCTGGGAGTCCACACTGATGGCATGTGCCTCGATCAGGCAGCCGAACTCGGCCTGTAATTCGGTGAGGCGGCGGCGCAACGTGTCGATGTCGGACAGCGGGGCGGGTAAGTCCGGTACCAGATCGATATAGCTCAGCGTGATGATGTCACGGGTGGCCGGATTCCCCCACGTGGTCTGGTCAAGCTGCTGCAGTCCCCCGGTTTCGAACACGATTGGCACGCAACCAAGCTACCCATTCGTGACCTTTTCGCACTTCCTGGGGCGTTTTGTGTTCAAGGCGTGACCACCTGGTAATAAATACCGGACGAAACGGGTGTCAGGTTTGTTTTCATTCGGGGGCCTCCCCGGCCCGCCGCGGGGAGCGCCCCACCTGATCGAGCGCCATCCGCAAGGCGTACTCGATCTGAGCGTTGATGCTGCGCAGGTCGTCGGCCGCCCACTTGGCTATCGCCTCGTGGACGGCCGGATCGAGCCGGACGAGCACCTTCTTGGGCTCGCGCTTGGCCATCAGGAGTAGAGAGTTCCGGTGTTGACCACGGGCTGAGCGGACCGATCGCCACACAGCACCACCAGCAGATTCGACACCATCGAGGCCCGCCGCTCCTCGTCCAGGTCGACCATCCCCTCCTCGGTGAGCCGCTGCAGCGCCATGCCCACCATGCCGACCGCACCTTCCACGATGCGGCTGCGCGCGGCCACCACTTGCGCGGCCTGCTGGCGGACCAGCATCGACTGGGCGATCTCCGGCGCGTACGCCAGATGCGTGATGCGCGCTTCGAGAATCTCGATACCGGCGAGCGCGGTGCGCTCGCGCAGTTCCGTGGTCAGTTCCTCGGCGACCTCGGCGCCGTTGCGCAGGCTGGTCGGAGCCGGGTCGTCGGACCCGACGAGAGCGGGCGTCGCCGCCACGGCCGCGGGCACCACATCGGGGGCGGCGTCGTAGGGGTGCACGGTGGCCAGGTGCCGGACCGCGGCCTCGGACTGGGTCTGCACGTACTCCTCGTAGTCGTCGACGGCGAAGGCGGATTTGAAGCTGTCCACGACCCGGTAGACCACCACGGCCGCGATCTCCACCGGATTACCGTCGAAATCGTTGACCTTCAACTTCTGTGTCTCGAAGTTGCGGACCCGCAACGAGATTCGCCGTCTGGTGGTCAGTGGCAGGGTCCAGAAGAAGCCGGCGTCGGCGACCGAGCCGACGTAGCGGCCGAAGAACTGCAGCACCTTGGCCTCGTTCGGGCCGACGGTGGTGAGTCCGGTCAGCAGGATCACCGCGACCGCGAGGATCACATAGCCCGCGACCGCGCCGATCGCCGCGCCGGCACCCCCACCCGAACCGGCGGCGCTGGAGGCGGCGACCCCGCCGATCAGTCCGGCGGTGCCGACCACCAGCAGCACCAACAGCATCAAGAACCCGTTCAGCCGGAAGGCCGGACGCAGCGACATGACATCCTCCCAATATTGAAGTGATATCACGACGATAGCGCAGCGATACTCCCGGCGACAAGTGGCCCGGGTCGCCGGAGCGGCTCAGGCGGGCCGGATGTTGCGGTTGAAACGGAACAGGTTGGCCGGGTCGTATGCGGACTTCAGCGCTCGCAGCCGGTCGTAGGTTCGCGCGGCGTATCCGGCGCGGGTCTGGTTCTCGTCGGCCCACTCCCCGGCGCCGTACAGGAAGTTCAGATTGTGGCCGATCGTCCACGGCGCCAGCGACTTCGCGACCAGGTCGTGGTAGCCCCGCTGATCCGGGCCATCCGAGTTCGGCATCGTGATGATGCGCGCGTTGTATTCGGCCTCCCGGTGGTCCATCGCGATACCCGCCGGACCCGGGCGGCGCAGCGCACCGCCGAGATGGCGGAAGCCCGCCACCGCAGCGACCGGCGCCTCGGGGCCGGTGACGTCGAGGAAGTCCGACGCCGCATCCGCGGTCAGGTCCGACAGCAGGGCATTGGTGGCGGTATAGGCGTGCGGGAAACTCGGGTCGCGGTAGATGCCGTGCGTGTCGCTGTAGGGCATCGTTCGCAGATCGTCGGCGAGCCGGGCACCCACCTCACGCAGCGGCCGGACCAGCCGCTCACCGTCGGCGGCCGACCCGGTGAAGGCGATGTTGACGGTGGCAAGGTAGCGCCCGCGCAGCGGTTCCGGGATCGCCGGGACGTCGGGCATCGTCATCATGGTGATCGCCGAGGTCATCTCCTCGGGGACCTCGGCGGTCCACTGCCGCCACGCCTCGAGCGCGGGTTCGACCAGCTGGGTGTCGAAGGTGAGCTGTCCGCCGTAGACCTCGGTGATCGGGAACAGTTCGAGCTCCATACCGGTGACCACACCGAAGTTACCGCCGGATCCCAGTGCGGCACCGAACAATTCGTCACCGGGCGTGAGGCGGCGCAGCCGCCCGTCGGCCGTCACCAGTTCCACGGCGCGGACGCGGTCGGCGGCGTAGCCGAAGGTGCGCGCCAGAATGCCGAGCCCGCCACCCAGGTGATAGCCGACCACACCGACCGAGGGCGAGGAGCCGTTCAGCGGCGCCAGACCGTGCGCGACCGCCGCCGCGATCAGCGCCTCGGCCTGCACACCCGCGGCCACCCAGGCGGTGCGGGCTTCCGGATCGACGCGCAGGTCGGTCATCCGGCGCGTGCTGATCAGCACACCGCCCGCGGCCGGCACCGAGAGCCCGTGGCCGGTCGCCTGGACCGCGACGGGCAGCCCGTGCCGCGCGGCGAATTCCACGGCCGCCCGTACATCCTCGGCGTGGACCGCGCCGACGACGAGGTCCGGCCGGTGCGTGTAGGCGGTCTGGAAGCCGGAGACCTCGGCGTCGTAGCCGTCCGCACCCGGGCGAAAGACCGGGCCGGTGACGGTGGGCAGTTCGGCGGGGAAGGTCGAGTTCGTCATGTCCTGAACTCTGCCGCCGGGCTAATGAGAAGTAAAACAGATAGTTATTCTTGATACTAGAATTATCAGTTATGGAACTGCGGCAGTTGCGCTACTTCGTCACCGTCGCCGAGGAGGCGAATTTCACCCGGGCGGCCCAGCGGCTACATCTGGCGCAGCCCGGTCTCTCGGCGCAGATCCGGC
The DNA here is from genome assembly GCF_000308375.1 of Nocardia aobensis NBRC 100429. GTDB lineage: Bacteria > Actinomycetota > Actinomycetes > Mycobacteriales > Mycobacteriaceae > Nocardia > Nocardia aobensis. Next base: position 59,143 of record NZ_BAFQ01000073.1, on the reverse strand, counting down.
AGCTGGAACGGGAATTGGGTCAGCCGCTGCTGGACCGGTCGGGACGCACCGTGACACTGACCGCCGCCGGTGCCGCCGTACTGCCGTATGCCCGATCGGCATTGGCTGCGGCACAACAGATCTCGTTCACCGTCGACGAGTTCACCGGATTGTTGCGGGGGCAGGTCCGAATCGGCCTGATCTCCGGGGCGGCGACCGAGGAGTTCGACGTCGCGACGGTCCTGTCGGCATTCCACCGGGATCATCCGCAGGTCGGCATCACCCTCACCGAGGACACCACGGACCGGATGCTCGCCGCGCTGGCCCACGGCGAACTCGATATCGCCCTGGTCGGGTTGACCGGCGCGGAACTCGACGAACGCCTGAGCGTCGACGTCGTCTTCGAGACGCGCCTGGCCGCGGCCGTGGCGCGCGACGCCCACGAATTCGGATCGCGGATCGCGCTGGCCGCGTTGCGCGATCGCTCCCTGATCTGCCTGCCGCGGGGCACCGGAATTCGCGGCGTGCTCGAACGTTGCTGCGCCGCCGCGGGATTCACGCCGAGAATCGAGTTCGAGGCCGCCGCGCCGCCACTGCTCGTTCAACTCGCGGCCGGTGGACTGGGAATCGCCGTGGTTCCGGCCCTCGGCACCGCTCGAGCCGAGGCCGCGGGAGTCCGGATGATCGAGATCACCGATCCGCAGATGCACGGACAGCTCGGCCTGGTCTGGCGTTCGGATCGACCGGCGGCGCCGGCCGCGAAGGTACTGCTCGGGCAGTTGCGCATCGCCCTGGGCCGCCGCAAGCCGGCGCACCGCTGAGGCTGGTCCCGCGAGTGTCGGCCCTCGGAACCCGAGGCGCTGCCGACCCGAGGCCGGCGCGACGACGTCCCGCCTCGGCGGGTACGGCTGCGAGCCGAGCCACTCGCACCCGCCGACGGCTCATCCGGCGCCCACCGCCGAGCGACACGCGTCGATATATCCGCGGACGAGCGGGCGGGACTCGCCGCGCCGCCACGCCAGCGCCAATTCGCTCGGGCCGATGCCGCGTACCTCGCGGGCCACCACGCCCTCGTGGGCGATGAGCGGAACATTGCCCGCCGCGAGGAGCACCACACCGTCGCCGTTCAGCAGCGCCTCGTAGGTTTCCTCGGTGCTGGAGATCACTGCCCCGATGTTCGGCGCGCGGCCGCCACGCGCGTCGACCGCCAGCCAGTAGTCGCGCAACTCGGCCGCCGACTCCGGCAGCGCGAGGAACGGTTCATCGAGCAGATCTGCGAAATCCACCACCGAATGCGCTGCGAGCGGATGATTTTCGGGCAGCGCCACCATGCGCGGTTCGCGCGCCACCACGATCCAGTCGTAGCGGTCCGGCTGGGCCAGTGGCAGCCATACGAAGGCGACATCGGCGCCGGCATCGGCCAATCCGGCGGTCGGATCGGACCAGCCCAGTTGACGCAGCTCGGGTTTCGCATGCGGGAACGCGGTGGCGAACCGGGACCTCACAGCCGGCAGTAAACCGCGCCCCGGGCTGGTACTGATCCCGATGGTCACGGTGGCATGCCGGCCGGCCTTCGCGGCCTCCACTTCGGCACGCGCGCTGTCCCAGTCCGCCGACAACTTTCGCGCATGCGGCAGCAGCGTCCGGCCCACCGGAGTGAGGCGGACCGACCGGCTGTCGCGATCGAACAGCGGCGCCCCGATCTGGCGTTCCAGAGCGCGGATCTGCTTCGACAGCGCGGGCTGGGAGATGAACAGAGCCTCGGCGGCACGGGTGAAGTTCAGCTCGTCGGCGACGGCGACGAAGTACCGCAGATCACGTCCGTGCACATCCATAACCCATGGTTATAGCGAAAGGTCTTGGACTCCACCACTGGGGACAGGCAAGGATTTCTCCCGTACCCAGAACTATCGAGGAGAGTTTCCGTGAGCACAGGCAAGGTCTGGCTGATCACCGGCGCCAGTAGCGGTTTCGGACGCGCGATCGCCCAGGACGCGATCGACGCCGGCGATATCGTCGTCGCGGTCGCTCGCCGCACCGCCGCGCTGGACGATCTGGTGGCCGCCCATCCCGATCGCATCGAGGCCGTAGCGCTCGACGTCACCGACACCGACCGCGTCGCCGCGGTCGTCACCGATGTGATCGCGCGCTACGGCCGCATCGACGTGCTGGTCAACAATGCCGGGCGCACCCAGGTCGGCGCGGTGGAGGAAACCACCGACCGGGAACTGCGGGACCTGTTCGACCTGCACGTCTTCGGTCCCGCCGCCCTCACCCGCGCCGTCCTGCCGCAGATGCGCGCCCAGGGCAGCGGAGCGATCGTGATGATGAGCAGTGTGGGCGGTCAGATGTCGTTCGCCGGTTTCTCCGCCTACAGCGCCACCAAATTCGCGCTGGAGGGACTGTCGGAGGCGCTGGCCGACGAGGTGGCACCGTTCGGCATCCGGGTGCTCGTCGTCGAACCCGGCGCCTTCCGCACCGGCCTGTTCGGTTCCGGCGCAGCCTATTTCAGTGCCGAATCCGACGCCTACGCCGAGACCGCGGGCAAGACCCGCCGCATGATCGAGGGCGGCGACGGCACCCAGCCCGGCGACCCGGCCAAGGCCGCGGCCGCCATCCGCGCCGCTCTCGAGGCCGAGCGCACCCCGCTGCGGCTGCCGCTGGGCAGCGATTCGGTCGACACCCTGCTCGGCCACCTGGACTCCGTGCGCGCCGACATCGGCGAGTGGGAGAAGGTCGCGCGCGCAACGGCTTTCGACGAGGACTGAGCCTCGTTTCTACAGGATTCGGGACAGGAAGGCCTGGGTTCGCTCGTGTTGCGGATTCGCCAGCACCTCGCGCGGATTCCCGGCCTCCACCACCACTCCTCCGTCCATGAACACCAGTTGGTCGGCGACCTCGCGGGCGAAACCCATTTCGTGCGTGACGACCACCATCGTCATGCCCGATTGCGCCAATTCGCGCATGACCGTGAGGACTTCGCCGACCAGTTCGGGATCCAGGGCCGAGGTGGGCTCGTCGAACAGCATCAGCTTCGGATCCATCGCCAAGGCGCGGGCGATGGCGACGCGCTGCTGCTGTCCGCCCGACAGCTGCGCGGGATAGGCATCGGCCTTGTCCGCCAGGCCGACTCGATCGAGCAGTTCCCGAGCGCGAGCGACCGCCTTGGAGCGGGAGATCTTCTTCACGTGAATCGGCGCCTCGATCACATTCGCCAGCGCGGTGCGATGCGGGAACAGATTGAAATGCTGGAACACCATGCCGACGTCGCGGCGCTGGCGCGCCGACTCCCGCGGACGGAGTTCGTAGAGTTTGCCGCCGCGTTCGCGATAGCCGACCAGATCGCCGTCGACGTAGAGCCGCCCGGCATTCACCCGTTCCAGATGGTTGATACAGCGCAAGAAGGTCGACTTGCCGGAGCCGGACGGGCCGATCAGGCACATCACCTGCCCGCGCGCGACCTCGAGCGACACCCCCTGCAACACCTGCAGCGCACCGAAGTTCTTGCACACCCGCTCGGCGCGGATCATCGGGACATCGGCCGAAGCCGCCGTGGCGCTGCTCATTTGCCGGCCTCCGTGGTCTGCTGGGTGGTGGCCAGTGCGCGCAGCTGCCTGCCGGTCAACTGCCGCGTCACCCCGCGCGAGTAGTACCGCTCGAGATAGAACTGGCCGACCATCAGCACACTGGTGATCGCCAGATACCAGGTCGCGCTGACCAGCAGCAGCGGGATCGGCTGGAAGTTGATGCCGTAGATATCGCGGGCGCGGCCGTACAGATCGGTGGTCAGCGGGATCGCGGTGACCAGTGAGGTGGTCTTCAACATGGAGATCAGCTCGTTGCCGGTGGGCGGGATGATCACCCGCATCGCCTGCGGCAATACCGTGCGCCGCATGGTCTGCCCCCACGACATGCCCAGCGCCACCGACGCTTCGCGCTGGCCCTCACCCACCGAATTGACTCCGGCACGCACGATCTCGGCCATATAGGCGGCCTCGTTCAGGCCCAGGCCGATCATGGCGAAGATGAACGGCTGCGACCAGTCCTGCACATCCCACTGCACGAAACTGGGCCCGCCGAACGGGATTCCGAGTTGAATCGATTTGTACAGCGCCGGGAACAGGCCCCAGAAGACGAGCTGGATGTAGACCGGGGTGCCGCGGAAGATCCACAGATACACCCACGACACGGACCGCAACACCGGATTGGGCGACAGCCGCATCACCGCGAGGATCACACCGAGCACGACGCCGATCGCCATCGCCAGCACGGTCAGTTCGAGGGTGACCACCGCACCCTCGGATATCCGCCGATCGAACAGATACTTCCCGTAGGTGTCCCAGCGATAGGCCGGGTTGGTGGCAGCACCGTAGACGAACAGGCCGAGCAGGATCAGCAGTACCGCCGCGGCGATCCAGCGTCCCGGCCGCCGCAGCGGTACGGCCTCGATCGGCTCCGGCATCGATGCCTCGGGCGGCCCGGCCTGCGAGCCGGCGGGGGGTTGCGCGGACATGTGCACTCAGCCTTTCGCGCCGTTGATGACCGACGTGGTGATCGCACCGGCCTCTACGCCCCAGTTCTGGGCGATGGTGCGATAGACGCCGGTATCGATCAGATGCTGCAGCGCCGCTTGCAGCACCGGGGCCAGCGGCGACCCCTTCGGCACCGGCCAGCCGTAGGGCTCGGCCTCGAACACCGGGCCCGCGGCCTCGATGGTGTCGGCATTGCGCTTGATCGCGTACGCGGTGACCGGGGAATCGGCGGACATGGCGTCCACCTGGCCGAGGACCAGGGCGGTGGCCGCCGCACTCTGTTCGTCGTAGGACATCTTGTGGATCTCGGGCTTGCCGGCATCGGTGCAGGCCTTCGATTTCGCCGGGATCTCGTCGATGTCCTCGGTAGTGGTGCGCTGCACGGCGACCTTCTTGCCGCAGGCGTTGTTCGGATCGATGGGACGACCCTTGCGCTGGGCCCACTGGATGCCGGCGGAGAAGTAGTCGACGAAGTCGACGGTCTTCTCCCGCGTCAGGTTGTCGGTGAACGACGACATGCCCACATCGACGGTGCCGGCCTCGATCGCGGGGATGATCTTCTCGAAGTCGGCTTCCTGATAGTCGGCGCGCACACCGAGTACACCCGCGACCGCGTCCATCAGGTCGACGTCGAATCCGATGATCCGTCCCGTGTGCGGATCCCGGTACTCGTTGGGCTGATACGGAACGTTCACACCGACCACGAGCCGTCCGGCCTGCGCGATCTTCGGCGGCAGTTGCGCCGCGATCGACTCGACCTCGGGCACCGGCACCTTGGGCACCTTGGGCGATTCGTCCTCGGTGTTGTCCGCACATCCCGCTGCCAGCACCGCCGCACCGACGATCACGCACGCGGCTCGCAGGATGTACCCGCGGGCGCCGAGTCGAACTGACACGCGGCCCTCCGTATTCGCGCGATCCGCCACCGTGGGCGGGTCGCCGTGTAGCAATGCAGCCATTCGAAAATCTAGGCGATCGGCACGGGATGCGCCGGTCGGTTACCGAAGGTTAATGCGCGCCGCGACCGGCGGCAGGGGTACACGCCGATTCACCGGCGATGCACCCGCGCCCGGACCTGCTCGGTGAATTCACTGGTCGAGGCCAGTCCGCCGAGGTCGGCGGTGGCGATGCCGGCCGCCAGGGTCGCCGCCACCGCACGCTCGATCCGGTCGCCGGCGCCGAGCAGCGCCGGATCGCCGTCACGGGCGCCCAGCCAGCGCAGCAGCATCGCGGCCGACAGTTGCAGGGCACCCGGATTCGCCCGGTTGCGTCCCGCCAGCGCGGGAGCCGCGCCGTGCACCGCCTGCGCCATCGCCTTGTCGGCCGAGCAGTTCAGCGAGGCCGCCAGGCCCAGCGAACCGGCGAGTTCCCCCGCGAGGTCGGAAAGTATGTCGCCGAACAGGTTCTCGGTCACCAGGACGTCGTAGTCACCGGGCGCCCGGACCAGATGGGCCGCCGCGGCGTCGACATGTTCGTCGTCGACCTCGACGCCCGAGTACCCGGCGGCCACCTCCGAACACACGTCGCGGAACAGACCCATCGTCATCGGCAGCACATTCGCCTTGTGCACGATCGTCAACCGGCCGCGCCGGGCCGCCGCGAGCGCGCAGGCCTGATGCGCGATGCGTGCGCAGGCGGCTCGGGTGATCACGGCCACGGCCATCGCCACATCGGCGGTGGGCCGGAATTCGCCCGAACCGGCGAACATGTTGCGGTCGGCGTAGAAGCCCTCGCTGTTCTCGCGCACGATCACCAGATCGATGTCCTGCGCGGCCGCCCGCACGCCCGGAAAGGTCCGAGCCGGGCGGATATTCGCGTACAGGCCGAAGCGTTTGCGGATCGCCCCGCCCGGCGGAGCCCCGATGCGGTGATGCGGCGCGTAGGAGACGTTGTCGTGCGGACCGAGAATCCAGGCGTCGAGGTCGGCGAGAGCGGACAACGTGGTCTCCGGGAGGGGTTCCCCGCATTCGGCGATGGCCGCATGCCCGATCGGCAGTTCGACCCATTCCGGCGTCGGCGCGCCGGCCGCGGCGAGCGCCTCGTCCACCACTGCCCGGGTCGCCTGTACCACCTCCGGTCCGATGCCGTCGCCCTCGATCAGCCCGAGCCGCACCACCCGCCGCGAATCCACCGCGTTCACTCCTCTGCTCGCACCCCGTCCCGGCCGGTCCGCGGCCCGGCACACCGGGTCACCCTATGGGGTGGCGCGTCACCGAGCCCACCGCGGGCCCTGGACCGCCGGCCGAAGTCGGGTGATCGACGCACCGCACGCGATCCCCGCGCGTAAGTTGGCCCGCATCATGGTGCAGTCGGTGGAACTGGTACTCGACGAGGCGGCGGAGGCCGAGATTCGCCGGCAGTGGCGCATGCTGGCCGAGGCCGGAATGCACAGTCCCACACCGGAACACCGGCCGCACATCACCGTCGCGGTCGCCCGCGAGATCTGGCCCCGGCTGGACCGGACGCTGGCCGCCCTCCCGTTCCGCCCGCTCCCGATCCGGCTGGGCGGGCTGCTGATATTCGGCGCCCGCCATCCCATTCTGGTACGGCTGGTGGTGCCCACCGAGGACCTGCTGACGATGCAACGGCGCATCGCGGCGGTCGTCGACGGCTGCCCCGGCGTTCCGGCGAACATGTGCCCGGACGCGTGGACCCCGCACGTGACGCTGGCACGGCGGCTGAGATCGGAGCACTGGCCCGCGGCGATCGAGGCGGTGGCCGCCGAACGGGATTTTGCGGCTACCGTGGTGGGTATTCGGCGGTGGGACGGTGATCGGCGGATCGAGTGGCCGATCGCCCCAGGGGGTGAGGCCCACGGTTGAGCCGCGGACGCCGGCCGCACGGAAGATATGCGCAGCGTCCCGCGTTGCACCGCAGACAACGACACGAGAGGAACCCATGGCCACCCAGACCCTGACCGCGCAGAACTTCGACGAGATTGTGACCGGAAACGACGTCGTCCTCGTCGATTTCTGGGCCGATTGGTGCGGGCCCTGCAAGGCGTTCGCGCCCACTTTCGAGGCGTCCTCGGAACAGCATCCCGATGTCATCCACGGCAAGGTCGACACCGAGGCCGAGCAGAGCCTCGCCGCCGCCGCCAACATCCGCTCCATCCCCACGATCATGGCCTTCCGCGAGGGTGTCCTGGTCTTCGCGCAGCCGGGCGCACTGCCGCCGGCCGCGCTCGAGGATCTGGTCTCCCAGGTGAAGGCGCTCGATATGGAAGAGGTGCGCAAGCAGCTCGCCGAACAGCAGCAGAGCTGACCCGCCCGAACCGGTGCCGCATCCCGATTCCTCACGAAACGGGATGCGGCACCGGCGTTTTCGCGTGTCGGCTCGGTTGCCGAGCTGGGCTCAGTTCCCGAGTTTGTTGATGCCGGCGATCATGGCCCGGACGGTCGACTCCGGCCCGTCTCCGGCGAGCGCGGCGCCCCAGCCTCGGCGGCCGTTGCATTCGCACTGCACGAAGGTGGCGGTGCCGCTGCCGGTACGCCGCTGGTGGAACTGCAGAATCTCCACCGGATAGCCCTCGTCGTAGAGCGCCGAGGTCAGCGCGGCGACCGGGCTACCGGCGGACACCACGGTCCGCGCATGTCCGGCCAGTTCGATGGTGGCGGTATAGGTCGCCCGCTGTTCGGCCCGCGCCCAGTCGCTGAGCTTGACCGGGCCGGTGTGCGCACAGTAGCGGTCGTAGAACTCCGCGGGCGTCAGGTCGGCGGATTCGGCGCGCAGCCCCTTGGGCGCGGCCGCGATGAAGTCATGTGTATCGATAGTGATCGTCATTGGACTAGGTCTTCCCGAAGCTTTGTCGTTGGTCGGATGACAGAGGGGACCAGCGCAAACACTTGTCAACGGCCGCAGCGAGGGGGCCGGTCCGAATCAGCTCCCGCTACGGCGAGGTACTACGAGAAGTCGCGCCGCAGCCACCATCGCGGTAAGCGGAAGGAGCACCACGCGGTCGCGGTCGGCGACGTTGCGCGCGGCGCTGTGGCTTGCGGCGGGATTCGGCACGGCTTCGAGAATATGGACTCGTCGCGACGATGGCAACAATATTGCGGCGGAACCAACGAGTAACTTCGTCACATTTTCGAGTGAACGGTATGCCAACGGACAGTGCCGTGGTGAGCGCCGCATTCGCGCAGGCCACAGCGGGTCCACAGGATGTGCCACGGACCGGTTCGGCGTGTCGTCACCGGGGTTGCGCGGGTTTGCCCCACCGCAACAGATAGCGCCGGAACACCAGTCGGCGCACCCGCGCGCTCGGCAGGATGCCGCGCGCCCGCCGGGCGACCTCGCGCGTGGCGAGTGGCGGATCGCGGACATCCTCGTCCGCGGCGCGGGATGCCGTGCGAGACCGGGCTCGCTCCAAGCCCTGATCAGTGCGCGGCGGAGTCCCAGCTGCGGCCCACGCCGACGGAGACCTCGAGCGGCACCGACAGGTCGATGGCGCTCGACATCTGTTCGCGGGCAAGTGATTCCAGTGCCTCGCGCTCACCCGCGGCGACCTCGAAGACGAGTTCGTCGTGGATCTGCAACAGCATGCGCGAACGCAGGCCCGCCTCCGCGATGGCGGCCTGGGTGTTGATCATCGCGACCTTGATGATGTCGGCGGCGGTGCCCTGGATGGGCGCGTTGAGCGCCATCCGCTCGGCGGCCTCGCGACGCTGGCGGTTGCTGGAATCCAGGTCGGGCAGGTAGCGGCGACGGCCGAACAGCGTCTCCGTGTAGCCGACCTTGCGCGCCTGATCCACCGCGTCGCGCAGATAGTCACGAATCGCGCCGAAACGGGAGAAATAGACCTCCATCTGCGCCTTCGCCTCCTCGGCACTGATCCGCAGTTGCTGCGAGAGCCCGTACGCGGACAAACCGTAGGCCAGGCCGTAGGACATCGCCTTGATCCGGCGGCGCATCTCCGGGTGCACATCGGCGATCGGGATGTCGAAGGCCTTGGACGCGACGAAGCTGTGCAGGTCTTCGCCGGAGTTGAACGCCTCGATCAGCCCGGCGTCCTTGGACAGGTGCGCCATGATCCGCATCTCGATCTGGCTGTAGTCCGCCGTCATCAGCGATTCGTAGCCGGGGCCGACGACGAAGGTGTCGCGAATGCGCCGGCCCGTGTCGGTGCGGATCGGGATGTTCTGCAGATTCGGCTCGGTCGAGGACAACCGGCCGGTGGCGGCGATGGTCTGGTTGAACGTGGTGTGGATGCGGCCGTCGTCGGCGACCGACTTCAGCAGCCCGTCCACGGTGACCTTGAGGCGGGTGGCGTCGCGGTGCGCCAGCAGATGTTCGAGGAAGGGATGTTGGGTCTTCTCGAACAGCGACTCGAGCGCGTCGGCGTCGGTGGTGTAACCGGTCTTGGTCCGCTTCGTCTTGGGCATATCCAGCTCGTCGAACAGCACCACCTGCAACTGTTTCGGCGAACCCAGGTTGATCTGCTTACCGATCACCTCGTAGGCGGCTTCCGCGGCCGAGGCCACCCGGTCGGCGAATTCACGCTGCAACCCGTCCAGTTTGTCGCAGTCGACGGCGATGCCAGCGTGCTCGAGTTCGGCCAGCACACCCAGCAGCGGCAGTTCCATCTCGGTGAGCAGCGGCACGGATTCGATGTGGTCGAGTTCGGTGTCGAACGCCTCGGCCAGATCCGCCACCGCGCGGGCGCGCAGGATCTCGGCCTGAGCCAGTTCGGTGTCGACCTGGTCCTCATCGTCGAGCAGCGACAGCTGGGCGTCCTCGGCGGCTTCGACCCGCAATTCCCGCGAGAGGTACCGCAACGACAGATCGTCGAGGTTGAAGGTGCGCTGTCCGGGGCGGACCAGATAGGCCGCGAGCGCGGTGTCGCTGGTGAGCCCGGCCAGCCGCCAGTTGCGCCCGCGCAGGGCGTGAATGGCCGCCTTGGCCTCGTGCACGGCCTTGGGGGTCTCGGCGTCGGCGAGCCAGCGACCGAGGGCGAGTTCGTCCTCGGGGGTCAGCGCGACCACGTCGAAGTAGCCGCCCTCCCCGTCGGCGGCGGCGATCGCGATCGCCTTCACATCACCCTGCACGGGCGTGGTCGTCCCCACGATCGAAACGCCGTGGCGTGCACCGGCTTTCGCATGCTCGGCCAGCCAGTCCGCGGCGGCGCCGGGCGCGACCGGGCCGCCGCTGATCTCGAAACCGCTCTCGGCCTCCGGCTCCGGCGGCGCCAGCGTCTCGAACAGCCGGTCCCGCAGCACCCGGAACTCGAGATCGTCGAACAGGCGGTGGATCTTGTCGCGATCCCACGGCTGCTGGGCCAGCTGCTCCGGGGTGTACGGCAGCGGAACATCCTTGACCATCTCGGTGAGCTGCCGGTTGAGCACCACGCTGGACAGGTTCGCGCGCAGTGCGTCGCCGACCTTGCCGCGCACCTCGTCGACCCGCTCGACCAGGGACGGCAGATCGCCGAATTCACGTATCCACTTGGTCGCCGTCTTCTCCCCCACGCCCGGAATGCCGGGCAGATTGTCACTCGGGTCGCCACGCAGGGCCGCGAAATCCGGATACTGGGCCGGGGTCAGGCCGTACTTCTCCTCGACCGCCTCCGGTGTGAACCGGGTGAGCTCGGAGACACCCTTCTTCGGGTACAGCACGGTGACATCGGGATTGACCAGTTGCAGCGAATCCCGGTCGCCGGTGACGATCAGCACCCGGAAACCTTGCGGCACAGCCTGAGTCGCGAGGGTGGCGATGATGTCGTCGGCCTCGTAGCCCTCGATGGCCATCACCGGGATGCCGAGCGCGCCGAGCACCTCCTGGGTGATCTCCACCTGTCCGCGGAATTCGTCAGGAGTGGTGATGCGGTTGGCCTTGTACTCCGGATAGGCCTCGACCCGGAAGGTCTTCCGGCTGACGTCGAACGCGGCCGCCACATGGGTCGGCCGCTCGTCACGCAGCAGGTTGATCAGCATGGCGGTGAAGCCGTAGACGGCGTTGGTGGTCTGCCCGGTGACGGTCTTGAAGTTCTCCGCCGGTAGCGCGTAGAAGGCGCGGTAGGCCAGGGAATGGCCGTCCAGCAACAACAGCGTGGGACGCTCGCCGGGGGCACCCGCCACCGTACTGCCGGCTTTCGGCGCTGCCGCTGCGGCGGTGGTGGACGACACACTGCCCTGACGCTGATCGGTGGAGGCTGGAGTCACGGCACAGAGTCTAGGGACAAGCACCGACATCCCCGGCCACCGGGCACGGACCGGCATGTGTCGCGCTCGGATTCGCCCTCACCGATCTGCCCGCCGCTGTCACGCAGGCCACACCCGCCCCACGGACCGGCAGCTGTCTCGTGCCCACGCTCGACCGTCGCGGGCCGGCACACGAGGCGCGGCCGGCCGCGAGCGGCGATCAGGACTTCGGCGCGAGATTGTCCAGGACGACCTCCGCGACCGCCTTCATGGTGGTGCGGCGATCCATCGCGGTGCGCTGGATCCACTTGAACGCCTGCGGTTCCGACAGTCCCTGCGTCTGCATCAGCACGCCCTTCGCGCGCTCGACCAGTTTGCGGGTCTCCAGGCGGTCGGACAGGTTCGCGACCTCCTGTTCCAGCGCCGAGATCTCGTGAAAACGGCTGGCCGCCAACTCGATCGCGGGCACCAGATCCGATTTGGTGAACGGCTTCACCAGATAGGCCATCGCACCCGCGTCACGCGCCCGCTCCACCAGGTCACGCTGGCTGAACGCGGTCAGGATCACCACGGGCGCAACACGTTTGGACGCGATTTCACCGGCGGCATCGATACCGTCGCGCCGCGGCATCTTCACGTCCATGATGACCAGATCGGGGCGCAGTTCCACGGCCAGGTCGACCGCCTGCTGGCCGTCACCGGCCTCGCCCACCACCTGGTAGCCCTCCTCGGAGAGCATCTCCACAAGGTCCATCCGGATGAGCGCCTCGTCCTCGGCCACCACGACACGCTTCGCGGCAGCCGGCGCGTCCTGCTTCGCGCCCGCGCCCCCTGCATTCGTTCCCATAGACAGACCCCTCGATATTCCGATGCCGATGCCCGATGTGCGCCTCCGGTCCCACCCTGTCACCGGCCACGCACAGCCGAGTGTCCTAAAGCGTACCGTTCAACTTCGCTCACAACCCATCTACCCAGCGGGAACCCGCCCGCGCGGGACCGATTCGGTAACCTGGGCACCCACCGGCTATCATTTCCTCCCGGTGCGCCGAGTTGGCGGAACTGGCAGACGCGACGGTCTCAAAAACCGTTGTCCTCACGGACGTGTGGGTTCGAGTCCCACACTCGGCACCAAGTCGGGCAGGTCCCGACGATTCTCCGGGCATCGGCCGATCGACCTCGATATGCGCCTCGACACCGACAGGCGGCGACGAGGGCGCCGGAGGCCGTGCGGAACAACATCTTCGAGGTGAGTCGTCTCCCCCGGACACGCAGGGTATCGGCCCGAGCCGCGAGGCATGCCGGTCGAAGCCGGTGAGACCGGTGCGCCTGCATTTCACCTCATGCGGGTGAGGTGGTGCCCGCGATCTCGTTCGTATCTTGGCCGAAACGGAGACCACCAGCGGCGCCGAGGAGCGGACATGGCCGATTCGCACGATCAGTTGGCGGCGGCGTCGAACCGGATCGGTGTCCCCGACCGGGTGAAGACGCCCTTGGGAACCTTCGATTTCTTCGACGGCGTCCCGAAACCGGAATCGCTCACCGCGCTGTACGAGGGCCTGGATTTCCTGCGCGGAGTCGAGGTCTTCCTCAACTCGGTACCGGGCGCCTCCCTGGTCGCCATGCGGCGCGGGTTGCGCAGTGTCGGCATCGACGGTGTGTCGACCATGGCGATCACCGAACCGCGCGCCAACTCCGGCAGCTTCTTCCTCACCCCGAACACCGAAACCACGTACGGCACTTCGTTCTTCGATCTGCGGGGCGGGCCGGTCGTGATCGAACCACCCACCGACTCGCTCTGTGTGGTCGACGACTTCTGGTTCCGCTATGTCGCCGATCTGGGCATCGCCGGTCCCGATCACGGGCAGGGCGGGAAATACCTGTTCCTGCCGCCGGGCTACGACGGCACGGTCCCCGACGGGTATTTCACCTACCGGCCGCCGACCTACACAAACTGGGCGGTGTTGCGCGCCCTCGGCGGCGTGGAGGCGATCCGGCAGGCCCGCGTCTACCGTCTCGCCGACGCCGACGCCCCACCGGAGATGGCGTTCGTCAACGTCGCCGACCGGATCTTCAACACCGTCCACTCCAACGACTTCTCCTTCTACGAGGAGGTCGACGAACTGATCCAGGAAGAACCACCCGGCTCACTCGATCCCGAACGCGCCGGTCAGCTCGCCGCGATCGGAATCCGGCACGGCCACCCGTTCGCCCCCGGCCCGCGCCTGCGCGCGATTCTCGACACGGCCGCCCGCACCGCGGCCGGGATCAGCCGGGCGCTCGTCTACTTCCCCCGCGACACCGACGGCCTCGTCTTCGAGGACCGATCCTGGAAAGAAGCCTTCGTCGGCGGCAGCTACGAATTCCTGCGCGACGGGGCACGCCTGCTCGACGCGCGCACGCTGTTCCACTACGTCGCCACGGTCATCACCCCGGCCATGGCCCATGCCCGGCCCGGCGCCGGATCGGCCTACACCTACACCGCGCAGGACGCCGAGGGCCGGATCCTCGACGGCGGCAAACACTATCGGCTCGTCCTGCCGCCCGACCCGCCGGCGAAGAACTTCTGGTCGGTCGACATTTACGACACCCAGACCCGCTCCCTCCTGCAGACCGACAACCCCTACCCCAGCCTCATGAGCCTGTCCGGCACGGTCCGGACCGAATCCGACGGCTCGATCGTCCTCTGGTTCGGCCCCACCGCGCCCGACGGGCGGGAATCGAACTGGATCCAGACCCTGCCCGGCAAGAGCTGGTTTCCCATCCTGCGCCTCTACGGGCCGCTGCAACCGTGGTTCGACAAGGATTGGAAGCCCGGCGAAATCACCGAAACCCACTGACGAAACCGGCCGTACGAAATCGAACCGAATCGGTAGGACGGCCCGTGAATACGCGTAGAGTGGGGCACACGACCCCGGGCAGGAGGAGGTCGCGCGTATGCGGGTGAACCGGCTCACCGCTGATCTTTCGGGATATCCCGATCTGGTGGTGATCTATCTGGGGATGCGGGTGCGGACCCCGCGGGGGATGCTGCGTCTGCTCGGCCTCGGGCCGAAACTGTATCGCTCCCATCATGATCGGCCCGACGGGCTGCTGCGGCACGAGGACATCATCTGGTCGCTGTTCCCACCACACTGGGGCGCCCGCCAATACTGGCGTGACCTGGACAGCCTGGAGCGCTGGACCCGTTCCCAGCCGCACCGCGACTGGTGGCAGCGGTTCCTGCGCGACTCCGGCGGCACCGGATTCTGGCACGAGGCCTACTTCCTGCGCGGCGGCATCGACACCATGTACGACGATATGACCACGCCCACCGGCCTGGGCGCCGTCGCCCCGACGCGGGCGATGCGCGGACCGCTGTTCAGTGCGCGCGGCCGGGCCCACGACAACGCCGCCCGCGCCGGCGCGGACAGCGCGCACCTCGGTGCGGAGCCGACGGTCGCGCCCGTCGTCGAGGAAGCCTCCTACTATCGAAACGCTTCCGGCGCCGAGGGTTCCGATGCGGACCGGCAGCCGTAGCGCCACACCCGTCGCGCAGCCGGTCAGCGAAAATCCGGCAAACGGTCGGACGCGACCCGCTACGGGCAGTTGAACATCGCGTAAAATCAGCGGTTTTCGGCCGTCCCCGGCTTCTGCCGCGGGGCGCGGCCACCTACCGTAGCAGTCATGCACGTCCTGTTCGTCTGCTCCGGCAACGTCTGCCGCTCGGTGATCGCCGAACGTCTGACCCGCGCCGTCGCCGCCGAACACGGTCTCGACGACCTGACCGCCGAGAGCGCCGGCACCCGCGCACTCGTCGGCTTCGGCGTCGATCCCCTTGCGGCACAGATCATCACGGGCCTCGGCGGCGATCCTGGCAACTTTTCAGCACGCAAGGTGAAACCGGAGATGGTCGCGCGCGCGGATCTCGTGCTCGCGATGACCGAGCAGATCCGCGACCACATCATCGACCTGGTTCCGAATGCCCGGTCCCGGACCTTCACGCTGCTCGAGGCCTACCGGGTGGCGAAGGTCTCCGGCGCTCGCACGATCGCCCACATCGACAGTGCCCGAAACGATCTCGCACTGGTGGGGCGGGAGAACATCGCCGACCCGGTCGGGCTGTCGAGCGAAAAGTACTGTGCCGTCGGCGATCGGATCGCCGAGACGCTGGTCCCGCTGCTGCTCGCGCTGCACGCTCATCGTGACCCGGGTCGCACGGAGTCCGGCCGGCCCCGGCTGGTCCTGCTACCCGGCGGGCGCATCGAGACCCCGCCGTGGGGTATCGAGCCCGTGCGAATCGGCCGTCACGCCTGAACAATCCGGCGCCGGGCATGCCGCTCTCCCGCGGATCGGGATCCGGGGTTAGACTCCCCGCGGAAACTGCCGACGCCGATGGTTCGACACCGGAACAGGACACAGGCATGCCGAAACGAATTTCGGATGTTTCACTCCATGTTTACGTCACACCGGAAACGCTCGACCGCGTCGTGCACGCCGTGCGCTGCCTGGTCGACGACCACCTCGCCGAACACGATGTTTTCGCCTGGCGCTTCACCCTGCCCGTCGACGCCGATCAACCCGATCACACGGTGCTGGAGACCCAGTGGCGCCTGGAACACCCCCACCGCGACCCCGGCTCGCGGCGCACCTACGAGATCGCGCTCAGCCTGGTGGGCGATCCCGATCAGCTGACCGAATCCGGCCTGGCCGCACTCGAGCATCGACTGGTCCTCGGGATCGCCACCACCGCCGACGCCGTTCCCTACACGATTTCGGCTCTCCATCGCGACAGCTACGACTTCGACGAGAACCGCGAACGCCTCTAACCGCCGCTGGGCTATTTGCCGCGCGCCGGGAAGTGCCTGATCACGCCTTCCTGCACCACGGTGGCCAACAGCTCACCGGCCCGCGAGTAGAAGTGACCGGTGGCCAGACCGCGCGAACCGGCGGCCACCGGTGACTGCGTCGCGTACAGGGCCCAGTCGTCGAAGCGGAACGGACGGTGGAACCAGATCGAGTGGTTCACCGTGGCGGCCACGATCCGGTCGTGACCCCACGACAACCCGTGCGTGGTGATGATCGAATCCAGCACCGTGGTGTCGGACGAATACCCCAGCGTCGCAACGTGGATCAGCGGATCGTCGGGCAGTTCGCCGTCGGCCTTCATCCACACGCGGTTGTGGTTGAGGGTGCCGCCGGTGCCCTTGAGGATCCACGCCGGATCGTTGGTGTAGCGCATGTCGATCGGATGCGGCGCCTGCACGAACATCTGCAGTTTGTCCTCGAGCCCGGAAAAAGACTCCTCCACCCGGGGTAGCCCGTCCGGATCGGGCACCTGCGGCTGCGGGCTGGCGTGTTCCAGGCCCTTGGCCCAGTCCTGGAACGCCGCCAGCATCACGAACAGTTCCTGATCGCCCTGATACGCCGTCACCGTGCGATTGGCGAAGGCACGCCCGTCACGATGGCGTTCGACCCGGTATTCGATCGGTTTGCGCACATCCCCGCCGCGCACGAAATGCGCGTTGACCGCATGCACCGGGCGCCCCGGCCCGACCGTGCGACCGGCCGCGATGATCGCCTGCGCCACCAGCTGGCCGCCGAAGGTGCGACTCCACACCTTCTCCGGATGGTGACCGAGGAAAACGTCCTCGCCGATCTCCTCGAGTTCGAGCAGGCCGAGCAGGACGGCGAGATCGCCCCCGCTCTCGCGGCCGGTGCCGACCGATTCGCCCAGTGATGCACTCACCTCAGTGGTCCTCCTCGCCGATGCGATGCACGTGGATCAGGTTCGTGGAGCCGACGGTTCCCGGCGGAGAACCGGCCACGATCACCACGAGGTCGCCCTTGGCGTAGCGATTCAGCGACAGCAGTTCCTTGTCGACCTGGCCGATCATCTCGTCGGTGGTACCGACCGGCGGGACGATGAAGGTTTCCACACCCCAGGTCAGCGCCAGCTGACTGCGCACATCCGGCAGCGGGGTGAACGCCAGCAGCGGCAGCGTGGTGTGCAGGCGTGCCAGCCGGCGCACGGTGTCACCGGATTGGGTGAACGCCACCAGCGCCTTGGCGTTGAGCCGCTCGCCGATGTCGCGGG
Organism: Nocardia aobensis NBRC 100429; assembly: GCF_000308375.1. GTDB lineage: Bacteria > Actinomycetota > Actinomycetes > Mycobacteriales > Mycobacteriaceae > Nocardia > Nocardia aobensis. The sequence goes on along the minus strand of NZ_BAFQ01000073.1, from coordinate 41,423 downwards.
CCGCATAGGAGATCACGCCGCGCTTGGTGCGCGGGACGTGGGTCAGCGGCGGCACCCGGGTCGAGGATTCGGATTCCACGGCGTGCACGATGCGCGCCATCGTGCGCACCGTCTCGATCGGATACTGGCCGACCGAGGTCTCACCGGAGAGCATGACCGCGTCCGCGCCGTCGAGCACGGCGTTGGCGACATCGGAGGCCTCGGCGCGGGTCGGGCGGGAGTTGCCGATCATCGACTCCAGCATCTGGGTGGCGACGATGACGGGTTTCGCGTTCTCCCTTGCCATCTGGATGGACCGCTTCTGCACCAGCGGCACCTGCTCGAGCGGCAGCTCGACGCCGAGGTCGCCACGGGCCACCATGATCGCGTCGAACGCGAGCACGATCGCCTCGAGATTGTCGATGGCTTCGGGCTTTTCGAGTTTGCCGATCACCGGCACCCGGCGGCCTACGCGATCCATGATGTCGTGGACCAGCTCGACGTCCGACGGCGACCGCACGAACGACAGGGCGATGAAGTCCACGCCCAGCCGCAGGGCGAATTCCAGATCCTCGATGTCCTTGTCGGACAACGCCGGAACCGAAACGTCCATACCCGGCAGCGAGACGCCCTTGTTGTTGGAGACCGGACCACCCTCGGTCACACGGCACACCACGTCGTTGCCCTCGACGCGGATCACGGTCAGGCCGACCTTGCCGTCGTCGACGAGCAGCCGGTCACCGGCCTTGGCGTCCTCGGATAGTTGTTTGTAGGTGGTGGAGACGCGATCGTGGGTGCCTTCCACGTCGTCGACCGTGATCCGCACCTCCTCGCCCGTCGCCCACACGGTGCGGCCGTCGATGAATCGGCCCAAGCGGATCTTCGGTCCCTGCAGGTCGGCGAGAATGCCGACCGCACGGCCCATCTGCTCGGCGGCGTGCCGCACCTTGTGATAGTTCTCGGCGTGATCGGCGTGTTCTCCGTGACTGAAATTCAACCGGGCCACGTCCATGCCACTGTCGACAAGTTCACGGATCCGGTCCTCGGTGGCGGTGGCCGGCCCGAGGGTGCACACAATCTTTGTCCGTCGCATCACGAGCCGAGCCTAGTCCTGCCGCCGCGGTGGCGCTGATCGGCACTCCCGCCACTGTCAATCGACGAAAATATGACGCACATCACATATTCCCCGGCATGGTCGTCACTCCTGCAGCGGACGGTTGTACGGGTCGCGAACTTTGCCGGTGAGGATCATGATCGCGTCGATGAACGGCCAGATGCCGCCCAGACCGCAGGTGAACAGCGTGACCAGCAGCTGGGCGACGCCGATACCGGTGTAGCCGAGGTAGAACCGGCCGATCCCGAGGCCGCCGACGAACAGTTGCAGCAGCCCGGCGGTGAGCTTCGACTTGTCCGAGAACGGTTCGCCGTACATGTTGCGCCCGTACGGCGCTTCCGGATCCATGCCGTACGGCGCGGGCGGGTAGCCCGGGGCGGGAGCGTAGGGCTGGGCATACGGGTCGACGGGCTGGCCGTAGGGCTGGCTGTAGCCGTAGGGGCCGGATTCGGCACCGGTTCCGTAGGGGCCAGCTGGGCCGTAGCCGCCCGGATTCCCCGGTCCGGTACCCGGTGCACCGTACTGCGGGCCGTAGCCGGGCTGCGGCTGATAGGGGTCGGTCACGAAGTCCTCCTGGTTCGAGCGGTCGGCCCGCTCAGTTCTTGTCCGCCTTCTTCCGGCCCGGCTTACCCGACTTGCCCTCGGCCCGCCGCTCACTGTCCCCGGCGCTGGTGACACCGGCCGCATCCTTGTCATCGGCGGGCGGATCCAGTTCGTTGCCGGTCGACGCCGAATCGGAGGGGCCGGCGGTGGACTCGTCCGATTCGCCGGATACGGAGCCGGCGGCCGCGGGGTCGGACTCGTCGGCCTTCCCGGCCGGGCTCACATCATCCGTGGGTTTCGCGGCGTCGCCGGAGTCGTCGCCGTCGGCGGATTCATCGGCCGCGACCGCCGCTGCGCTCTCGGTCGCAGCGGATTGCTGTCCGGCGGCGCCGTGCCGGCGCAGGGCGCCGATCTGCCAGGGCCAGGGGCGCTCGCCGCCGGCGGCGAGCTGGGCGGCGGTTTCGCGGCCCTTGGTGGCGAGGGCGAAATACGCCAGGGCACACAGGAATACGATCGCCGAAGTGTAGGAGTTGACCCGGATGCCGAAGATGTGGGTGGCCTCGTCGTCGCGCAGCAGTTCGACCCAGAAGCGGCCGAAGGTGTAGATCGCCACGTACAGCGCGAACAGGCGGCCGTGGCCGATCCGCCACCGTTTGTCGACCATCACCAGCACCAGGACGCCGAGCAGATTCCAGATCAGCTCGTAGAGGAAGGTCGGCTGCACGACCTTCTCCACCACGCCGGTGGAGACGCCGTTCATCATGTCGAGCCGGCCGTCGGAGTCGAACCGCAGATAGATCTCGAGGCCCCAGGGCAGATCGGTCTTGCGGCCGTAGAGTTCCTGATTGAAGTAGTTGCCGAGGCGGCCGATGGCCTGGGCGAGCAGAATCGCCGGGGCGATGGCATCACCGAAGGCGGGCAACGGAATTCGATACACGCGGCAGCCGATCCAGGCGCCGATGCCGCCGAGCAGCACCGCGCCCCAGATGCCGAGGCCGCCCTCCCAGATCTTCAGCGCGTTGATCGGATGGCCGCCGGCGCCGAAGTACTTCTCCCAGTCGGTGGCCACGTGGTAGAGCCGGCCGCCGACGAGTCCGAACGGCACGGCGAACATCGCCACGTCGAGCACCTTGCCCGGCTCGCCGCCGCGCTCGCGCCAGCGCCGCTCACCCCACCAGATCGCGACGATGATGCCGATGATGATGCAGATCGCATAGGCACGCAGCGGGAACGGCCCCACATCCCATACGCCTCGCGGCGGACTGGGAATATAGGCCAGTACCGCCCCACCGTGCACGTCGACGCCGTCTGCCAGGACTGGAAAAGTCACGGGCCCCACCGTAACGGAGGGTGCGCCCGCCGCCCAGTTCGCGTCGGCGATCAGCTGGTGACGGTCGCCGACCGCACGCCCTCGGCGAGTTCCGCGGTGAGCGTCCGGACCTGGTCCAGACCCCGTCCCGCGGCTGTCACCAGCGCCGAGCCGACGATGACTCCGTCGGCATAGGAAGCGATTTCGGCCGCCTGCGCACCGCTGCGCACACCCAGGCCGACACCGACCGGGATATCGGAGTGGGCACGCACCCGCGCGCACAGTTCCGGGGCCGCCGAGGACACCGCGTCGCGCGCGCCGGTGACGCCCATGGTGGAGGCGGCGTAGAGGAATCCGCTACTGGCCTCGATGGTCTTGACCAGACGCTCCTCGGTGGAGGACGGGGCGACCAGGAAGATGCGGTCCAGATCGTGGGCGCGGGAGGCGTCGAACCACTCCCCCGCCTCCTCGGGAATGAGGTTGGGGGTGATCAGCCCGAGCCCGCCGGCCGCGGCCAGATCGCGGGCGAAGCGGTCGACGCCGTACTGCAGCACCGGATTCCAGTAGGTCATCACCACGGCGTTGCCCCCGGCGGCCGTGATCGCCTCGACGACGGTGAACACGTCACGCACGCGCACCCCGCCGCGCAGGGCCTGCTCGGTGGCGGCCTGGATGGTGGGGCCGTCCATCACCGGATCCGAATAGGCGATACCGACTTCGATGATGTCGCAACCGGATTCGACCATCGCGGTGCACACGTCGATGGATCCGGCCAGGTCCGGGTAACCCGCGGGCAGATATCCGATCAGCGCGGCGCGGCCCTCGCCGCGGCTGGCCGCGAAGGTCGATTCCAGACGGCTCACGAGCGATTCTCCTCCGGGGCGGCGGCGTCGTCGAACAGGCCGAACCAGCGCGCCGCGGTATCCATGTCCTTGTCGCCACGTCCGGACAGATTCACCAGAATGATTGCGCCCGGACCCAATTCGCGCCCCAGCTGCAACGCGCCGGCCACCGCGTGCGCCGATTCGATGGCCGGGATGATGCCCTCGGTACGCGAGAGCAGCAGCAGCGCGTCCATCGCCTCGACATCGGTGATCGGCCGGTACTCGGCGCGGCCGATGTCCTTCAGGTAGGCGTGTTCGGGCCCGACGCCGGGATAGTCCAGACCGGCCGAGATGGAATGCGATTCGATGGTCTGGCCGTCCTCGTCCTGCAGCAGGTACGAGTAGGCGCCCTGGAACGCACCCGGCCGGCCGCCGGCGAAAGTGGCTGCGTGCCTGCCGGTTTCGACACCGTCACCGGCCGCCTCGTAGCCGATCAGGCGCACGCCCTCGTCGTCGAGGAACGGGTGGAAGATGCCGATCGCGTTCGATCCACCACCCACGCACGCCACCACGGCGTCGGGAAGGCGCCCGGTCTGCGTCTGTACCTGCACCCGCGCCTCCAGGCCGACGACGCGCTGGAAATCGCGCACCATCAGCGGGAACGGATGCGGGCCTGCCGCGGTGCCGAAGCAGTAGTAGGTCTCCGAGGCATTGGTGACCCAATCGCGCAGCGCCTCGTTGATCGCGTCCTTCAAGGTCTGCGAGCCGGTGGTCACCGACACCACGTCGGCGCCCAGCAGCCGCATCCGCGCGACGTTGAGCGCCTGGCGCGCGGTGTCGACCGCGCCCATGTAGATCACGCATTCGAGGCCGAGCAGCGCACAGGCGGTGGCGGTCGCGACGCCGTGCTGACCGGCGCCGGTCTCGGCGATGACGCGCGTCTTGCCCATCCGCTGGGCGAGCAGCGCCTGGCCCAGCACGTTGTTGATCTTGTGCGAACCGGTGTGGTTCAGATCCTCGCGCTTGAGCAGGATGCGGGCGCCGCCGGCGTGCTCGGAGAGCCGCTTGCATTCGAAGACCGGCGAGGGCCGGCCCGCGTAATCGCGCTGCAGCCGGTCGAGTTCGGCCAGGAAATCGGGATCCAGGCGCGACTTGTCGTATTCGGCGGAGACCTCCTCGATCACCGCCATCAGCGCCTCGGGCACGTGCCGGCCGCCGTAGACGCCGAAGTGGCCGCCGATATCCGGTTCGTGGCTGCGATGGGTGACGCCCTCGCTGGCCTGAGGCAGCTGCTCGTGCACGCCGGTCATCGGGTGACACCCCGCCGCAGCGGACGCGGGCAGGACGGATGGGTGCCGGCGGTCACCAGCTCGGAGACGGCGGAACGCGGATCGCCACTGGTCACGAGGCTCTCGCCGACCAGCACCGCATCGGCGCCGGCGCCGGCGTAGGCGAGCAGATCGGCGGTGCCGCTGACGCCGGATTCGGCGACCCGGATGACCTCGGTGGGTAGTCCGGGCGCGATGCGCGCGAAGACGTCGCGATCGACCTCGAGGGTCTTCAGGTTGCGGGCGTTCACGCCGATGACCGAGGCGCCGGCGGTCAGTGCGCGGTCGGCCTCCTCCTCGGTGTGCACCTCGACCAGCGCGGTCATACCCAGCGATTCGGTGCGATCGATGAGCGAGGCCAGGACGTCCTGTTCCAGGGCGGCCACGATCAGCAGGATCACGTCCGCGCCGTGGGCACGGGCCTCGTGGATCTGGTACGGGCCGACGACGAAGTCCTTGCGCAGGATCGGCACGTCGACGACCGCGCGGACCGCGTCCAGATCGTCGAGCGAGCCGTGGAAGCGGCGACCCTCGGTCAGCACGCTGATGATGCGCGCGCCCCCGTCCTCGTAGGACTTCGCCAGGCTGGCCGGGTCCGGGATGTCGGCGAGCTCACCCTTCGAGGGGCTGGCGCGCTTGACCTCGGCGATGACTCCGATCCCGTCCGCGTGCAGCGCGGCGAGCGCATCGCGCGGCGAGGGTGCCGCGGCGGCGGCCTTCTTGACGGCCTGGAAATCCAGGAGGGCTTCCCGAGCGGCCACATCCGCGCGGACCCCGTCGAGAATCGAGTCGAGTACCGTCATCTGGCTCGAATCCTTTCTGGGGAGACGGACTTGCTACCTGAGAATCCCCCCAGGTGCTGTCTCACCGATGCTGATAAAGAGTAAATGGAGGTGTTCACCGAGCCGACGGCGGGGTGTGACGCCTGCCGCCCGGCGCGCCGTGATAAAGCGCTCATCGGCCCGCCTCGTCGTCGGTCGGGTCGGCGCCCGCGTCGAGCGCGTCCCACAGCACACGCTGCGAGAGTTCGCCCGACTCCGGCTCCGGGGCGTGCGGGGCTGACGCCGGCGTCGCCGGGCGCGGTGCGTCGGCGACCTTCGCGGCCGACTCCGTCTCACCCGTGCGGCGCAGTTCGGCGACCTGTTCGGCGGCGGCGGCCCGGCGGAACACCGGGTTGTCGTACTTACCCGACATGCGGGCCGTCGTTTCGGGCATGCGGGCCAGCAGCACTCCGGCGGCGAAGGCCGCGAGCGCACCGGCGACGCTGAGCGCGGCCGGGAAGGTGGCCGCCGTGGCGGCGTCGACATGCGCGCGGGCGGGCAGTTCGGCGAGCCGGGCGGCGCGTTCGGCGAGCTTGCCGTGCTGGGTCAGCAGGGCCAGGCCGGGCACCGCGGCGACCGCGGCGACCAGCGCCACCACCACACCGATCAGCCGGCGCAGCCAGCCCTTGGTGGCGAACACGGCCGCGATCGACGCCAGTAGCACCAGCGCCAGCGGTGTGAGCGCGCCGAACCAGAGACCGCCGTCGAGATGCTGGGTGCGCGGTTCGGTCAGACCATCGGAGGACCGCAGTGTCACCCAGGTCATGCGCGAGGAGCCCCACAGCGCGGCCGCGCCGACCGCGAGCAGGAGGACCGGCAGCACCGGACGGGCGCGTTTCGTGGACGACGTGCCGTTCGTGCCCGGCGCGGACGTGCTCTCCGGCTGGTCCGGCGAATGTCGTTGGGCTGGATCGGATTCCGAGTTGCTCATAGCAGGGTGCCGTCGGGTTCAGGGGTGAAGGTGCGCACGGTGCGCGCGGCGGCGACGGCCTTGAGGACGGCCATCGCCTTGTTGCGCGACTCCTCGTCCTCGTAGTCGGGCTGGGAGTCGGCGACGATGCCGGCACCGGCCTGCACATAGGCGATGCCGTCCTTGAGCAGCGCGGTGCGGATCGCGATCGCGGTATCGGCGTCGCCGGCGAAGTCGAGGTAGCCGACGACCCCGGCGTAGACGCCGCGGCGGGTGGGCTCGTTCTCCTCGATCAGCTCCATGGCCCGCACCTTCGGCGCACCGGAGAGCGTGCCGGCCGGGAAGCAGGCGCGCACGGCGTCGAGGGCGATGCGACCCGCCGCCAGCCGCCCGGTGACCGTGGACACCAGATGCATCACGTGGCTGTAGCGCTCGATGTGGCGGTATTCGGTGACGCGTACGGTGCCCGGTTCGCACACCCGGCCCAGGTCGTTGCGGCCCAGGTCGACGAGCATGAGGTGTTCGGCGTTCTCCTTCTCGTCGGAGAGCAGATCCTTCTCGAGCAGCACGTCGTCCTCCTCGGTGGCGCCGCGCCACCGAGTGCCGGCGATCGGATGTGTCGTCGCCACACCGTCTTTCACCGTCACCAGCGATTCCGGACTCGAGCCGACGATGGAGAACGCGGTGCCGCCCGCGCCGTCGGGAATGTGCATCAGATACATGTACGGGCTCGGATTCGAGGCGCGCAGCATCCGGTACACATCGCGCGGTTCGCCGTCGAAGTCCATTTCGAACCGCTGCGACAACACCACCTGGAACGCCTCGCCGGCCTCGATCTCGCCGACCAGCCGCCGCACGCCCGCACCGAAATCCTCGCTGGTGCGGCGGCGGATGTAGTCCGGCTCGGGACGGTCGAATACGGAGACGGTCGATTCGGCGGGCGCGGCCAGCGCCGCGGTCATCCGGTCGAGCCGGGCGACGGCGTCGTCGTAGGCCTCGTCGACGCGTTCGTCGGTGCCGTTCCAGTTCACCGCGTTGGCGATCAGCGTGATCGCGCCCTCGTGATGGTCGAAGGCGGCCAGATCCGCCGCGAGCAGCATCACCATCTCCGGAACCCGCAGATCGTCGATGGTCAGCTCCGGCAGCCGCTCGATGCGGCGCACGATGTCGTAGCCCAGATAGCCGACCAGACCACCGGTCAGCGGCGGCAGGCCGGGCAGGCGCTCGGTGCGCAGCAGTTCCAGGGTGTCGTGCAGCGCCTCCAGCGGATCACCCCCGGCCGGTGCGTCGGCGGGTGTGGCGCCCAGCCACGCCGCCTGGCCGTCGACGACCGTCAGCGCGGTCGGGCTGCCGGCGCCGATGAACGACCAGCGCGACCACGAACGACCGTTCTCGGCCGACTCCAGCAGGAAGGTGCCGGGCCGGTCCGCGGCCAGCTTCCGGTAGGCGGACAGCGGGGTCTCCGAATCCGCCAGCACCTTGCGCGTCACCGGCACTACGCGGTGCGCGGCCGCCAGCACGCGGAACTGGTCCCGGGTGGTGGTGGTTGCGGTTTCCGGACGGTCGAATGCGGCGCCGTGCATATCGCTCATCATTCCAGTCGGCCGCAACCGAGATTCCCTGGCCCCGTCGCGACCCCACACGTGGTCCGCGACGGGTACCGGGCGAGGGTGCCGACCGGTACCCTCGCGATTGTGAAAAAAGGCCAGCGCGCACCCGGGTTCGAACTTCCCGATCAGACCGGCACCGTCCGGTCGCTCGATTCGTTGCTGGCCGACGGACCGCTGACGCTGTTCTTCTTCCCCGCCGCCAACACCCCCGTGTGCACCGCGGAGGCCTGCCACTTCCGTGATCTGACAAGCGAATTCGCGGCTCTGGGCGCCAGTTGCGCGGGAATCAGCACCGATTCGGTCGACACCCAGGCCGGTTTCGCACAGTCGCAGACCCTCGGCTATCCGTTGCTGTCCGATCGCGACGGTGCGGTGGCGGAACGGTTCGGCGTCAAACGTTCCGGGGCGATCGGCGGGCTGCTCGGCAACTTCCTGCCGGTGAAGCGGCAGACCTTCGTGATCGATACCGACCGCACCGTCCTCGCGGTGATCTCGGGCGAACTGCGCGCCAACGTCCACGCCGACGCCGCGCTGGCCGCCCTGCGCGAGCACCAGGCCTGAATCGACCGCTGGACACACCCCGGGCCGCCCCGGATGCGCCCCTCGTTTTCCCTGGTGAGAGCGCATGGACGACGTGACACGACCCGATTCTCCCGGCGTCTGCGCGGGCCCCGCGCATACGCTGGATTCATGACATCGACGAGCTCCCTCACGAACTCCGGGACCAAACCCCGAGCCACCGTGTGGCGGAATCGAGCCCTCGGCCTGCTCGCGGTCATCATCGTGCTGGTCGTCGCCTATTTCGTGCTGTCGGCCTTCATTCCGCGCTGGTGGGCGCAGCGGATCGCCGGCATGTCCGGACACGGCAGCTTCGCCCAGGGCATCTGGTCGGGCCTGGCGGTCGGGTTCCTGTGCACGCTGATCCCCCTGGTGCTCCTGCTGGGCGCGGTACGGGTGTGGCGCACCCGAGCCGGCAAGTTCGCCGCCGGCGCCGCGGCGGTGCTGGCGTTGATCGTGGCGCTGCCCAATCTGATGACGCTGACCATCGTGCTGGGCGGCAACAGCGCCGCGCACGCCGGGGAACGCGTCCTCGACGTCGATGCGCCCGGCTTCCGCGGCGCCTCGCTGGTCGGCGCCATCGTGGCGGCGGCGATCTTCGTGATCCTGCTCGTGCTACTGCTACGCAAACAGTGGCGGGCGCGTTCGGCCCGCCGCGCCGAAGCCGGCGTGGTCACCGCACCCGACACCGCTAACGCCACGCGGCCACCAGGCGATATCAAGGAGTGAACCCGACAGCGTCGCGATCGCGCCCCGGCGTGATAGCTGTCACGTCACCGGCAACCGGGCTGACCGTCGAGCGAAGTCGTGGCAAACTTGTTGGTCGCGAGTGACGGTGAACTGCGATTTACGTCACTGGGCTGCAAGAGAGGGCGCGAAGTGACGGAATGGCTCAATCCCACCGAACGGCGAGCGTGGCGGACTCTGGTCGCGCTGACCACGCGATTACCCGCGGCGATGGATACCCAGCTGCAACGCGAAGCCGGTATGACGCATTTCGAGTATTTTCTGATGGCCCTGCTGTCCGAGGAGCCCGGACATCGGCTGCAACTCAGCGAACTGGCGAATAGGGCAAACGCATCGCTATCACGGTTGTCGCATGTGGTGACGAAGCTGGAACGGCTGGGCTGGGCGCGCCGCGACGCGGTGCGCGGCCGCCGCGGCGCCTATGCCGTGCTCACCGACGAGGGTTTCGAACAGGTGCAGAAGGCCACTCCCGCCTATCTGGAAGGAGTGCGGGGGCTGGTCTTCGACGGAATCGACGATGAGCAGGTCGACCAGCTGCTCACCCTCGGAGAGGCCCTCGTGGCGCAACTCGACGCGGGCCTGTCCCGGGGTATCGGCCGCGCCGACGGACTGCCCGACCCCCCGTCCGCCGAAGCCACGGCCGGCGCCGCCGGCTGACCGGTTCAGGTCGCGTCGGCGAGCAGCAGATCCCCGTCCCAGCAGGTGTGGGTGCCGGTGTGGCAGGCCGCGCCCTGCTGGTCGACGATCAGCAGCACGGCATCGCCGTCACAGTCCAGCCGCACCTCGTGCACGTACTGCGTATGCCCCGACGTCTCGCCCTTGACCCAGTACTGCTGCCGCGAACGCGAGTAGTAGGTGGCCTTGCGGGTGGCGAGGGTGCGGGCCAGGGCCTCGTCGTCCATCCACGCCATCATCAGCACATCGCCGGTGCCGCGTTCCTGTGCGATCGCCGCGACCAGGCCCGCCTCGTTGCGCTTGAGCCGGGCGGCGACGGCGGGATCCAAACTCATACCCATCGTTATACCTGTCCTGTCGGTGCCGTTCGCCCTCTGCCGAGGGTGCCGTTCGCCCTCAGCGGACGGTGATGCCCTCGGTTCGCATCGCGTCTTTGACCTGCGGAATCGTCAGGTCACCGAAGTGGAAGACGCTCGCGGCCAATACCGCGTCGGCGCCGGTCCGCACCGCGGGCGCGAAATGGTCGACCTCTCCGGCGCCGCCGCTGGCGATGATCGGCACCGAGACGGCGGCACGCACCGCGCTGATCATCGGCAGGTCGAAACCGCCCTTGGTGCCGTCGGCGTCCATCGAGTTGAGCAGGATCTCGCCGACCCCCAGTTCGGCGCCGCGCACCGCCCACTCGACCGCGTCGATGCCGGTGCCGCGTTTACCGCCGTGGGTGGTCACCTCCCACCCGGACGGGGTCGGCGAGCCGGTGTCGGGCACACGCCGCGCATCCACCGACAGCACGATGCACTGCGAGCCGAAGCGCTGCGACATCTCGCGCAGGATCTCCGGATTCGCGATCGCCGCGGTGTTCACCGACACCTTGTCCGCGCCCGCGCGCAGCAGCCGGTCCACATCCTCGACCGTGCGCACGCCGCCGCCCACGGTGAGCGGAATGAAGATCTGCTCGGCGGTGCGGGTCACCACGTCGATCATGGTGCCCCGATCGCCGCTCGACGCCGTGACGTCGAGGAAGGTGAGCTCGTCGGCGCCCTGGGCATCGTAGGCGGCGGCCAGTTCCACCGGGTCGCCGGCATCGCGCAGATTCTCGAAGTTCACGCCTTTGACCACCCGGCCGGCGTCGACGTCCAGGCACGGGATCACGCGTACCGCCAGAGTCATTGCGTCCCTTCCGAATTCTCGTTGCGCTCGGAGGCGCGGTCGACGGCGCTGTCGATCATGTCCAGGAGTTCTTCGTGCACCCCGGGCGCGGCGGCCAGCACCGACCGCGAGGTGATCGACCATTCTTCGCCGCGCAGATCGGTCACCACACCGCCCGCGGCGCGCACCAGCGCCACTCCGGCGGCGTTGTCCCACGGATGGTGGCCGAAGACGACCGCGCCGCCCAGCACCCCGGAGGCGGTGTAGGCCAGGTCGATGCCGGTGGATCCGTGCATGCGCACCCGGCTCGACAACCGGCTCAGGGCACCCAGCAGGTCGAAGCGGAACCGGCCCGGGATCCGGCCGTGGGCGTCGATGTTGAACGCGCCGAAGCCGATCATCGACTCCGCGAGACGGCCGTGTTCCAAGGGCGGCAACGGTTTTCCGTTGAGCAGCAGCGGGCCACCGGCCGCCGCGGCGTAGCGGCGGTCCAGCAGCGGCAGCCAGGTCAGACCGAGGACGGGCTGTCCGTCGGCCACCAGCGCCAGCAGCATCGCCGACAGCGGATGGCCCGCGGAGTAGTTGAAGGTGCCGTCGATGGGGTCGAGCACCCACGCGGTGCCCGAACTCAGTTCCGGCCCGCCGAACTCCTCGCCGTGCACCGGAATTCCGGTGCGCTCGGCCAACTGCTGCGACAGTGTGCGCTCGAGTTCCAGATCCAGGGCGGTGGCGAAGTCGCCGCGGCCCTTCTGGACCGCGCTCGGCGCCCCCAGCCCTTCGACGAAACGCGGTGCCGCACCGTCCAATATCTCGCTCGCCGTCGCGAGCAGCGCGGCCGGGTCGGAGACGGCGGCGGTCACGTCAGCGAACCGCGTCCAGCGCCTCGGGCAGCGTGAAACGCCCGGCGTACAAGGCTTTTCCGACGATCGCGCCTTCCACTCCGTCGGACACCAGCCCGGAGATGGCCCGCAGATCGTCGAGGGTGGAGACGCCGCCGGAGGCGATCACCGGTGCCTCGGTGGCCGCGCACACCTGCCGCAGAATGTCGAGGTTGGGGCCCTGCAGGGTGCCGTCCTTGCTCACGTCGGTGACCACGTAGCGGGCGCAGCCGTCGCGTTCCAGGCGCTCGAGCACCTCCCACAGGTCGCCGCCGTCGCTCACCCAGCCACGGCCCCGCAACCGGTAGTCACCGTCGATGATCCGCACGTCCAGGCCGACCGCGACCCGGTCGCCGTATTCGGCGATGGCGCGGGCGCACCACTGCGGATCCTCGAGTGCGGCGGTACCCAGGTTGACCCGGGCACATCCGGTGGCCATCGCGGCCTTCAGCGAGTCGTCGTCGCGGATGCCGCCGGACAGCTCGACCTTCACATCCAGCTCACCGACGACCTCGGCGAGCAGTTCGCGGTTGGAGCCGCGTCCGAAGGCCGCGTCCAGGTCGACCAGATGCACCCATTCGGCACCCGCCTCCTGCCAGGCCAGCGCGGCATCGCGGGGGGCGCCGTAGCTGGTTTCGCTGCCGGCCTCCCCCTGAACCAGGCGCACGGCCTCACCATTGGCGACATCGACGGCGGGTAGCAGCACAAGACTCACGTGTGCAGCCTACTGGCTACCGGTTGGCGTCGCGGTGCCGGGATGGCGCATATGGGACGCCGGTCACTGCCTGCGGGGACGAGCATCACACGTTTGAGCTGGACAACGGCGGGCAATCCGAAGTCTGCGTGTGTCACTGTGCGCAGGAGGTCCAGACCGGCGGCTTCCGCGTACGTACCCTGGGTCGGGGGCACGTACTGCCATCGTTGTCGACGAAGAGGACCTTCATCCATGTCGCGGATCACGTTGCGGCCCATCATGTTCGCGTTGTCATGCGGGGCGGCCGGCGCCGCGACGCTCGTGCCACCCACGGCGACGGCAACCCCCGCCGACCCGATTCAATTGGCCGCCTGCGATTTCGGGCGCCAGTTCACCACCTACGACTGGGCCGGTTACGACGACTACGACCGACGGGTCCTGGAGTTGTCCACCGGCGAGTTCCACGACCAGTTCGCCGCGTCGGCGCCCGATCGGCGCGCACACGTGACCTCGGTGCACGTCCGCTCCGAGGCCAACTCGGTGGAATGCCGCACCGATGTGGCCGACCCCGAACATTCGCAGGTCGTGGTGACCGTGGACCGGTCCGAACGCAGCGATGCCACACTCGGCCTGCCCCGGCCCGAACGGTCCCAGCTGCGGGTGTTCCTCGACAACGTCGACGGCCGCTGGCTCGCGGGCCGGGTCGACACGCTGGCGCCGCAGACGTAGTCCTACAGCGAGCCGACCCAGTTGCGCAGCAGCTGCGCACCGGCGTCGCCGGACTTCTCCGGGTGGAACTGGGTGGCGCACAGCGGCCCGTTCTCCACCGCGGCGAGGAACGGCCCGCCGTGTTCGGCCCAGATCAGCTTCGCCGGGGCGATGGTGCCGTTGTCGTCCCATTCCCACTTCTGCGCCGCGTAGGAGTGCACGAAGTAGAAGCGCGTCTCGGGATCCATCCCGGCGAACAGCACGCTGTCGGCGGGAGCCTGCACGGTGTTCCAGCCCATGTGCGGAAGTACCTGCGCCGGAAGCCGTTCCACCGTGCCCGGCCACTGGCCGCAGCCCTCGGACTCGACCCCGAATTCGACTCCACGCTCGAACATGATCTGCATGCCCACGCAGATGCCGAGCACCGGCCGGCCCCCGGCGAGGCGGGTGCCGATGATCCGCTCGCCGCGCACCTGCGTCAGACCTGCCATACACGCGGCGAACGCGCCGACGCCCGGCACGACCAGACCATCGGCGTCGAGCGCGGCCTTCGGATCGGCGGTGACGGTCACCTCCGCGCCGGTGCGAGCCAGCGCGCGCGCCGCGGAATGCAGATTGCCGGAGCCGTAGTCCAGCAGCACAACCGATTTCACAGCGTTCCCTTCGTGGACGGCACACCGGTGACCCGGGGGTCCGGTTCGACGGCGGCGCGCAGAGCCCGTGCGACGGCCTTGAACTCGGCCTCGGTGATGTGGTGCTGGTCGCGGCCGTACAGCACCCGCACGTGCAGTGCGATGCGGGCGTTGAGGGCGATCGACTCGAAGACGTGCCGGTTCAGCACCGTGGAATACGACGCACCGGGACCGGCGCTGGGGATCACGGTGTGCAGCAGCCGCTCCGGCTCGCCGTCGTGCACGCAGTACGGCCGCCCCGACACGTCGACGGCGGCGTGGGCGAGGGTTTCGTCCATCGGGATGTAGCAGTCACCGAAGCGGCGGATGCCCTTCTTGTCCCCCAGCGCCTCGCCGAGCGCCTGTCCGATGACGATGGCGGTGTCCTCGACGGTGTGATGCGCCTCGATCTCGATATCGCCCTTGGCCTGCACGGTCAGATCGAAGCTGCCGTGCTGGCCGAAGGCGGTGAGCATGTGGTCGTAGAACGGGACGCCGGTGGAGATGTCGGTCCGGCCGGTGCCGTCGAGGTTCAATTCGACCACGATGCTGGATTCGC
Source organism: Nocardia aobensis NBRC 100429 (assembly GCF_000308375.1). Lineage (GTDB taxonomy): Bacteria > Actinomycetota > Actinomycetes > Mycobacteriales > Mycobacteriaceae > Nocardia > Nocardia aobensis. Next base: position 26,346 of record NZ_BAFQ01000073.1, on the reverse strand, counting down.
GGGTGGTGCGTTCCACCCGGGCGGTTCGATTCATACTCGCTTCCGTGCTCATCGGGAGATCACCTCGGTGGCCACCAACTTCTCGCTCACCCGCAGGAATTCGTCGTTCTCCGCGGCCAATCCGATGGTGGTGCGCAGATAGCCGGGAATGCCGACGTCGCGAATCAGCACGCCCTCGTCCAGATAACGCTGCCAGGTGCGCGGCGCGTCGGCGAAGTAGCCGAACAACAGGAAGTTCGCGTCCGAGGTGACCACCTCGAAACCCATGTCCCGCAACCCCTCCGCCACTCGTTCCCGCTGCGCGGCGAGTTCGGCGACACTGGCCAGAGTTTCGTCGGCATGGCGCAGCGCGGCGCGAGCGGCGGCCTGGGTGACCACCGACAGGTGGTAGGGCAGCCGCACCAGCAGCATCGCCTCGATCACCGCGGGCGCGGCGACCAGATAGCCGAGCCGCCCGCCGGCGAAGGCGAAGGCCTTGCTCATGGTGCGGCTGACCACCAGCTTCGCCGGATACCGGTCGATGAGCCCGAGTGCGCTGGGTGCGGCGGAGAACTCGCCGTACGCCTCGTCGACCACCACGATGCCCGGCGCCGCCTCGAGCAGACGCTCCAGATCGGCGAGGGCGATGGAATGCCCGGTCGGATTGTTCGGGCTGGTCACGAACACCACATCGGGGCGGCGGTCGGCGATCACCGCGGCCGCGTAGTCGATGTCGAGGGAGAAGTCGCTGTTGCGCTTGGCCTCGATCCATTCGGTGTCGATGCCCTCGGAGATGATCGGGTGCATCGAATACGAGGGCACGAAGCCGAGGGCGCTGCGGCCGGGCCCGCCGAAGGCCTGCAGCAGCTGCTGCAGAATCTCGTTGGATCCGTTGGCCGCCCACACGTTCGCGGTCTGCACGGTGACTCCGGTCTGGCGGGTCAGGTACGCGGCCAGATCGGTGCGCAGCGCCACCGCGTCCCGGTCGGGATAACGGTGCAGGTCGGCGGCGGCGGCCCGAATGGATTCGGCCACGTCGTCGATCAGCGCCCGGCTCGGCGGATGCGGATTCTCATTCGTGTTCAGCTGCACCGGCACCGCCAATTGCGGTGCGCCGTACGGGCTCTTGCCGCGCAGGTTCTCGCGCAGCGGCAGATCGTCGAGGGTCGCCGCGGCGCCCGGGACATCGGCGGTCGCGGTCATGACAGGGCCTCGAAACGCACCTGCACGGCCTGGCCGTGGGCCGGCAGATCCTCGGCGTTGGCCAGGGAAACGACGTGGCCGGCAACGTCTTTCAGCGCGGCTTCGCTGTATTCGACGACGTGGATACCGCGCAGGAAGGTCTGCACGCTCAGCCCCGAGGAGTGGCGGGCGCACCCGGCGGTGGGCAGGACGTGATTCGATCCGGCGCAGTAGTCGCCGAGGCTCACCGGCGACCACGCGCCGACGAACACCGCACCCGCGCTGCGGACCCGCCCGGCGACCGCGGCCGCGTCGGCGGTCTGGATCTCGAGGTGTTCGGCGGCGTAGGCGTTGACCACCCGCAGCCCCTGCTCGATATCGTCGACGAGCACGACACCGGACTGCTTGCCGGACAACGCCTCCGACACCCGCTCCCGGTGCTTGACCACCTCGAGCTGGGTCGTGACCGCGGCGTCGACCGCATCGGCCAGCGCCACACTGTCGGTGACCAGCACACTCGCGGCGAGCACATCGTGTTCGGCCTGCGAGATCAGATCGGCGGCCACATGTGCCGGATCGGCGGTGGCGTCGGCGAGGATCGCGATCTCGGTGGGACCGGCCTCGGCGTCGATGCCGACCAGGCCGCGGCACAGTCGCTTGGCGGCGGTGACGTAGATGTTGCCCGGACCGGTGATCATGTCGACGGGGGCGAGCTGCGCGCCGTCGGTGTCGGTGCCGCCGTAGGACAGCAAGGCGACCGCCTGGGCACCGCCGACCGCCCACACCTCCTCGACGCCGAGCAGTTTCGCCGCGGCGAGAATCGTCGGATGCGGCAGTCCGCCGAACTGGGCCTGCGGCGGCGAGGCCACCACCAGCGAGTCCACGCCCGCGGCCTGCGCGGGGACGACGTTCATGACGACACTGGACGGGTAGACGGCATTACCGCCGGGCACGTAGAGCCCGACCCGCTCGACCGGCACCCAGCGTTCGGTGACGGTGCCGCCGGGCACGACCTCGGTGGTGGTGTCGGTGCGGCGCTGATCGGCGTGCACCTTGCGGGTGCGTTCGATGGCCACCTCGAGCGCCGCCCGCACGGCAGGCGCCAGCTCGGCGAGGGCCTTGTCGAGTTCGGCGGACGGGACGCGCACGCTCGCCGGGGTGATGCCGTCGAACTTCGCGCTGAACTCCTGCGCGGCCTCGACCCCGCGATCACGGATCGCCTCCACCACCGGCCGCACATGATGCAGCACCGAGTCCACGTCCACTCCCCCGCGCGGCAGCGCCGCGCGCAGTTCGGCAGCGGAGGGCGTACGTCCGCGCAGATCCACGCGGGCGAGCTCGATGCGGCTAGTCATAGCGGTGTGAAATCCTTGTCTGTCCGGCCGGTCTGTGCTGGTCATCACATCGAAGCGAATGCTCCGGACCGCCTACCAGCCTATCGGGTCGGCGCCAGTCGATATCCGCCGCCCGAGCCGGACGCGGCGTCACGCTCCCGCGTCCGGCCCGGGGCGCGACGGCTCATTCCGGCACCAGGCGGGACACCGTCATAGGCGTGGCGAGAATCAGGTCCAGGACCTCGGCGATATGACGGAAGTGCGGGGTCACGAAATGAGCCTCGAGCGCGTCGGGCCCGTGCCAGCGCTCCATCACCACCATGCGAGCCGGATCGTTGGGGTCGGCGTAGGGCCGGTAGTCCAGGCATCCGGGTTCGGCGAGCGACGGTTCGATCATCGCCTCCAGGGCTGTGCGCAACCGATCCTCCTGGCCGGGGCGGGCGTGCAGTTCGGCGACGACGTGCAGGACCACGGTGTTCTCCTTCGATGGTTCGGACGGATTCACGGGCGGACCGGACCGGTACCGGCCCCGGTGGCGACCAGTGCGGCGGTGATCTCGGCCTGGTCGGCGGCGGTGAGCACGAGTTCACGAGCGCCGGCCCATCCGTCGATCTGTGCCGGTGTCCGGGCGCCGACGATCGCCCCGGTGATGCCGGGCCAGCCCGTGACCCAGGCCAGCGCCACCTCCGCCACCCCGACGCCGCGCCGGGCGGCGATCGGGCGCAGCGCGTCGACGAAGGCGAGGTTGACGGGCAGGTCGGTGGTGAACTCGGCGTAGCCGCGGCGCCAGTCGTCGGCGGCGAGCACGCGGTCGGCGGTGAACGCACCGGTGAGCAGGCCCGACTGCAGCGGCGAATAGGCGATCACACCGGTGTCGTGCGCGGCCGCCCACGCGATCTCCGGTGCCGCGGCGCGGTTGAGCGCCGAGAACGGTGGCTGGATCGCGTCGACGTGTGCGATGGATTCGGCGATACCCAGTTGCCGCACATCGTGATTGGACAGCCCGATGGCACGCACCTTGCCCTCCTTGCGCAGGTCCGCCATCACCTGCCAGTACTCCTCGAGCGGTGTCGCGTCGCCGGTCGGCTCGCCCTCGGCGCCGTAGACGAAGCGGGCACCGGTATCGGGCCAGTGCACCTGGTACAGGTCGATATGGTCGGTGCCGAGGCGGCGCAGCGAATTCTCCAGTTCGCGGCGGACGGACTCCGGTCGCATCACCCGCAGCGGCGGCCCGTTCGGATCGTCGCCCTCTTCCCAGATCAGGCCGGCCTTCGTGAAGATGTACGGCCGATCCCGCTCCGGGATGCCGGCCAGGGCGCGGCCGACGAGTTCCTCGGCGTGACCGAGCCCGTAGGCGGCCGCGGTGTCGATCCAGTTGAGTCCGGCGCCGACGGCGTGCCGGATCGCGCCGACCGAATCGGTGTCGTCGGTGCTGCCCCACGAGTACTGCCAGCCGGGGCCGGAGATCACCCAGGTGCCCAAACCCAAGGGGGTGATGTCCATTCCGGTGCTGCCGAAGCGGCGGGTGGTGCTCATCGATGTGTCTCCTTCGCTCGCGCCGCCCCGGTGGCGGCGCCGCTTTTCGAGAGTCGTCGGCGGTGGCGCCGGCTACCAGTGCGTGCCGAGCCTGGGCATGCCGTGACCAGACTCGACGGCGCCGGACGCGCGATACTGGCCGCATGAGCCTGGATCGACGCGCCGAACTCGGAGAATTCCTGCGCTCGCGCCGCGCCCGTCTGCGTCCGGAGGAGGTGGGTCTGGTCGAGCACGGCACCCGCCGCCGGGTGCCGGGACTGCGCCGCGAGGAACTGGCGCTGCTGGCCGGAGTGAGCGTGGATCACTATGTGCGCCTGGAACAGGGCCGCACCCTGCACTTTTCGGAATCGGTGCTGGATGCGGTGGCGCGGGCGTTACGACTCGACCCGCTCGAACGCGACCACCTGTACCGGCTGGCACGACCGTGGTCGGGTACCGAACCCGTTGCCGCACAACGGGTACGGCCCGGGTTGCGCCGACTGCTCGAGACCGCCGACGTGCCCGCCTACATCGTCGGCCGCGGGACCGACGTGCTGGCCTGGAACCGCACGGCCGCCGCGCTGATCACCGACTTCGGTGCGTTGCCGCCCGGGCAGCGCAATCTGGCGCGGCTGGTGTTCTTCGACGAGGGAATGCGCGAGCTGTACGAGGACTGGCCCGGCAAGGCCGCCGACGTCGTCGCCTATCTACGGCTGGACGCCGCCCGCAATCCCGGCGACGACCGCATCGCGGCGCTGATCGACGAACTGCGGCGGCGTGATCCGGATTTCGAGCGGCTGTGGTCGCGCCATGCGCTGAAGGACAAGACTCACGGCCGCTACGTCTACCGGCATCCGGTGGTCGGGCGACTCGACCTGGGCTTCGAAACGCTGCGACTGCCCGACGACCCCGATCAGGCGTTGATCGTCCACACAGTAGAGCCCGATTCGCCGAGCGCGACCGCGCTCCGCCTACTCGCCGACTGGACCGCCGACACCGAAACCACTACGCGATAGCGGCTTTCGCGTCCCAGCTCGCTTCGGCCCGACACTGTTCTCGCCGACGTACGGCCCGCGACGGTAGCCGGGCCCGCACCCAGGCGGCAGGGCTACCGTCGTGAAGTTCCGGTCGCGGTGGCGCGATCACACTCCGTGGCGCCGGCGCAGTGTCTCCATACCCTCACCGGTGAGGTCTTCCAGGGCGGCGGGGCGGCCCACCGCGGCCAGCGCCAGCGCCTCGCCCGGCCCGCGGACTTCCGGGCCGGTGCCGGCGGACCACTCCACGTCGGTGGCGACGAACCGCAGGCCGCGGGTGTATCCGCGCGGGCCGGCGAACGGGTCGGGATGGCGCAGCACCGCGACCAGGCGGTCGGCCGGGATGGTACGGGGGCGGCCGAGGGGACGGCGGATGTCCTGCTGATGCACCAGGATGTCGGCCAGGCCCAGGCTCGGCCACGTGCCGGTGATGCGCTGTCCGGAGTTCTCGAATCGCTCGATGAGCTGCGCCGTGGTGAGGTCCCGAGCCCGGTCGACGAGACCGTTGTTGACGCGGTCGGTGTTCAGCCGGTAGCCGAGGGCGAAGCGCGCGTAGCCCAGCAGGGACATCTCGTCGTAGAGCAGGTGCCCCACCACATCACGTACCCGCCACCCCGCACACAGCGAGGGCGCCTCCCATTCGTCTTCGCTCAGATCACGCAGCAGCGTAATCAGTTCGGCCCGTTCGTCGTTCAGCAGCTGCCGAGTGCTCACGGCCCGAGACTACCGGGGGCATAGCGGTCGCGACAGCTACCGCGGACGGATCGACGCCTCCGCCCGTGGGCGGAGGCACCGGGTGCAGCCGGATCAGTGCGTATCGCTGTCGATCAGCAGCTTCCCGCTGCTGCCCACCACGACGCGCAGTTCGATCGACTTGTTCTGGCCACCGTAGGTGATGCTGGCGACCGACATATCCACCGAGCCATCGGAATTGGCGCTGCTGCCGCCCCCGCGTGCGCCCTCGATGGTGTTGTACGCGGTGATCTGGTTCTGCTTCCAGTAGGTCGCGAACGCCTGCTGACTGCCGTACACCTGCTGGGCCGCGGGAGTGAGCAGATTCCATGCGGTGCCGGTGTTCTGGTCGACGAGGGCGTCGTAGAAGTTCTGGATGACACCGGCCGCCGAACCGACGTCCGTCTTACCGGCGCTCTTGGTCTGGCCCACGGCCGCGACGCTCTGCGTCGAGGTACCCGCCTGCGCGGTGGCGGTCGCCGCCGGCGAATTCGCCTGCGAACCGGGCGATTCCGTCTTCGCGCCGCCGAACATCAGATACAGCGCCGCGGCGACGATCACCAGACCGGCGGCGAAACCACCGGCGAACACCCACGGTTTCGCGTTGCGGGTGGGTGCCGGCGCGACGGCGGGCACCGGATTGGAGCGGGTGGGATGCGCGGCGGCCGCGGCGGGCCGCACCGGCTGCATCTCCGGTTCGGACAGTACCGCCGCGGTGGCCATCATCTCCGCGGTGGAGATATCCGCCTGTGCCGCACGGCGATCCAGGGTGCGCGTGGCCTGGCGGCGCGCGCCCCCGCGGTGGGTGGCCAGCATCCGGGTCGATTCGGCATCGGCGGCCTGATCCGCGAAATCGGCCAGCTGATCGCGCACGTCGGTCATGCTCGGCCGGTCCTCCGGCTCGAAGCTGAGCAGATCCAGCAGCAGATCGGTGAGCGGGCCGGCGTTGCGCGGCTGGCTCAGCTGACCGTTGGCCGCGGCGTACAGCAGCGCCAGGGGATTCGGATTGGTGCCGTAGGGCGGTTCGCCCTCGAGTGCGTGGAAAAGCGTTGCGCCCAGGGCGAAGACGTCGGCGGCCGGGCTGGGTTCAGCGCCGCGGGCGACCTCGGGGGCCAAATAGGCCGCCGTGCCGGAGATCAGGCCGGTGGCGGTGAGGTTGACATCTCCCTTGGCCTTGGAGATACCGAAGTCGGTGATCTTCACGGTGCCGTTGTCGCCGAGCAATACGTTGCCGGGCTTGATGTCTCGGTGCACGATGCCCGCGCGATGGGCGGCCACCAGCGCCGAGGCGACCTGCTCGCCGATGCGCGCCACCTGCGGCAGCGGCAGCGTCCCCTGCGAGGACAGCACCACGGCGAGGCTCTGCGACGGCAGATACTCCATGATCAGGCAGGGATCACCCTCGTGCTCGGTGATGTCGAAGACCACGATCGCATTGGGGTGCTGGAAGCGTGCCGCGTTGCGGGCCTCCCGAGACGCGCGCTGACGCACGATCTCTTTCTCACCCGGCGGCAGACTGGGCTGGGTGAGGATCTGCTTGATCGCGACCGACCGTTCGAGTCGTTCGTCGACGGCACGCCAGACGACGCCTGTGCCGCCGCTACCAATCCGCTCGACCAGGCGGTAATGCCCTGCGATCACTTGGCCGGTTTCGATGGCACTACTCCGAGTTTCTCCGCGATCCGTGACTTACCGCGCGCGGGGTCATGTCCCGCGCGTGTTCCCGGACGAGTGTAGCGGGCCTGACGGGCCGCTTTGACGCCGGAGCGAGATCTATGCGGAATATGTGTGACCACCATGCGATGCGGTCGAGATCAGTTCGCTATACAGCGAGAGTATGTGTGACGAAGTTCACTCCACTGGGCGGCGGGCTACTGCTGATTCCGAAGGAAACGTCCGGCCGCCTCGACCGCCGGCGTCGAGCTCCCGGCATCGCCGACGAACACCGCCAGCGCCAGGTCACCGTCGATGCCGACGAACCAGCCGTGCGCGTGCGTGTCGTCGATGTATTCGGCCGTGCCGGTCTTGCCGAGCATGCCCGGAATGTCGGCGAGGCTGGTGGCCGTGCCGCTCGTAATGGTCTCGCGCATCATGGATTTCACCTGATCCAGCACCGGCGCGGGCACGGGATCCGGGGTCCGGTCCGCCTTTCCGGGGGATCCCGCCACGACGGTGGGCGCCGGCACCGAACCGCGGGCGACGGTCGCGGCGACCAACGCCATGCCGAACGGCGACGCGGTCACCCGGCCCTGGCCGATCCCCTCCTCGACCCGCAGCGCGGAAGTGTCTGCGGTGGGCACCTTTCCGGTCACCGTGGTCATGCCGGGGGCGGTGAAATCCACACCGAGGCCGAGCTGAGCGGCCGCGCGGGTCAGCCCGTCGGGCGGCAGGTTCACCGCGAGCCGTCCCATCGTGGTGTTGCAGGACCGTGCGAACGCGGTGTGCAGGGGCACGGTGCCGAGATCGAAGTGGTTGTCGTTGGGAATCTGCCGGCCCTCGATGTTCTCGGTTCCGGGGCAGGCGACCATGGTGTCGGCGGTGACCTGCCCGGCCTGCAACGCGGCCGACACCGTGACCGTCTTGAAGGTCGAACCCGGTGGGTACAGCCCGGTGAGCGCGATCGGGCCCTGGGCGTCGGCGGGCGCGTTCTGCCCCACGGCGAGTACGTCACCGGTGGACGGTCGCAGCACCACCATCGCGGCCGGAGTGGGGATCGGCGCGAGCGCGGCCTCGGCACGCCGCAGCATCCCGGTGTCGAGCGTGGTCCTGATATCGGCGACGGGTTTCGGATCCTGTCCGCCCACCGTATGGGCGCCGTCGGTGCCCTGCGCGCGCACCGCCCAGCCGGCCGCGGCGTCGGTGCTGTGCTGCCACAGGTCGCTCACCCCGGACAGGGCCGGGGAGGTCAGTGCCTTGTCGACGGTGAGCAGCCGGGTCTGCGGCGCCAGCGTCACATTCGGCAACGCGGCGAGCCGATCCTGCACGGGGGCGAGATCGCCGGCTCGCAGCGCGATCGCGGTGACGGGTTTGCCCTGGGCCTTGTCCATGTCCTGGCGCAGGCTCGCCGCGGAGATACTCGGGTCGATCGGACCGAGCACGGCCGCAACGGCATTCGGGTCGGCGCCGGGCGCCAACTGGACCAGGGTGACGACCTGCTGGGTCATCAATTCCGCGCCGTCGCGGTCGAGCACGCGCGCGGCCGGCTGCGGGGCGACGGTGTCGTAGGACAGCGGCCCGGTCTCGAGGCCGGGCGCCACGGTGGCCGGATTCCATCGGACCTTCCAGTCGTCCCCGGATTCGTCGGCCGTCCCGGCGGTGGTGTAGGTCCACTGATTTCCGGCCGCGCCGAAGGTCCACGTGGTGGCCAGGTCGAACGTCGCGTGGTGGTCGGACCGATGTACGGAACGCACGTCGACACGGACCTTCTTGCCGAGACTGTCGAAGAGGGCGCCGAGGGTGGTCGTCGCCTGTGCCGGATCGCTCGTGACGGCGGCCGCGGCGGCGGGATCGCCGTGGCTCAACGCATCGGCGAAGGTGTGCACACTGCGGTCGAGCCGATCGGCGGAACTGTCTCCGGAACACGCGGCGGCAGCGAGAATCGGGGCGGCGAGCAGGGCGAACAACTTCGATCCGGTGCGCACGCGGCCGACCCTACCGCCGCGAGCCGCCGCGGCGGGGTAATCGGCCGTCGCGCGCGGGCCGCCGGTCAGCGCACAGCCGTCGTCAGTGTGGCAGCCAGACCCCTGCCGCCAGTTTCGCCGCATCGGCGTCGGCGAGTTCGATATCGAATTCGGCCGCCAGGATCTTCGGCAGATCGGCCGGCGGCAGGTCGCGGCTGTGCGCGGTGCCGTCCGGATATTCGGTGATCCAGGTGGTGTTGTCGACGATGTCGTGCCGGTCCGGCCGGAACCGCTGCACATACGGCCGGGTCACGAACGGTGAACGCGGAAATGTGGAGACGAAGTGATTGCCGACCGCGTAATCGATGCGGTACTGCGGATTCATGGTGAAGCTGTAGCGATCGATCCAACCGTCGCGGGCGAAGTGGTGCAGCACCCACAGCTGCGAATCGAGTTCGCCGCGTGTGCGTTCCAGCCGGAATCGCCAGTCACCGGCGCGCACCTCCCCGACATCGGGATTCAGTTCGAGCGGGGCGAGCGGCCCGGAACCGAAACCGACATCGCACAGCCACACCCGCTCGTCGTCGGCGGTGGTCACACGCAGCAACGCGTGCGTCGCCGGGCGGATCTCACCGCGCGCGCCCATACTCACCCGTCCGTGTAATCCGGTGACGCCGAAGCCGATCCGCTCCAGTGCGGCAGCGAACAGGCCCACGTTCTCGTAGCAGTAGCCGCCACGCCGGGATCGGACGAGCTTGTCCTGCAACGACGGAAGGTCCAGCAGCACCGGGCGTTTCAGCACCGGCTCGATGTTCTCGAACGGGATGGTGGTGGTGTGCGCGTACTGCAGCGCGCGCAGGGTGTCGAGCGTCGGCGCCGGCTCTCCGGTGAAGCCGATGCGGGCGAGATACGCCGGCAGATCCAGTGCCGCGCCGTCCCAGTTCGAGACCGGGGCCGGATTTTCCGTCATGACTTCTCCTGTCTTGTCACCGTCGTTCGCCCCCCATGATCAACGACCGCGCGTCCCGCATCCTTCCCACCACTGCGACCGGCCGTGTTCACCACGCGGCAATCACCCCGCCGGCATGCCGATCCGGCCCCGTTCGAGTTCGCCGCGCAGCCGCGCGAGCGTGCGCGCCACGGTCGGCAGGGACGCATCGGGCGCGATGGCGCCGAACAGTTCGGTGAGCCGCTCCGCGAAGCTCTCTTCGGCCGCGGTCACGAGCCGGGCACCGTCCTCGGTCAGGGCCAGCACCGACGAGCGGCGATCCGACGGATGCGGCCTGCGCACGACCCATCCCCGCGCCACCAGCCGGTCGACACCCTTGCTGATCGCCCCGATACCGGCCGCGAATTCGGCCGCGAGATCGGCCACCCGAGCCTCCGGATGATCGCGCAGGAAACGCAGGGATTCGAACTGGGACGCGACGATGCCGTGCCGGTCCCGGAGCCGGTCGTTGACGGCGTTGTACATCCGCGTCTCGCACCGGACGAGATCGGCGAACAGCGTCGGCAGATCCACGGCATCCGGGCCGGAACTACATTCCATGGCATATACTGTACAGGAATATAGTTCCCAGGAAGGTGTATATGAGCGCACAACAACGCGCGCAGGTCGATGCGATGCTGCGTCGGCCACAACCCGCGCAGCCGCGATCCGTGGCCGAGATACGGGCCGAATTCCGGACGCTGATGGCGCGGATGGCCGTCCCGTCCGGAATACGCACGCGGACGACCACACTGGGCACTCGGCCCGCAGTGCTCGTCGAACCGCCGGAGCCGGCCGGAGCGGGAACGATCCTGTACTTCCACGGCGGTGGCTTCGTTTTCGGTTCCCCCGATACGGCGATGACGCTGACCGGAAACCTGGTGCGCAAGACGGGTTTCCGGGCGCTTTCGGTTGACTACCGGCTCGCGCCGGAACATCCGTTCCCGGCCGCGATAGCGGACACCGTCGGCGCCTATCGCGCGCTGCTCGACAGTGGCACGCAACCGTCGGCGATCGCCTTCGCGGGCGACTCCGCGGGCGGTGGCCTGACCATCACGACGGCTCTCGCCGCCCGCGACGCCGGCCTGCCGCTGCCCGCCGCGATCGTGGCCTTCTCCCCCGGCCTCGATATGACCCGCACGGGGGCGAGTATGGAAACCAAAGCCGGCATCGACCCGGTGTTCACCCGCGCGAGCCTGGACCACACCGGCGCCATGTATCTCGCCGGGCAGGATGCCGAGCAGCCGCTGCTCAGCCCCGCGGTCTCGGCCGATCTCACCGGCTTTCCGCCGATCCTGCTCCAGGTGGGGACCAACGAAATGCTGCTGGACGATTCCACTCGCCTGGCCGCCCGCGCGCGGGACGCCGGCGTGGACGTCATCCTCGACGTGACCGCCGATGTGCCTCATGTCTTTCAGTCCTTCACCGGCATTCTCGACGAAGCGGATGAAGCTCTGGACCGGGCGGCGCATTTCCTCGTCCAGCGCATCCGGAAGGGGGACCGCGCAGGCTAGGATTCGACCATGCGTTCGATCACGGTCGCTCAGCGACGCGCGCGGCTGGCCCGTCGGCATCGGCTCGCCCACGAATTCCGTGGTACCGACCCTGCCGATATCGCCGAGTCGATGGTCGCTCTGCACGCCACCGATCCCGCGACGGTGTACCTGTCGGTGTGCGCCCGCACCCGCGACCTGGCGCCCACCGACGTGGAGCGCGCCCTCTACGACGATCGGTCGCTGCTGCGGCTGCTGGCGATGCGCCGGACCATGTTCGTCGCGCCGGTCGGCCTGGTTCCCGTGCTGCAGGCCGCGGTGGCCGACGCGCTCGCGGTCAAGCAGCGCCGCAACTACGGGAAGTACCTGGCCCAGGCCGTCGAGGGCGATATCGACGCCTGGCTGGCCGAAGTGGCCGACGAAACCCACCGCGAGTTGCTGGCCCGGGGCAGCGCGACCGGCGCGCAACTGTCGGCCGCCGTGCCCCGGCTGCGCACCCAGGTCGATACCGCGCCCGGGAAGCCGTATTCGAAACCGACCAACATCACCACCTGGGTGCTGCTCATCCTCGGATGCGACGGGCTCATCGTGCGCGGGCGCCCCAACGGCAGCTGGACCAGCAGCCAATATACCTGGGCGCCCCGGGAGGCATGGCTGCCCGATGCCGCGCCGATCGCGCTCGACGCGGCGCGCGCCGAGCTCGCCCGCCGCTGGCTGCGCGCCTTCGGACCGGCTCCCGTGGACGATCTGGTCTGGTGGACCGGGTGGACGAAAACGGATGTGCGCAAGACACTGTCGAGTCTCGACCTGACGGAAGTCGACCTTGACGGCAGGCCCGGAGTGATCCTGTCCGACGATACGGACCCCGAACCCGAGTCCGGACCGTGGGCAGCGCTGCTGCCCGCCCTGGATCCGACGCCGATGGGCTGGCAGTCGCGCGATTGGTTCCTCGGCCCGCACACCCCGGCGCTGTTCGACACCAACGGCAATATCGGCCCGAGTATCTGGGTGGACGGCCGCATCGTCGGCGGCTGGGCGCAGCGCGCCGACGGTGAAATCGCCTGGCGGCTACTGGAAGACGTCGGCGCCGACGCGAAGGCACTGATCGATGCCGAGGTCGAGCGCACCGCCGCCTGGTACGGCGACGTGCGCGCCATCCCCCGCTTCCGGACTCCGCTGGAACGCGAACTCACCAGCTGATCCGCCCGGATCGCCCCGGTGACGGCTGACCCTACATATCCAGGCCCAGGTCCAGCACCCGCACCGAATGGGTGAGGGCGCCGACCGCGAGGTAGTCGACTCCGGTGCGCGCGTAGTCGGCGGCGGCCTCGAGGGAGAGCCCGCCGGAGGATTCGAGTTTCGTGCGCGGCGAGCGGCTGTTGCGGCGCTGGACGGCGGCCTGGGTGGCCCACAGCGGGAAGTTGTCCAGCAGTACCAGTTCCACGTCTTCGGCGAGGACGGCGTCGAGCTGGTCGAGGCTGTCCACCTCGACCTCACATTCGATGTCGGGTTTCAGTTCGCGCACCGCGCGCAATGCGGCGACCACCGATCCGGCGGCCACGACGTGGTTGTCCTTGATCAGGGCGGCGTCGCCGAGGCCCATGCGATGGTTCACGCCACCGCCGACACGCACCGAATACTTCTGCAGCGCACGCAGACCCGGCAGCGTTTTACGGCTGTCGCGGATCCGGCAGTTCGTGCCCTCGACCGCGTCCACCCAGGCGGCGGTGGCGGTGGCGATTCCGGACATGTGGGTGACCAGATTGAGCATGGTGCGTTCGGCGGTGAGCAGCTGCCGGGTCGGCGCGACGACGGTCAGCACCGCGTCGCCGGGGCCGACCCGGGTGCCGTCGGCGACGCGATCGGTCACCTCGTAGTTTCCGGCGCCGATCACCTCGTCGAGCACCAGCAGCCCGACATCGATGCCCGCGACCGTGCCCGGCTGCCGCGAGACCATCGCGGCCTTGACGGTCGCCTCGTCGGGAACGGTTGCCGCCGAGGTGACGTCGGGCCCATAGCGCAGATCCTCGTCGAGGGCCGTGCGGATCAGGGTGCGCAGTTCCCCGGGGTCGAGTTGCGGGTCCAGTGCCATCATCTACTCCTCGGCATGTGCGTGGGGGTCATCGGGCGCTCACCGCCGGCAGGGGGTCGGCGGTGGTGAGTGGATCGGCGACGACCTGCGGGCGGCCGTCGTCGCCGAGCCGGATCGCGACGCTGCGCCGCAACTCATCTCGTGGATCGGGATAATCGGATCGGGTGTGGCAGCCGCGGCTTTCGGCGCGGGCGGTGGCCGCGAGGAGCAGGGTCCGCGCCGCCAGTGTCAGGGCGGCGTCCTCCACCGCGGCCAGCACTCCGGCCTGTTCGCCGTGCAGCCGCGAAACCGCCTGCGGCGAGGGCATTTCCGCCGGCGCGGCATCGGAATTCGCCTGCCCGGGCGCCGATGTCGTACCGGTATCCGTTTGTGCCGCAGCGTCTTCCGGCGCATCCGCGGTCCCGGACTTCGCCGTGCCGCTGCCCCGCAGATGCAGTACGCGCAGCATCGCCCCGCGCAGCCCGTCACCGTCGCGCACCACGGCGGCATGTGCCGACATCAACTGCTGCAGCGCGGTGCGATCGATACGCGGCAGCGACATCTCCGGCACCGACGTCACCTCCGGGGCGGAAGCGACCCGCTCGGCCGCGGCGGCCCCCGCCCGCTCGCCGACGACCAAACCCTCGAGCAGGCTGTTCGATGCCAGCCGGTTCGCGCCGTGCAGACCGGTGCGCGCCACCTCACCGGCCGCGTACAGGCCGGGGACGGCGGTGCGCCCGTGTGTATCGGTGACGACGCCGCCGCACTGGAAGTGCGCGGCCGGCGCGACCGGGATCAGATCGGTGCGTGGATCCAGGCCCGCCGCTCGGCACGAGGTCGTGATCGTCGGAAACCGTTGTGCGAAACCGTCGATCGCGCGGGCGTCGAGATACACGTGATCGGTGCCGAGCTGTCGCATCCGGGCGGCGATGGCCTTGGAGACGATATCGCGCGGCGCCAGATCGCCCCGCGGATCGACACCGGCGGTCACCGAATCACCGTTCGAGTCGACCAGTACCGCGCCCTCCCCGCGCACCGCCTCGCTGATCAGCGGCCGCCTGCCCAGCCCGCCGGGGCTGAACAGCACGGTGGGGTGGAACTGCACGAATTCCAGATCGGCGACCAGCGCACCGGCCCGCAGCGCCAGCGCGATGCCGTCGGCCGTGGCCCCGGGCGGGTTGGTGCTGCAGGCGTAGAGCTGTCCGAGGCCGCCGGTGGCCAGCAGGACGGCCGGGGCGTGGACGACCCCGAAACCCTGATCCGACACCACGATCACACCGCGTACCCCGTCGGGCCCGGTGACGATGTCGAGGGCGGCGGTGCCGAACAGCACCGGCAGTCCGGCGGCGTTCAGCGCGCGCTGCACCTCGGCGCCGGTGGCGTCACCACCGGCGTGGATGATGCGGCGCGTGCTGTGCCCACCCTCGCGGGTGCGCGACACCTGACCGTCGCGGCCGAGGTCGAAGACCGCGCCCAGATCGGTCAGCGCCGCGACGGCATCCCGGCCGCCCGACACGATGGAGCGCACCGCCTGCGCGTCGCACAGTCCGGCTCCGGCGTCGACGGTGTCGGCGACATGGGAGTCGACGGTGTCGCCGTCCGGCGCGACCACCGCGATCCCACCCTGTGCGTATTGCGTGGAGGTATCCGTCGGGCCACCCTTGCTCAGGGTCAGGACCCGCAACCCCCGCAGCGAGGCGGTGCGGGCCGCGGTCAAACCCGCGACACCGCCACCGATCACCACCAGATCAGCTTCGGCTTCCCAGCCGATCGAAGGCGTCATCATCATCGATCGAACCTTTCCGGCCCGCCCGCAGGCGGGTGCCGGTGCTATTCGCCGCCGCCGGGATTGCCGATGGCGATCATGCGCTGCACCGAATTGCGTGCCAGCGCTGCGGTTTCCGGATCGACGTGCACCTCGTCGAGTTCGTCGGTCAGGCAGCGCAGCAGCGCGGCCGGCGTGATCATCTTCATGTACTTGCAGGACGCGCGATCGTTGACGGCCTGGAAGTCGATGCCGGGGGCGGCCTTGCGCAGCTGATGCAGCATGCCGACCTCGGTGGCGACGAGGACCTGGTTGGACTGCGCGGCCTTCGCGGCGTCGATCATGCCGCCGGTGGACAGGATGTGGACCCGGTCGGCCGGGAACGCCCCCTCCCCCGCGAGGTACAGAGCCGAGGTGGCGCACCCGCATTCGGGATGTACGAACAGCTCGGCATCGGGATGGGTGCGGGCCTGTTCGGTCAGTTCGTCGCCGTTGATGCCTGCGTGCACGTGGCATTCACCGGCCCAGATGTGCATGTTCTGCCGACCGGTCACCCGCTTCACGTGGGCGCCGAGGAACTGGTCGGGCAGGAACAGCACCTCGCGGTCGGGATCGATGGAGGCGACCACGTCGACGGCATTGGACGAGGTGCAGCAGATGTCGGTCAGCGCCTTCACCGCGGCGGTGGTGTTCACATACGACACCACGAGGGCGCCGGGATGTTCGGCCTTCCACGCGCGCAGGTCGTCGGCGGTGATGGAGTCGGCCAGCGAGCAGCCCGCGCGCTGGTCCGGAATCAGCACGGTCTTGTCCGGGCTGAGGATCTTCGCGGTCTCGGCCATGAAGTGCACACCGCAGAACACGATGGTGTCCTCGGGCGCCTCGGCGGCGATCCGCGACAGGGCCAGGGAATCGCCGACGTGATCGGCCACATCCTGAATCTCGGGTAGCTGGTAGTTGTGCGCCAGGATGGTGGCGTTGCGCTCGCGCGCCAGCCGCTTGATCTCCTGCGCCCACTCCGGTGTGGCCTCGACTCCGCCGAACCCGGCCGGACCGTCGATGACCTGCGCTGCGAATGCCCGCGTCGTCGGACCAGTGGTCGCTGTCGTCAGACTCGTTGACGCCAT
Source organism: Nocardia aobensis NBRC 100429 (assembly GCF_000308375.1). Lineage (GTDB taxonomy): Bacteria > Actinomycetota > Actinomycetes > Mycobacteriales > Mycobacteriaceae > Nocardia > Nocardia aobensis. The sequence continues at coordinate 9,506 of NZ_BAFQ01000073.1, read as the reverse complement.
GGCATGGCTCCTTCCTCATGCGCGCGGCACTCGCGCCACGCGCATCACCCCGGGCCGATTCGCTTCAACCCGGTTTTCGACTTACAATCGAAAACGTGGCCCATAGTAGCACCATTCACGAATCGCTCACCGCGGTGTTCCAGGTTCGTCGCTTCATGGACACCGTCACCGCAGGTCCAGAGGGTGATCACTCGGTGATCGCGAGCGAACCGGTGGATCCGCAGAGCCCGCGCGGCAATCACGGCCTCCGCACCGAACTCGGGGTGTTGCTGTGGCAGCGGGCGATGGAACCCCAGACCGGCACCTGGTCGCTGCCCGGCGGCCGGCTGCGCGACGACGAGGATCTCGACACCTCCGCCCGCCGTCAGCTGGCCGAGAAGGTCGATGTACGTGAGCTGTGGCACATCGAGCAGCTGTCGGTCTTCAGCAATCCACATCGTGTGCCCGGGGTACGCCGCATCGCCTCGGCCTATCTGGGACTGGTGCCACTGACCGCGGACCCGCAACTGCCCGCCGACACCCGCTGGCATCCGGTGTCGGCCCTGCCGAACATGTCGTTCGACCACGGCACCGTCGTCCACCACGCCCGCACCCGGCTGGCGGCGAAGCTGTCCTACACCAATATCGCCTTCGCCCTGGCGCCTTCGTCGTTCACCATGTCGACGTTGCGCGAAATCTATTGCACCGCACTCGGTTACGACGTCGACACCACGAACCTGCAACGAGTGTTGAGCCGCCGCAAGGTGATCACGCCGACCGGGGAGACCGCCGCGCCGGGAAAGTCGGGCGGACGGCCCGCGGCGGTCTATCGGTTCACCGACGACGAGATCCGCGTGACCGACGAATTCGCGGCGTTGCGGCCCCCGGGGTGAGCGGCTCGCGCGGTGTGTTCCGGGCTGTGCGTGATGGGGTCCGCTTCCACCGGTTCGTGAGCCGACGCCCAGTGGCCGCTGCTCGGGACGGGCGGACGCCCGCGGTCGGCGCACGGTAGCGTCGGCGGAATGGAATCGCTGATGCACCGGATTCTCGATATCGCGCCGGTGTGGATCTACCTGACGGTCGGTCTGCTCGTTTTCGCCGAGGACGCGATTTTCGTCGGCTTCGTGATTCCGGGCGAGACGGCGGCCGTTCTCGGCGGTGTCGCCGCCAGCCAGGGGCATGTCCTGCTGTGGGCGATGATCCTGCTGGTGGTGGCCGCCGCGATCATCGGCGACTCGGTGGGCTACGAGGTGGGCAAACATTTCGGCAGCCGCCTGCTCGCCGCCTCCTACCTGGACAAACACCGCGGCCGCCTGGACAACGCTCAGGACTTTCTCGCCCGCCGCGGCGGCTGGGCCGTCTTCCTCGGCCGCTTCACCGCCTTCTTCCGCGCGGTGATGCCGGCCCTGGTCGGCGCCTCCCGTATGCCCTACCCGAAGTTCCTTTCGTTCAACGCCATCGGCGGCATCGTCTGGGGAACGACCTTCGTGGTCCTCGGCTACGTCGCCGGCAATTCCTACGAGAAGGTCGCGAAAACCGTCGGCCGCGATATGGCGATCGCGGTCGTGGTGATCGTCGTCCTGGCGCTGATCGTGTGGAAGCTGCGCGAACGGCGCCAGGAGAAGAAGATCGAATCCGAATATCACGCCACCCACGACGGACGGTGAATCTCTACCCCCGCCGATTCATCCCCGCCGATTTACTCCGGCCGATTCACCACAGCCGATCCCGATGCTTGACCGTGCGCCGATAGGTGCGCTTGTTCGCCACCGGCTGCGCCGCAGCCGATCTGCGAAGTTCGTGCCGCCGCCGCCACGCACCGAGATCGGGCCGCTCACTCGGTTCGATTGCCGCACAATCACTTTCCGATCGCGCCCGCAGTCCTGCCATTCCTACACCTCCCCTCCTGACCGATCGGCGCAACGGTAACGACCGTGAGCCTGGATCGCCATCGAATAAATGGCGATCCGGGGTTCGAGGACGGTCATCCACACGGGGGGCCGATACGCCATCTGCGATAGTCGTTCCCGCCACTCGATGCCAGCCGATCGAGCAGGGCACTTCGGTTCAGCAGACGGTGCCGGAACACCACAGCGTGCAGACCGGCTTGCTACCGGCTAGGGCAGCGCACCACGGCATTGTCCAGTGGCGCAACGCCCGCGGCGCGAACGACTCAGCGCTGTGAGTCGGCGTTCTGATACGACCCGGGCCGATGGTAGGGCCCGTAGGTCACCTCGGACAGCGGGGTATGCGGTGCGGGTTCCGGCGGTTCACCGCGTCCGCTTCCCAGGTCCTCGGAGGTGCTCAGCGCCGAGAGCAGGAGCACGACCAGGCCGGCGACCAGCGGTTGCAGCAGCAGCGCGGTCCAGCCTTCGACGGTGGGCGCGAGCTCCACGACGGTGTGCACGGGCGGGTTGTGGGAGCGGGGGTGGATCCAGCGCGCGACCTGTTCGCCGAACCACGACATCACCCAGGCTCCGGCCAGCGAACCGATCAGCAGACTCACCAACATGATCGGCCCTCGGATCGCGCGCCGACGCCACACCGCGGCGGCACTCAGCAGTCCGGTCACCAGGCCGACGCACGCGAAGATCGCCACCGCGTCGAAGCGATGCGCGCTTTCCCCGGTGAGCGCCATACCGCTACCGGGTTCGACGACGAAGACCTTCTCGGTCGGTGCGAGCATGGCCCATACTCCGCCGCCGATGATGCTGACCACCAGCACCGCCGCGACGATCCACAGCGCCGCGCGCAGCTCGCGCGGTGCGGGAGAGGCTGCGGCGGCGCCGCGGGAGGTCATCAGCGATGGTCCAGGCTGTGGGAATCGATCACCCCGTGCCGTGAGCATTTCGCCCACCAGCCGTCCGGACTCACCTGCACGATCATCCGGCGGCCGCACTGCTCGCAGAAGCGCGGCGGTTCCAGGCCCAGGGCCGCGGCCGCCGGCACCGGATCGTCGAGGCCCACGACGATCCGCTTCCCGGTGTACGGGTTGTAGCGCTCTTGCATATCAGGCTGTGGCATCTGGACCACCATTCGCGAAACCCCTCATGAAGTGCAGCTCTCCAGCTGCTCGACAATACCCGAACCGCCTCGGCCGCGGGAGCTCAGAGGGTCTCGTTGAGCGCCTTGATCGGCATCTTCAGATCGGTGAGCAGGTCCAGGTCCGCTTCGGCGGGGCGGCCGAGCGTGGTCAGGTAGTTGCCGACGATCACGGCGTTGATGCCACCGAGGATGCCCTGCTTGGCGCCCAGGTCGCCGAGGGTGATCTCCCGGCCGCCCGCGAAACGCAGGATGGTGCGCGGCAGCGCGAGCCGGAACGCGGCGACGGCGCGCAGCGCATCGGCCGCGGGCAGCACCTCGAGGTCACCGAAAGGGGTGCCCGGGCGCGGGTTGAGGAAGTTCAGCGGAACCTCGTCGGGCTCCAATTCGGCCAGGTTGGCAGCGAATTCGGCCCGCTGCTCCAGGGTTTCACCCATGCCGAGGATGCCGCCGCAGCACACCTCCATACCGGCCTCGCGCACCATGCGCAGGGTGTCCCAGCGCTCCTCCCAGGTGTGGGTGGTGACCACGTTCGGGAAGTGCGAGCGCGAGGTCTCGAGGTTGTGGTTGTAGCGGTGCACGCCCATCGCGGCGAGCTGATCGACCTGTTCCTGGTTCAGCATGCCCAGCGAGCAGGCGACCTGGATGTCGACCTCGTTGCGGATGGCCTCGACGCCGGCGGCGACCTGCGCCATCAGCCGCTCGTCCGGACCGCGCACGGCGGCGACGATGCAGAATTCGGTGGCGCCGGTCTTGGCGGTCTGCTTCGCGGCCTCGACCAGGCTCGGGATGTCGAGCCAGGCGGCGCGCACCGGCGACTGGAACAGGCCCGACTGCGAGCAGAAGTGGCAGTCCTCCGGGCAGCCGCCGGTCTTGAGCGAGATGATGCCCTCGACCTCGACCTCCGGGCCACACCATTTCATCCGCACCTCGTGCGCGAGCTCCAGCAGCGCCTCGAGCTGGTCGTCGCCCAGGCGCAGCACCTCGAGGGTCTGCTCCTGAGTCAGTCCGACGCCACGTTCGAGAACCTGCTCGCGCGCGGTGGCCAGAATGTCGGTCTTCACGGGTGCCTGCGTCACAGCACGAATCCCTTCGTCCGGCCGGTACGGCCGTGCTTATTGCGGCATGGACTGGGCCCTCCGTGGTTACGCGGGCTGCCGCCTCCAGGCCTGCGCGTCCATACCGTGCAACTTGAACGGTGTTCAGGCTAGGGTAGCGGGGTCAGTGAGTCAAAACACGCGAGGGGTAGAAGTGCAGCTACATCGGGCGGATGTGATCGACGGTGCCATCGCCATCCTCGATCAGTACGGGCTCGCCGATCTGACCATGCGCCGCCTCGCCACCGCTCTGCACGTGCAGCCGGGGGCGCTGTACTGGCATTTCCCGAACAAGCAAGCGCTGCTCGGCGCGGTCGCCGACCGCATCCTCACCCCGATGGAGGAACCGGTCGCCGCCGCGGACTGGCCGGGCCAGATCAGCGAACTCGCGCATCGGCTGCGGTCGTGTCTGCTGGCCTATCGCGACGGCGCGGAGGTGGTCTCGGCCACCTACGCCTCCCGGCTGACCACCAGCAAGGGCCGGGAACGCTTGGCCAGTGCGATGATTCGCGGCGGCATGACCCACGAGGAAGCGGATCTGGCGGCCTACACGCTGCTGTACTACGTCCTCGGCGAGACGGTGGACGAGCAGTCGCGGATGCAGATGGATTCCGCGGGCGCGCTGGCGGAGGAGGATTCCCCGCTCTACGAGAACACCTCGGCCACCGAGCGATTCGATTTCGGGTTGCAGCTGTTCGTGGGCGGGGTGCTGCATCTGCTCGGGAGCCGGGTGCGCTAGCCGGACATTTCGGACGGTAGTATTCGGGACCGTCATCCCCGGCGGCGCGGGAATCCGGTGGAAATCCGGAACGGTCGCGCCACTGTGACCGCGGGCGGGCGCCGATGTGCGGACCCGCTGCGGGAGTCAGACCTCGGTCGCCGGGCACTGCTCTGAAGAGGTCGCGTGATGCCTGTGGAGTTCCGGCGATGAATCGCGTCCGGACAACGATCGTCGTTCCCGTAACACTGGCGTCGCTGCTCATCGCGATGGTGGTGGCGACCGCGTGTGGCGCCGAACCGCTTCCGATCCCGGCGGTGCTCGAGGTGCTGGGCGGACATCTGGGCGGCTCCGGTGCGGTCGATTCCGCCTTCGACACCATCGTGTGGCAGTTGCGGGTTCCGCGCACGATCCTGGCCGCGGTGGTCGGCGCGGGCCTGGCACTCGCCGGGGCCGCCATGCAGACATTGGTGCGCAATCCCCTGGCCGATCCCTATCTGCTGGGTGTGTCCTCGGGCGCGGGGGTGGGCGCCGCGGCCGTGATCACGTCGGGGTGGTTCGCCGGGGCCGGCATCTGGGCGCTGTCGGGCGGCGCGCTCGCCGGCGCGTTGACGGCGGCGGCCACGGTGTTCGCGATCGCGATGGCGCAGGGCGGGTTGACGCCGCTGCGCCTCGTCCTGACCGGAACCGTGCTGGGATCGGCGTTTTCGGCGCTGAGCAGCTATCTCATCTTCCGCAGCGCCGACCCGAAGGCCGCGCAGTCGGTGCTGTTCTGGCTGCTCGGCAGCCTGGCCGGAGCCGATTGGACACGAATCGCGGTGCCCGCCATCGTCGTTGCGCTCGCGGCGGCAACTCTGCTGGCCGTACACGGCTGGCTCGACGCGTTGAGCGTGGGCGCCGAAACCGCCGCATCGGTGGGAGTGCCGCTGCGGGCCCTGCGATACGGGCTGTTCGTCGGACTGGCGATCCTGGTCGGCGTGCTGGTCGCGGTGTCCGGCGGGATCGGCTTCGTGGGTTTGGTGGTACCGCATGCGGCGCGGATGCTGGTGGGCTCCACCCATCGGCGATTGCTGCCGGTCGCGGCGCTGTGCGGTGCGGTGTTCCTGGTCGTGGCCGACGCGACGGCACGAGTTCTCGTGCGGCCCACCGAAATTCCGGTGGGCGTGCTCACCGGGCTGATCGGCGCGCCGGTGTTTCTGCTGCTGATGGGCCGGCGGCACTACCGATTCGGTGCGGCGTGAACGGGTCACTCGCGTCCGGCGCGCCGGAAACCGCCGCCGCGACACTGCGGGTGGAGCGGCTGACATGCGGGCCGCGCGGCAGAGTCGTTCTGACGGACGTCGATTTCGAGGTCCGGCCCGGTGAGATGATCGGCATCGTCGGACCCAACGGCGCCGGGAAGTCGACGCTGCTGCGCACACTGGCCGGACTGCTGCGACCGCGGACCGGCCGGGTTCTGGTCGACGGTGAAGCGCTGCGGGCGATGTCGCCGCGCCGGCGTGCTCGCCTGGTCGCCCTCGTCGGACAGGACGAGCAGCCGCCCGCCGATCTGTACGCCGGTGAGGTGGTCGCGCTGGGGCGGACACCGTATCTGCCGCCGTGGGGCGCCGGCAGTCCGGCCGAACGCCGCGCGGTCGAGGACGCCTTGGCCGCGGTCGATCTCGGCGGATTCGCCGATCGCCCGGTGCGTCGGATGTCCGGTGGTGAGCGGCAGCGAGTGCTGCTGGCCCGGGCCCTGGCGCAGACGAGCCCGCTGCTGTTGCTCGACGAGCCGACCAATCACCTGGACATCACCCACCGGCTCGCGCTCCTGGATCTGGTCCGGGGACTGGGCCGCACCGTCGTGGTCGCACTGCACGATCTGACCCTGGCCGACCGCTACTGCGACCGGGTGCTGGTCGTGCACGACGGATCCGCTTCGGACCTGCGGGCGCCGCGGGAAGCATTGAGTCCGGAGGTTCTCGCCACGGTCTTCGATGTGCGGGCGGCGCGCGTGCGGCATCCGGACACGGGCGCGACACATCTTCTGCTGGAACCGAATACGGAGGCTTAGACGATATGCAACTGCTGCGATGGCTCGCCGTCGGGTCGACTGTCGCGTCCTTGGTGGCGTGTGGCCCCGCGCAGACCTCCGACGGCAATCTGACCCTCACCAATTGCGGTGAGCAGGTGCGCTTTCCGGCTCCGGCGCAGCGCATGTTCGTCAACGACACCAATATGGTCGCGATGACACTGGCCTTGGGCGCCCAGGACTCGGTGGCCGCGGTGGCCGGTCTGCAACAGGACGCCGCGACCCTGCGGCGGCACTACGGTGACGTCGTCGATCGGTTGGACAATGTCGCGCCGAGCTCGCCGTCCCGGGAGACGGTGCTGGCCCGGCGCCCCGATGTGATGGTGGCCGGCTGGAACTACGGCTACAGCGAGGCCACCGATCTCACGCCGGATACGCTGCGCGCCAACGGTATCGCGCCCTACATCCTCACCGAGAGCTGCCGACCGCACGCCGGTCAGCGGCAACGCGGCACCGTCGAACCGTGGGCGGCGCTGCGCGCGGATCTGTCGAATCTGGGCGCGATCACCGGTCGTACCGACCGGGCCACCGCACTCGTCGCCGACATCGATACCCGCCTCCAGCGCTTGCGCGCCGCGCCGCGGGCCGCGACACCGCCGACCCTGTTCGTCTTCGACAGCGCGAGCGAAACCATCTTCTCCAGCGGCAGATTCGGCGGCCCCCAGGCCGTCCTCGAGGCCGCCGGTGCCCGCAACGCACTCGACGATGTGGCCGATACGTGGACGGCGGTGTCGTGGGAGCGACTGGCCGCCGCGGACCCGGACGCCCTCGTCTTCGTCGACTATCCGGGGCAGAGCTTCGCCCAGAAGGTGGACGCGCTGCGCGCCAAACCCGGCATCAACCGGCTGCGCGCGGTGACCGAGCAGCGGTTCCTCAACCTGCCCTATGTGCTCTGGACGTCGAGCCCGCTCAACATCGATGCCGCCGAGCAGCTGCGGGCACAACTCGAGCGGTGGAATATGCTGCCGCCCTCGGATATTCGCCCGGCATTCGACGACGCCGTGCGCTGATCCACGCGCAGGATCACGGCATACCCATGGTCTGCTCGGAGTGCACCAGCCCGATGAACGGCACGATCTGCTGCGCGATCACCGTGTTGTATTCGCGCGGATGCTGCCGCGGATCGGCATGGCCGGTGCTGCGGGTCAGCACCACCAGGAGCGTGCCGTCGACACCGCCGACGGTGTCGATCAGCGCGCGATGGGTGTATTCGTCGTCCACGACGGAATCCCGGTACGGATCGTGCGGGCGGATGAAGACGATGGCCGGCCGGGCTTTGCCGGACGCGGGCTTCGCCAGCGCGTGCAGGTCGTCGATCGCGCCGCTGGCGACGATGGCCTTGAATTGATCCTCGATGAGGCCGTTGCTGGCGGCATCGGTGTTGAAGATCTTCTGCCGCAGCACATCGGTGACCGTGCGGCCCAGCGACGCCGTCCGGATTCCCGGTGGATCGGAGCCGTAGTCGATGAATTGGTCACGGCGGGAATAGGTTTCCGCCAGCAGCCGCAACCCCCGGCTCTCCCGCGTGCCGGGGAACCAGCCGAACCAGCGCAGCAGATCCTCACCCTGGTCGCGGCTTTCCGGCCGTACCGCGGCCAGGTCGACCGGCGTGCAATCCAGGATCACCCCGGACAGGGTGCGCGTGCTGTGGGTGTGGATGTGCTTGGCGATCTCGAGTGCGATCACCCCGCCCATGCTGTGGCCGACCAGCACCACCTTGTGGATGCGAGCGGCCTCGGTGACGCGGATGATCAGATCACTGATCACCTTGGTGTCGATACCGGTGTTGTCGTAGCGCACCGCCCACACCGAACCCAGCTGCCGCAGTGAGGGCAGGGCGCGCGCGGTGTCGGAGGCATCGAGCGAACCCAGGCCGACGAGGTCGAAAACCGCGGTATCGCGGTCGCTCGCGGCGGCCGGGCCCGAGATGGGCAGCACCGCGGGATCGGTGCGCGCCAGCCGTGCCTGCTCGGGGGAAACGTCGTAGTGCCAGTACTGCGCGAACACGACGAGTACGACGATCGGGACCAGCGCCGCCCGCAGCAGCACGCGCCGCGTCCGCCCCAGCGTCCGCCAGCGGTGCCCTGCACGGGTTTCGGTCAGCCGGGCCCGCCGTCGCGCATCGTCGTAATCCGCGACCGTGGAAGGGTGCCGATCTCGCATGGACATCCCTACCCACTGTAAGGGCGTTCGCGACCGGCGCATCCGTTCCGCGGTGCGGCGCGGTGATACCCGTTGTCGATTACCGCTGGTCGTCGAGGAGGTGACGGGGCGCGGCCTGGCGCCACGAATCCAGAATGATCGCCTCCAATTCGGCCCGGTCGTCCAGGGCGGCCAGCCGGGCGCGCACCCACGCGTTACCGGCCTCGTGCGCGGCGATCCAGAATTTCGCGGGCTCGGCCGCGACCAGCTCGTCGCGGTCGATGATCGGGCAGCGCACCGCCATCGAGGTCTCGGCCTCGGGCAGGGTCAGAAACAGCTTGCCCGCGACCCGGAAAGTGGGCATCCCCCAGGCGAATTGCTCCGATGTCTCCGGCAGCGACAGGGCATAGTCGCGGGCATCCTCCCCGGTTGCGCTCATGTCCCGCATCCTGCCAGG
>NZ_BAFQ01000074.1 GCF_000308375.1 Nocardia aobensis NBRC 100429 | reverse complement strand
CCCTGTATCGCCCGGGCGAGGATGAGCATCCACGGCTCGGTCGCCAGCGCGCATGCCGCCGACGCGAGGGTGAACAGGGCGATTCCCGCCAGGTACATCCGGCGGCGGCCGAAGCGGTCGCCCAGCGCCGAGGCGGTGAGCAGCAGCGACGCGAAAGACAGCGTGTAGGCGTTGACGAACCATTGCAGGTCGGCCAGGGACGCGCCCAGTTCCGTGCGGATCACCGGGAGCGCGTTCGTGACGACCAGATTGTCCAGGGTGACCATGAACATCGGAATGCCGACGGCGGCGAGGATCGCGCCGAGCGGCCTGGTGGTGGCGCCGGAGGAGCCGGCGCGGGGGGTGGTTTCGAGGGTGGTGGTCATCGCAGATCCTTTGTTGTTATCGACTGATAACTTGATGTCGAAAGAGTATGCATTCGCTGATAACATGTCAACAGGTGGCGATGCCGGGCTCTACGCCCGCTCGCACCGCGCTACCGTGACCGTCGGACGACGTAAGGAGGACCATGGCGGACTCGACCCGCACGCGCCTGACCGCAGCCGAGCGCAGCGAGCAGGTACTGGCCGCCGCGGTCACCGCGTTCGCCGAAACCGGTTACGCCGCAACGAAAACCGACGAGATCGCCCGGCTCGCCGGAGTGTCGCAGCCCTACGTGATCCGGCTGTTCGGCACCAAGGAACGATTGTTCGTCGCCGCGGTCAACCAGGCCTGCGGGCGGATCGAAGAGGTCTTCCGCGCGGCGCGCGCCGACGCGCCGCCGACCGCGACCGCCCAGGAAGCCTTGCAGGCACTCGGCAAGGGATACGAGACCTTCCTCGCCGAACGGGAATTGCCGCTCCTCATGTTGCACGGCTTCTCCGCCAGCGCCGATCCGGCGATCGGCGACCACGTCCGCGAGCGTTTCGGCCGCATCTACGAACTGGTTCGCGAACTCACCGGCGCCGATGCCGACGACGCCCGTCAATTCATGGCCACCGGCATGCTCATCACAGTGATGACAGCCATGCAGGTGATCGGCCCCGACGCGGTGCCGACCCGCTGGGCCGAGGAAATCAACGCCTGCCTCCAGGACGACTGACCAGGCGTTTCGCCGCCTCTGCGCCGATGTGATCGAGCACACCGCCCCTTCGGCCTTTGCGCAGCGTTCTCACAGGATTATAGTTACTTTCGTTAATCAACTTGTTTGATATCCCCCGAACACCTCTTGCTGCGGCGAGATCGGCCCCACCGCCCGACCGCCGCATCGACCGCTTCCGGAAAGAGAACGATGGCAATCACCTCTGCGAACGACGCCGCGCGCAGATCCCCGGAGTCGGGTGAAACGGCGGCGATGACGCACCGGCAGATCATGGAGGCCCTGTCCGGCCTGCTGCTGGGCATGTTCGTCGCGATCATCTCCTCCACGATCGTGACCAACGCGCTGCCGAAGATCATCGGCACGCTGGGCGGTGGACAATCCGCCTACACCTGGGTCGTCACCGCCTCCCTGCTCGCGATGACGGCCACCACCCCGCTGTGGGGCAAACTCGCCGACCTGTTCAGCAAGAAGGCGCTGGTTCAGATCGCCCTGCTGATCTACGTGGCCGGTTCGGTGGTCGCGGGCCTGTCGCAGAATCCGGGCATGCTGATCGCCTGCCGCGCGGTGCAGGGCATCGGCGCGGGCGGTCTGTCCGCGCTGGCCCAGATCGTGATGGCCGCGATGATCTCCCCGCGCGAACGCGGCCGCTACAGCGGCTACCTGGGCGCGGTGTTCGCGGTGGCGACCGTCGGCGGCCCGCTGCTCGGCGGTGTGATCACCGACACCAGCTGGCTGGGCTGGCGCTGGTGCTTCTACGTCGGTGTGCCGTTCGCGGTGATCGCCCTGATCGTGTTGCAGCGCACGCTGCGTCTGCCTGTCACCCGGCGCGAGGTGAAGGTCGACTGGCTGGGCGCATTTCTCGTCACCGCGGCGGTGTGCCTGCTGCTGGTGTGGGTCACCTTCGCCGGCGACAAGTACGCATGGGCCTCCTGGCAGACCCTGGTGATGGTGCTCGGCGCCGTCGCACTGGCCGTGCTGTTCGTCTTCGCCGAACTGCGGGCCGCCGAGCCGATCGTGCCGATGCACCTGTTCGCCAACCGCACCATCAGCCTCGCCTCGGCCGCCTCGCTGTTCATCGGTGTCGCGATGTTCGCGGGCACCGTGTTCTTCAGCCAGTACTTCCAGCTGGCGCGCGGCGAATCGCCCACGATGTCGGGCATCATGACCATCCCGATGATCGGCGGCCTGTTCATCTCCTCCACGGTGTCGGGCCAGATCATCACCCGCACCGGACGGTGGAAGGCGTGGCTGGTCACCGGCGGCTTCCTGGTGACCGCCGGACTGGGCCTGCTCGGCACCATCCGCTACGACACCAACTACTGGCTGGTCGCGATCTACATGGCCTTGATGGGCCTGGGCATCGGTATGACGATGCAGAACCTGGTGCTGTGCACCCAGAATCAGGTGGCGCCGCACGAACTCGGCGCGGCCAGCTCGCTGGTCACGTTCTTCCGCAGCCTCGGCGGTGCGATCGGCGTCTCGGCGCTCGGCGCGGTGATGGCCGAACGGGTGAAGGACTACATCAGCGACGGGCTGAGCCATCTGAACCCGGCCGCGGCCCGAGCCATGGGCGGTGGCAACCAGATCCCGGACATCTCCGCCCTGCCCGGCCCGGTCCGCACGGTCGTCGAGGACGGCTACGGTCACGGCATCGCCGATGTGTTCCTCATCGCGGCGCCGATCGCGCTGGTCGCCTTCCTGTTGACCCTGTTCATCAAGGAGGTCGCGCTGCGGACCACCGGCGCGCTGGCCCAGTCCGCCGAATCGGGACCGGAGCCGGTGCTCCCGGCACAGATCATGGCCGAGGACGCCTCGGGCCTGGTGCCGGAGGAGTTCGTGAGCACCGGAATCACGATCCACGGCCGCGTGCAGGCCGGTGACGGCTCACCGGTGACACGCACCGCGCTCACCCTGATCTCCCCCACCGGCCGCCAGATCGGCCGTGCCATCGCCCGCGGCGACGGGCACTACGCGCTCGACGCACCGGAACCCGGATCCTATGTGCTGATCGCCTCGGCCGACGGTTTCCAGCCGCAGGCCACGCCGATCACCGTGGGTACGCGACCGCTGGAACACGATGTGCGCCTGAGCGGTATGAGCGGATTGGCCGGCACCGTGCGAGCGGCCGACGACGGCACACCGGTGGCCGATGCGCTGGTGATCGTCACCGACAGCCGCGGTGACGTCCTGGCGGCGGCTGCGTCCGGCCCCGAGGGCGACTACGCGCTGACCGAACTGGTTCCCGGACCGGTGACCGTCGCGGTCAACGCCGCCACGTTCCAGCCGGTCGCGTTGCCGGCGGAGGTCGCCGGCCAGGGCATCACCCAGCTCGACGTGGCGCTCTCGCGCGGCGCGCAACTGCGGGGTGTCGTGCACGGCGCCCACGGTCCGCTGCGCGATGCCCGGGTGACCCTCGTCGACGCGGGGGGTGCGGTGATCGACAGCACCACCACCGACGCGGACGGCAGCTACCTGTTCGCCAATCTGGCGGTCGGCGACTACACGGTGGTGGCGGCCGGTTACCCGGCGACCACCTCCACGCTGACCCTGGCCGCGGGCACCGGTGACGACCACGTGATCGAGTTGGCGCACCCGCGCGACTGATCGGCGACAGTGTGGGCGCCGGATACGAATATCCGGCGCCCACAGTCGTATTCGGGACCAGTCCGGTCCGGCACGATCTGCGTGACCGACCTGGGCACCGTGGCTGTCGCGCTGGAGTTGAGCGGGTGCTATGGGCGGTGCCGTACCCGGGCGTCGGCGTAGAGGCAGATCGCGGCGGCGGCGGCCAGATTCAGGCTTTCCGCGCGGCCGTGGATGGGGATGCGGATGCGGTGGTCGGCGCGGGCGGCGACGGCCGGGTCCAGCCCGTGCGCCTCGTTACCGAAAAGCCATGCGGTGCCGCCGGATTCGCCCGCGGAGCGGAGCAGCTCGTCGGCGTCGTCGAGGTCGACCTCACCGCGCGCGGTGGTGGCCAGGACGGTGATGTCGTTGTCGCGCAGGGTCGTCAGCACCGCATCGACATCGCGGTCGCGCGCGATCGGGACGTGGAACAGGCTGCCCGCGCAGGCGCGCACACATTTGCCGTTGTGCGGATCCACCGAATCACCGGCCAGCACGACACCGTTCGCGCCGACGGCATCGGCCACGCGAATCAGAGTTCCCGCATTACCCGGATCGGACATCTCGACCGGCACCGCCAGCATGCGAGAAGTAGCCGCTCGGCCTTCGGCCCCGCGCGTCTCCACGGTGCCCGAAAGCACCTGCCCCAGCGGCACATCGACGAGCCGGCACACCGCCACCAACCCCGGCGGCGTGACGGTCTCCCCCAGATGTTCGGCGGCCCGCTCACTCACCAGGCTGGTGCGCACGCCCTGCGCGGCGGCCGTGGCCACCAGTTCGTGTTCGCGTTCGGCGGCCCGACTCGAGTAGAACAGCTCCTCGACCCGCTCGGTATCCAGGGCCGCGGCCACGGAATTGGCGCCCTCGGCCAGGAACAGGCCGGTTTTGCGGCGCGATGCGGAGCGGTGGAGTTTGACAGCGGAAACGACCCGCGGGTTGCGTTCCGACAGTTCCGGATTCGTCCGGTCGTCGGAGCCGCGCTCCGCGGGTCGTTTCGACGTGTTGGTCAACTGGTCGCAGCTCAGGCGGCCGGGGCGTTGACATCCTCCGGCAGGGCGGCCTTGGCCACCGCCACCAGGCCGGCGAACGCCTCGGCGTCGGAGACGGCGAGCTCGGCGAGGATCTTGCGGTCGACCTCGACGCCCGCGGCCTTCAGGCCCTGGATGAAGCGGTTGTAGGTGATGTCGTTGAGCCGAGCCGCGGCGTTGATGCGCGCGATCCACAGCTTGCGGAAGTCACCCTTGCGCGCCCGGCGGTCCCGGTAGGCGTAGGTGAGCGAGTGCAGCTGCTGTTCCTTGGCCTTGCGGTACAGCCGCGAGCGCTGCCCGCGGTAGCCCTTGGAGGCCTCGAGCACGGAACGGCGCTTCTTCTGAGCGTTGACGGCCCTTTTGACGCGTGCCACTGGTCAGTCCTTGTTCGATCGAGGGGCGCGGCGGCGCCCACAGGTTGGGAGAGGGAACGGTGCGCGAGCGCGCTCAGATACCGAGCAGCTTCTTCACGCGACGGACGTCAGCGGGCGCGACGACCTCCGTGCCGTCCAGACGACGAGTCCGGCGGCTGGACTTGTGCTCGAGCAGGTGGCGACGGTTCGCCTGCTGGCGCAGCAGCTTGCCGCGACCGGACACCTTGAATCGCTTCGAGGTGCCGCTGTGGCTCTTCATCTTCGGCATGGATTCCTCAATCTTGTCTCGTTCCGGCGGCATCGCGTCGTGCGATACCGCCGGTGCTGTATCGGTTTACTGCGGGCTGGCCGCTTCGGCTTCCGGCGCGGGCGCCGAACCGGCCGCAGCGTCGCCCCCAGCGGGCGCGGAACTGCCCGGCGCCGAACCACGCTGCGCGGTCTGCTGCGCGGCGGTCTGCGCCTTCACCCGGGTCTTCGCACCCTTGTGAGGTGCGAGGACCATCGTCATGTTCCGGCCGTCCTGCTTGGCGGAGGTCTCCACGAAGCCGAGGTCGGCGACATCGGAGGCCAGCCGCTGCAGCAGCCGGAAACCGAGTTCGGGACGCGACTGCTCGCGACCACGGAACATGATGGTGACCTTGACCTTCGACCCGGCCTCGAGGAACCGCATCACGTGTCCCCGCTTGGTCGCGTAGTCGTGGTCATCGATCTTCGGACGGAGCTTCTGCTCCTTGATCACGGTCTGCTGCTGGTTCTTGCGGGACTCGCGCGCCTTCTGCGCGGTCTCGTACTTGAACTTGCCGTAGTCCATGATCTTGCAGACCGGTGGACGCGCGTCCGGTGCGACCTCGACGAGGTCGAGGTCAGCCTCTTGGGCGACGCGTAGTGCATCTTCAACACGCACGATCCCCACCTGCTCACCCCCCGGTCCGATGAGTCGGACCTCGGGGACGCGGATGCGATCGTTGATGCGGGTCTCAGTGCTGATGGGGCCTCCTAGGTCAAGCGGTGTCATCCAACGACCGCGAGCAACAACTGCAACCCCATACCCAACACGAAAGCCCCGTTGCGGTATTTCACCGCCACGGGGCCCGAATGTCGACCGGTCGCCGCGGGCGTCCACCAACAGGACTGCCACCTCGACCTCGCCACGGACGGATCCGAGCGAGAACCCGCCGCAAACGGCGGGTGACCGGACCATCGAACCTGGCGCGCAGGCCGGCCGATGGTGGGAGTCGGGCTCCACTTACAGCCCCGAACCGGTGCACTGGATCGGTTCCAGCACAGGACCGGGGCGGTCGTCGCCGACCACTTTAACACCGCAGGCGCCTCTACTCCCAATCGGCCGCCCCCGCAACCCGTCGACGCGAACTCGATGACATGCTACGGATATGAGCGAGCATGCCGCCGACCCGTCGGCCCTGAGTGAGTCCGCCGATCAGGAAACGGTGCGGGAGCTGGCCGACATCCCCGCCGTCGAGGTGATCAGCCGGGCCGCGGTGATGCTGATGAGCTCGGCCGCCGAGAAGCTCGGCCTCGCCGACGAGGATCCCGATTCCAGCCCTCGCCGCGATCTGGACGAGGCCCGCCGCGTGATCACGGCGCTCGCCGGTCTGGTGACGGCCTCGGTCGAATATCTGGGCCCGCACGCCGGCCCCATCCGCGAGGGTCTGCAGTCGCTGCAACGCGCGTTCCGGGAGTCGTCGGCGCATCCGGATGCGCCGGGCGCGGGACCGGGCGAGAAGTACACCGGGCCGGTCTACTGAGCCGAGGCCCTGCTCGGCGCGGCGTGACAACGGGGGCCGCGCCGCGCCGGAATTCACCGGACAGCGATCCCTGACAGCAGGGTGGCGACGACGGCGTCGACCGGGGGCGGCACGAACGGGCGCGGCGTTCCCGACAGCAACGACGACAGCACCGCGTCGTGGCAGATGCCGATCAGGACGGCGGCGGCCGCATCGACGTCGGCGTCGGCCGCCACTCGGCCCAGATCACGTTCCGCGCGCAGATAGTCGACCAGCTGTTCACGCCACATCCGTTGCCGGCCTTCCGTTTCGGCGAACCTGGCCAGGACCGCGGGCTGGGCGAGCAGGCCCGCGAATACCGGCAATACCGCCTGATGCAGCGCCAGCCCCTGGCGCAGGCACACCGCCAGATTCTCCGCGAGCTCGCCGCTGCCCGCGGCGGGTAGCGGCGGGAAACTTCGATCCACCGATTCGACATGGGACCGCAGCGCCGCGGCGAGCAGTTCCTCCTTGTCGGCGAAAT
This sequence comes from Nocardia aobensis NBRC 100429, assembly GCF_000308375.1. Lineage (GTDB taxonomy): Bacteria > Actinomycetota > Actinomycetes > Mycobacteriales > Mycobacteriaceae > Nocardia > Nocardia aobensis. The sequence continues at coordinate 20,633 of NZ_BAFQ01000074.1, read as the reverse complement.
GGTTGTAGAGCACCCCGTCGGACACCCCGGCGGCCCGGGCGATGGCACGCACGGTGAGCCCGGCGGCGCCCTGTTCGGCGAACAATCTCTCGGCGGTGGCGATCAGATGGGCACGCAGATCGTGGTCGTCGCGGTCGTGCAGTGCCGCCGCCCGTCGGGGTGACATGAGCCCTACGGTAGTGCGACGGTGGCGGTGACGAGCCGGGAGGCCGCGCGCAACCGGACCGGGCCGTCACCGGCGAACGGCGCGAGCGCGGCGGCGACGGCTGCCCGGACCTCGGCATCGGTGCCGCAGTCGTTGCGCAGCCGGTGATATCGCACCGGCCCCCAGCCCACGACGAATTCGGTGGCATCGTCGACATCCGCGCCCCAGACGCTGTCGGTGACGACGAGTTCGTTTCCGACACCGGCGAATCCGGCCGCGCCGAGCAGGTCGGCGGTGGCCGCGGGATCGGCGAAGGCGCTGAAGCCGTGCCCCACCTCGAAGCCGGGCAGATGCGCCGCCGCCGCGGCGAAGACGCCGGCGATCTCGGAGTCCGCCATGGCCGGGACCGCCACCGCGAGCCGGCCGCCGGCCCCCAGCGCGCGGGCGATGTTGGTGAACGCCGCCACCGGATCGGCGAAGAACATGATGCCGAACCGGCTGATCGCCACATCGTAGGAGCCGGGTGCGAAGCCGAACACCTGCGCGTCGCCCTGCTCGAACGAAACATTCTGCACGCCTTCGGCTTCGGCGAGCACGCGTGCCCGCGCGAGCATCGGCCCGGAGAGGTCGACACCGGTCGCCGAGGCCGCCCGCCGCGCCGCCGCACGCGTCAATTGGCCGTTGCCGCAACCGATGTCGAGGACGCGATCTCCCGGTCCGACCTGCGCCGCGGCCAGCAACGGCTCGTTGATCCCGTCGTTCACGGCGTCGTAGCGGTCGGCGTGGCCGGCCCAGTGTTCGCCCTCGTATCCGTTCCACGCCTCGGACTGTGCGGTGTTGACGATGTGGGTCATCGCGGTCTCCTCGGAATTATTATGAACAAGCGTTCATGAACGTGTGTTCATAATGACCGACGAGACATTCGGCCGTCAAGGTGCCGGCACAGCACGATCTGTGCCAGCGGCATCTGCGTTCGACGTGAGGGACCGGATCGGGGCGAGCGGGCTGTCGCCCGGCGGGGGATCATCGAACGCCGCGACCGCCTGGGGGTGCCGACCGCGACCACTCCCGCGAACACCGAGGAGCGACCACGAGGCGAGGGCGGATCAGTTGTCGCGCAACGTGATTCGCCGAAGCGCCGCGTCCGTCTCCGCGGCGAGCACGCCCACCAGTTCGGTAGCCGAGACGATCGAGGTGATCCGGTCGACGGCTTGGCCCGCCCACACCGGAACCGCGGTGAGGTCGTTGCGGGCGGCGGCGTCACGGTACTCGCGCAGGGCGGCCTCGTCGGTGCGCAGTTCGTCGTCGCGACCGCGCCACCGGTCGATGAAGGTGTTGCGCAGCGTGCGGGCCGGATACTTCTCCGGCCACGGCGCGCCGCGCGCGATGTCGAGGGTCCAGTTCACCTCGGTATCGCCGCCGGTGGCATCGACCAGGGCCTTGCCCAGTTCGGCGGGCACCAGGGCCTCGTGAGTCGCCTGGAAGCGCGTACCCACCATCGCCCCGGCCGCGCCGAGCGCCAGGGCGGCCGCGATCGCGCGACCGTCGGCGATGCCACCGGCGGCGAGCACCGGCACCGCACCCGCCAGATCGACGACCGTCGGCACGAACGAGAGGGTCCCGATGCCCTGGGCGGCGCAGTGCCCGCCGGCGTCGCTGCCCTGCGCCACCAGCACATCCGCGCCCGCGTCCAGCGCCCGGCGCGCCTCGTCGGCATCGGTGACCTGGACGATCAACACCGCACCGGCGTCCCGGACGGTCGCGGCCAAGGGCAGCGGATCGCCGAAGGACAACAGGACCGCCGCGGGGTCGAACGACAGCGCGTGGTCCAGGACGGCCCGGTCGATCGCCCAGCTCAGGAAGCCGACTCCCCATGGCGCGGTGGTGTTCTCGCGCACCAGTCGCAGTTCGCGCTCGACCCATTCCCGATCGCCGCGACCGCCACCGACGAGCCCCAGGCCGCCCCCCTCGGACACCGCGGCGGCCAGCGCCCCTCCCGCTTCCCCACCCATCGGCGCGGACACGATCGGGTGGCGGACGGAGAGGATGTCGGTGAATGCGGTCGGGATCGCCATATCCCGATCGTCGCAGGTGTGTGCGGCGGACGGGCGGCGGCATGCGGACCGGTTGGTCGTTATCGCGCTCGAGCACCACCCACGTGCCGCGGTGACTTGCCCCAATGCGGGCATTTTCGCCTTCGCCGCACGGTAGCCGCCTTCTATGATTCGCCGAATGTCTTCATGGGTACGTTCCAGCGGAAGACGTGACGATACCGGGGTGCAGCATGACCGCCAGAAGAGATCTGGACCACGAACTCGGCGGCCCGACCGCCGCCACGGATCTACTGACCGATCACGAGTGCGCCGACCTGTTGCTGCTGTTCACACAGGCACGTCAGGAGGAGGCGAAGGCGCTGTCGCAGTCGGTGGACGCGATGATCAGCGCCCTGCCGCGGCCGCTGCGCACGCCGGCGAAGAAGATCATGTTCGGGAACCTGCTGGACTGATGACGGATCCGGTAACCCGCGCCCAGCTCATCCTGCTCGCCCGCACCCTGCACGTACCACCGGAACGACTCGCGCATCTCGAACGGCTCGGCGCCCGGAATCTGCACGAATTACAACAGCGGATGGCCGCGATCGTCTTCGATCAGCATGCCGAAACCTTCAAGCGGATAAGCAGATTGGTGCCGATCATCCCGCTCGGCATCTCGATGCCGCTGGTGCAGAAGCTGGTGCCGCCGGCGTTGACGGGGCGCGCGGCCGGGGCGGTGGGCGTCGACCATCCGAAGAAGGCCGCCGAAACCGTCGCGCTGCTGGGCATCGGCTACGCGGCCGACTGCGCGCCGTATCTGGACCCGCGCACGGTCGGCGAACTGGCCGATATCGCGCCGCCGGAACCGATCGTGCAGATCGTCAACGAGGTGCTACGCCGCCGCGACTACATCACCGCCGGACCGTTTCTCGGCTACGCCTCGCCACGGTTGATCGAGGCCGTGGAGCGCGGCGTGCCCGACGACGAAGGCCTGATCTTCTCGGCGTCGTTCGCGTTCTCGACCAGCGCCCTGACCTCGGTGCTGCGTCAGTTGCTGAACGGCCCGGCGCGCCGGATGCCGCGCATGATCCAGACCGTTCTGCACGGGTCGCCGGAATTGCGGCTGGCGGCGTTGTCGATCTTCGCGCGCTGCGATGCCGACGTCGTCGCCGACGTGGGAGATATCGTGCTGGGCGTCGGGACGCCCGCCGTGCTGTGCAATCTGGTGACGACCGCGATCCACGGCGGGGCGGTGCGCGATATGGCCGTCTTCTTCGACACCCTGCGTCCGCCCGCCCTGGCCGCGATGGCCGCACTGCCGATATTCACCGATACCGCGGTGGCCGCCGCCCTGCTGCAGGGGCTGGAGGGCTGCTCCGATCCGTCGCCCTGGCGTGGGCTGTTCGCCCTCCTGGCACAGCTCGATCCCACGATGCGGCCGGCATTAGCCGATATGCTCGCGCAGCAGTCCGACGCCACCATCGGGGCGCTGCCCTCGCACGCCACGGAGGCCGATCTGTGGCCCGCCCTGCTGGATATCGTTGCGGCGGGCGGTCATTCGGTGCAGACGCGGATCGGCAGCCGCTGGGCGATGCTGCCTCCGGAACGCCGCGCGGGCGTGCAATGGCATCTGGACGAACGCAGCGAAGACCCGCGATTGACCACGGTCGCCGGCGCGGTGGCCGCCAGTTCGGTCTCGGTGGAGGAGGTCTTCTTCCGGCGCCGGCAGCTCGGCCGCCGCCGTGGAACCGACAGCTGGGACGCCGTCTGAAGTGCCGGCACCTACCGGCCCCGCAGATGCCGAGTCGTCGAGAGACAGAAGGGTTCGTCCCGCCTGATCGGGCATACCGGACGGCGGCACAGATGTCACCGAAGCAGCGTCGAGAAGCGACGGACCCGCCGGAAACCAGCAGGTCCGTCGCGTACTACTCGGGGCTCAGCCGACGGCAGCGGTCTTCCGGCGCCCGGCCGGCTTCGCGGCCGCCGCCTTGGCAGCCGGCGCCTTCTTCGCCTTGGACGTCTTCGCTGGTGTGGCCGGCTTCTCGAGGACCTCGCGCAGGAACTGACCGGTGTAGCTCTCACCCACAGCCGCAACGTCTTCTGGCGTGCCCTGTGCGATCACGGTGCCACCGCCGGAGCCACCCTCGGGACCCATATCGATCACCCAGTCGGAGGTCTTGATGACGTCCAGGTTGTGTTCGATGACGATCACCGTATTGCCCTTGTCGACCAGTCCGTTGATCACCGCGAGCAGTTTGCGGATGTCCTCGAAGTGCAGGCCGGTGGTCGGCTCGTCGAGAATGTAGACCGTGCGCCCGGTCGAGCGCTTCTGCAGTTCGGCGGCCAGTTTCACGCGCTGGGCCTCACCACCGGACAAGGTCGGGGCGCTCTGGCCCAGCCGCACATATCCCAGGCCGACATCGACCAGCGTCTTGAGGTAGCGATGGATCGAGGTGACCGGCTCGAAGAATTCGGCCGCCTCCTCGATCGACATGTCGAGTACCTCGGCGATGGTCTTGCCCTTGTAGTGCACCTCGAGGGTTTCCCGGTTGTAGCGGGCGCCGTGGCACACCTCGCAGGGCACGTACACATCCGGCAGGAAGTTCATCTCGATCTTCAACGTGCCGTCGCCGGAACAGGCCTCGCACCGCCCGCCCTTGACGTTGAAGGAGAACCGGCCCGGCTGATAGCCGCGCACCTTGGCCTCGGTGGTGGCCGCGAACAGGGTGCGGATCTTGTCGAAGACGCCGGTGTAGGTGGCCGGGTTCGAGCGCGGGGTGCGCCCGATCGGCGACTGGTCGACCTGCACCAGCTTGTCGAGATGGTCGAGCCCGTTGATCCGGGTGTGCCGGCCGGGCACCTGTCGCGCACCGTTGAGCTTGTTCGCCAGGACGGTCGCCAGAATGTCGTTGACCAGCGTCGACTTCCCGGAGCCGGAGACGCCCGTCACCGAGGTCAGCACGCCGAGCGGGAAGGCCACGTCGATACCGCGCAGATTGTGTTCATTCGCGCCGACCACGGTGAGCTGCTTCTTCTTCGACACCGGCCGGCGCACCAGCGGCACCTCGATCACCTCGCGGCCGGACAGGTAGGCGCCGGTCAGCGAGTTCGGATCCTCGAGCAGGCCCGGGTACGGACCGCTGTAGACGACCTGGCCGCCGTGCTCGCCGGCCAGCGGACCGATGTCGACGACCCAATCCGAGGAGTGGATGGTGTCCTCGTCGTGTTCGACCACGATGAGCGTATTGCCGAGATTGCGCAGCCGCGTGAGGGTTTCGATCAGACGCCGGTTGTCGCGCTGGTGCAGGCCGATGGACGGCTCGTCCAGTACGTACAGCACGCCGACCAGTCCCGAGCCGATCTGGGTGGCCAGCCGGATCCGCTGCGCTTCACCGCCGGACAGCGTCGCCGCCGCCCGCGACAGCGTCAGATATTCCAGGCCGACGTCGAGCAGGAAGCCGAGCCGGGCCTGGATCTCCTTGAGTACCTGGCCGGCGATCGCGGCCTCCCGCTCCCCCAGCTCGAGCGAGTTCAGGAAGCGTGAGCAGTCGCGGATCGAGAGATCACACACCTCGGCGATGGAACGGCGACCGCCCTCGGCGTTGAGCGTGACGGCCAGGATCTCCGGCCGCAGCCGCGCACCGCTACAGACCGGGCACGGCACATCGCGCATGTACCCGTCGTAGTGCTCCTTCATCTGCTCGGATTCGGTGCTCTCCAGCCGCCGCTGCAGGAACGGCATCACGCCCTCGAAATCCGCGTAATAGGACCGTTTGCGGCCGTAGCGGTTGGTGTAGGACACGTGCACCTGGTCGGAGCTGCCCTCGAGCACCGCCTTACGGGCCTTGAGCGGCAACGTGTTCCACGGCGCGTCCATCGAGAAGCCGATCGCCTCGGACAGCCCGGACAGCAACCGGTTGAAGTATTCGGCGGTTTGCCCGCGCGACCACGGGGCGATCGCGCCGTCGTTGAGGCTCAGTTCCGGATCGGGTACCACCAGTTCCGGATCGACCTCCTTGCGAATGCCGAGACCGGTGCAGTCCGGGCAGGCGCCGTAGGGCGAGTTGAAGGAGAACGACCGCGGTTCCAGATCCTCGATATCGAGGGGGTGACCGTTCGGGCAGGCCAGTTTCTCGGAGAACCGCCGCTCGCGGTCGTGTGCGTGCTCGTCGCGGTCGACGAAGTCCAGGACCACGATGCCGTCGGCCAGCCGCAGCGCCGTCTCGATCGAATCCGTCAGTCGCTGTTTGGAAGTCGGCTTCACCGCCAGCCGGTCGATCACGACCTCGATGTCGTGCTTCTCCTGCTTCTTCAGCTTCGGCGGCTCGGTGAGCGGATACACCACGCCGTCGACGCGCACCCGGGAGTAGCCCTGGGTGTTGAGCTGGTCGAACAGGTCCACGAATTCGCCCTTGCGGGTCCGCACCACCGGAGCCAGCACCTGGAAGCGGGTGCCGGGCTCCATCTCCAGCACCTGATCCACGATCTGCTGCGGAGTCTGCTTGGCGATCAGCTCACCGCAGACCGGGCAGTGCGGCGTTCCGGCGCGGGCATACAACAGGCGCAGATAGTCGTAGACCTCGGTGATGGTGCCGACGGTCGAGCGCGGGTTGCGGTTGGTCGACTTCTGGTCGATCGACACCGCCGGGGAGAGTCCCTCGATGAAATCCACATCGGGCTTGTCCATCTGCCCCAGGAACTGGCGCGCGTACGCCGACAGCGACTCGACGTAGCGGCGCTGGCCCTCGGCGAAGATGGTGTCGAAGGCGAGGCTCGATTTACCGGATCCGGAGAGTCCGGTGAACACGATGAGGCTGTCGCGTGGCAGGTCGAGGTCCACTCCCTTCAGGTTGTGCTCCCGAGCTCCGCGCACGGTCAACAGATCCGCCACCGGCTGTCCCTTCTCGATCGAAATTCGGCGTCCAGAATCTCCCCGGACGCCATGCTAGGCACACCCACCGACAAGTTCGGCGACACGACCGCGAGCGGACCCGCCGGCACCGCCGCGAGCGGGCCCGGTCGTCACGCCGGACCGAGCACCACCACGGAGTTGTGCCCGCCCATACCGAGCGAGGTCTTCACCGTGAATCCGCCGTCGAACGGGGTGGGTCCGTCCAGCAGGCGAGGATGCGCCTCGGCCACGATCGGCGGCGCCGCCACGACGCCGCGCTCGTAACCCAGGGCCGTCGCCGCGATCTCGACGCCGGCCGCCGCACCCATGCAATGTCCGGTCAGCGGTTTGATCGAATAGACCTGCGGGCGGTCGTCGAAGATCCGCGCCAGCACGGCCCGTTCGGCCACATCGCACTGCCGGGTTCCGGGACCGTGGGCGTTGTAGTAGCTCACGTCCCCGGGGCGCACCCCGGCCCGGTCCAGGGCCCGGTGCGTACAGTCCAGTATCCGCTCCAGACCGGGGTCCACGGACACGACGTGATAAGCGTCATTGGTCATCGCCCCGCCGAGCATCGCGCAGTACGGCCGCTCCACCTGCCGCGAGACCACGAACGCCACCGACGCCTCGCCGAAGCTGAATCCCCGGCTGCCCTCCTGGAACGGCCGGCACGCCTCCAGCGGATCGGCGTCGATCACCGCCGCGCCCATCTGCACGAAGTGGTGGACCATATCGGGGCTCGACGACAGGTCGGTGGTCACGCATACGACGTCGTCGGCGAAACCCTGATCCAGCCACATCTGCGCGGTGATCAGCGCGACATTGGCCGAACTGCAGGCCGCCGAGACGTTCATCGACGGTCCGTGGAAGCCGAACTCCTGCATCAGCAGCGAAATCGGGGTCGAGGGCAGCAGCCGCAGATAGCCGCGGGAACGACGGCGGCTGTGGTCGGTGAGGTAGAAGTCCTCCCAGTCCCGCACATCGCCGAGCACGATCGCGTGGATCACCCCGACCGTGCCGCCCGGACGCCAGCCTCGTTCGGCCGCGTCGGCGATCGCCTCGCGCGCGGCCTCCTGCACCGCGCGGGCGTAGCGGCTCGGGCTCAGCGACTCGTCACCACCGTCGGGGACCAGCGCAACCCACGCGTATTCGTCGCGATCGGGGCCGTAGCCGGGGTAGAGCCGGGCGGCCGCCTTACCGGTGTGCAGACCGCGCCACAGCGTTTCCCGGCCCCAGCCGTAACCGCTGACCACGCCGATACCTGCGATCGGCATACGATCTTGATATTCTCGAGTTGATATCGGGGTCGTGTTCGGCATTCGCGCTCCTACACCCTGCCTGGGCTACTGCCTCCGGCGTCACACCCGGTCCGGTCCCCCGACCGGACCGAACCCGAACCCGACAGCGTACCCTTCGCCGATACCGCGGGAACGGGCACCTGTCATGATCACTCACAGGCCCGATCAGCACCTGAACTGTGACCGAACCAATACCGTCCACACTGTGATCCGCGGTACGTCACCATCAGAATGATCCCGTGCGCCAATTGACCTGACAGACCATGATCAGGGGGTTACATGTGGTTGAGGCAGGTGAGAACCGGTCCGACGGCGTGATGGACGCCGAACAACTCGCCCAGCGGTATCGCACGCTGGTCGAGCACAGTCCCGACGGTGTCGTCGTGCACGAGGACGGCGTCGTCGTCTTCGCCAATCCGGCGATCGTGCGGCTGCTGGCCGCCCCGGGAGTGGACGAGGTGGTCGGACATCCGGTCGCCCAGTTCGTGGCGCATCGCGACCTGCCGGCGATGCTCGAGCGCATCGACCGGCTGCACCAGACCGGCGACGCGTCCGAGACAGCGGAAATGACCCTGATCCGCTGCGACGGCCAGGCCGTCGACGTCGAGACGGTCTCGGTGCTCACCGTCTGGCAGAACCGGCTCGCCTATCAGGTGGTGATCCACGACCTCACCGCGCAACGCCGGGCCGAGGCCGCGCAACGCCGGGCCGAACACCATTTCACGGCCGTGGTGTCGCAACTCGAGGAGGGTGTGGTCGTCATCGACCGCGAGGGCCGGATCGAGTCGATCAACCCGGCGGCGCTGCGCATCTTCGGTCAGGACGGCGACAATCTGATCGGCCGCCGCATCGATTCGCTGCCGCTTGCGCTGCTGGACGCGAACGCCCAGCCGCTGGCGCCGAGCCATCACCCGGTGGCGCGGACGCTGGCCACCGGGGAAACCATCTCCCGCTACGTGTTCGGCGTGGACCGCCCGGACGGGCAGCGGCGCTGGCTGTCGGGTTCGAGCCGGTTGCTCAACCCCGGCGCACCCGACTCGCCGGCCGTCTCCTCGTTCAACGACGTCACCGAATTCCGTGCCAGCCGAAGGCAATTGGAGTATCAAGCGACCCACGACCCGCTCACCGGGCTGGCCAATCGGTCGCTGGTGCTCTCGCGGCTGGCGACCGCGCTGGGCGTCGACGAACAGTCGCCGGTGTCGAACGTGCTGTTCATCGACCTCGACGGATTCAAGGCCATCAACGACACCCTGGGCCACGCGATCGGCGATACCGTGCTGCAGATCGTGGCCCAGCGGCTGCAGCGCGGCCTGCGCACCGACGATGTGGTGGGCCGCATCGGCGGCGACGAATTCCTGGTCCTGCTGTCCGGCCGTACCCAGCCCGACGATCTGGACGGACTGATCGCCCGGCTGCGCCAGACCATGGCCGAGCCGATCATCGCGCGCGGCCACCGCATCCACATCGAGGCCTCGATCGGCGTCACCGCTTTGCGTCCGGGTGATCCGCGCACTCCCGAAGCGGTGCTGCACGACGCGGATCTGGCGATGTACCGTGCCAAACCGGCGACCTCGGAGAGCAACGTGCTGGGACGGCGGCCGAACAACACCCACGCCTCCTGAAAGATCAGCGGACGATCGTCGAACACGCGCTGCTGTCCGTCGTGCCGATCGCACGGGCCTGGTAGTGCAACATTTCGCTACCGTGTTCGCGGCGCGTTCACCTGCGACTACAGCGAGTCCGGCGAACCCCAACTAGACTCGACGATTCCGTTCTCTTCGCGCGCGGCCCGCTCGGCCCCTGTGGTGACAAGGAGTTCCGTTTTGCCCGACCGCCTCACCGAGGATCGCCCCGCCACCGATCGCGCCGCCGAACTGGAGCGGGAGCAGAGCTATCTCACCCTGCTGTATCAGCGGCTGGACGGTATGCGCGAATACGCACAGCGCCGGCTGCGGACGGTGTTGCTGGAAACCGGTGGCACCCCGCAGGCCCGCAGCGAACGCGAATCGTTCACCCAGCTCTACTCCGAGGATCTGGCAAAATACGACGCCGCCGAGAACGGGCTGTGCTTCGGCCGTATCGATCTGGCCGCGGAGAACACCGAGGACACCGGCGACACGGCCGAGTACCGCTACATCGGCCGCCTCGGCATCCTCGACGAGGACGACGACTACAACACCCTGCTGCTGGATTGGCGGGCCCCGCTGGCCCGGCCGTTCTACCTCGCGACCACCGCCGCCCCCGACGGGGTGACTCGTCGTCGGCACATCCGCTCGCGCAATCGCAACGTGACCGGAATCAGCGACGAATACCTCGATCTGGAGATGGCGCGCCGCGCCGGCGCGATCGAGTCCGACGACGGCGGCGTCGGCAGTGAGAGCGCCTTGCTCACCGCCCTGAACGCGGCGCGCACCGGCCATATGACAGATATCGTCGAGACGATCCAGGGCGAGCAGGACGCCATCATCCGCTCCGAACATCGCAGCGTCCTGGTCGTCCAGGGCGGTCCGGGTACCGGGAAGACCGCGGTCGCGCTGCATCGCGCGGCGTATCTGCTCTATACCTACCGTCAGCAGCTCGACAAGGCCGGTGTGCTGATCATCGGCCCCAATTCCACCTTCCTCGACTACATCGGCCAGGTGCTGCCGTCGCTGGGCGAGACCGGTGTGCTGCTGTCCACGATCGGCAATCTGTATCCGGGAGTCGAAGCGACACTGGAGGATTCGCTGCGCGCGGGCGAGCTCAAGGGTTCGCTCGATATGCTCGATGTGCTGAAGAAGGCGGTGCGCGACCGGCAGGAGGTGCCGCGTGACCCGGTCCGCCTCGACTTCGACGGGTACGAGCTGACGCTGGATCGCAAGATCGCCACCCGCGCTCGCGGCCGGGCCCGCTCCTCGCGCCGCCCGCACAACCTCGCCCGCCCGATCTTCGCCGCCTCGGTGGTCGACGCGCTGACCGACCAGCTGGCACAGATCATCGGTAAGGACCAGTTCGCCGACACCGTCGACGAAGCCGATGCCGCCGCCGGCCGCCGCCCATCGAATACCGGGCGCAATCTGCTGAGCCAGGCCGATCTGACCGAGATCCGCGACGAGATGCGCGCCGACGCCGGCATTCAGCGCGCGATCGCGCAGTTGTGGCCGATCCTGACCCCCCAGCAGGTGCTCGCCGACCTGTGGGCCGAACCCGAGCGGCTGGCGCATGCCGCGGACCGGCTCAGCGCCGAGGACCGCAAGGAGCTGTTCCGCGCCCTCGACCCGGCGAACGGGCCCGCCTTCGCGGCCGCGGACGCGCCGCTGCTCGACGAGCTGGCCGAATTGCTGGGCATCGATGACGCCGAGGAGCGGGAGCGCTCCCGCCGGCGGTGGCGTGCGCAGCTGGCCGAGGCGCAGGAGGCGCTCGACATCCTGACCGGTTCGGCGCCGCAGGACCTCGAGGACGACCTGGATCCGGAGATCCTGATGGCCTACGACCTGATCGACGCCGGCCAGCTCGCCGAGCGCCAGCACGTGCGCAATCGTCAGACGACCGCGGAGCGGGCCGCCGGCGATCGCAGCTGGACGTATGGACACGTGATCATCGACGAGGCGCAGGAACTGTCGGAGATGGCGTGGCGAATGGTGATGCGGCGCATTCCGAATCGCTGGGTCACGGTGGTCGGCGATGTGGCGCAGACCGGCGATCCGGCGGGGGCGTCGTCGTGGCAGCGGATGCTGGAACCTTATGTCGCACAGCGCTGGAAGCTCACGGAACTGACGGTCAACTACCGCACGCCCGCCGAGATCATGGCGGTGGCCGCCGATGTGCTAGCGGCGATCGATCCGGAGGCGACCATCCCGCGGTCGGTCCGGGAATCCGGCTTTCCGCCGCGGGCCGTGCAGGTGGGGGCCGGCGGTTCGCTGGCCGCGGTCACCGAACTCGTCGCCGCCGAGGCCGGCAAGCCCGGTATCACGGCGGTCCTGGCCCCGCATGCGACGGTGAGCGAATTCGCCTCGCTGGCGGGCGATTCCGTGCAGGTGCTGACGGTGGCCGAGGTCAAGGGCCTCGAGTTCGACGCGGTCGTGCTGGTGGAACCGCAGGCCATCCTGGACGAATCGCCGCGCGGGCTCAACGATCTGTACGTGGCGCTCACCCGTGCCACTCAGCGATTATCGGTGGTTCACACCGGCACGCTGCCCGAGGTCCTCGGCGCATTGCGCTGAGGCCCCGGGCGGCCGGTCACGCGAAGGTCAGCGGACGGTGTGCACGATCAGGACGTCGCTGCGCGACTTGCGGGCGACATCGGAGGGCACCGAACCGAGCAGGCGCCCGGCCAGGGTGTTGAGGCCGCGGTTACCGACGACCAGCAGATCGGCCTCCACCTCCTTGACGAGGTTCAGCAGCGATTCGACGGGTTCGCCGACGACGGCCCGCTCCACGATGTTGGTCGCCCCGGCGGCGGCCGCCTTGTCCCGCGCGACCCGCAGGATCTCGTTGGTGGGAGCCGAGCCGCGCACCTGGTAGGCCTCGTCCTTGAGGACGTCGGCCGCGGCGGCCACATCGCGGTCGTCGGTCGGGTAGTACGCGCACGCGACGTACAGGGTGGCGCCCGCGTCGCCGGCCAGCGCGGCAGCCTTCTCGACAGCGACATACGACGAATCCGAGCCATCGGTACCGACGACAATGGACCGGTAGGCGGTCATCTTTCCTCCAAACGTACAAGTGGGCGGATGCCTGCGCGCAATTCCGGAGCAGAAACCCGCGCGGGCAACTGCGCTAGACCATAACCGTTATCGCGCCGGAATCATCGACAATCGCAATACATCACATCGATGCGCCCTGCGATCCGCAGGACACATTCGCCGTACGGGCGGCCGCGCGACCCGTCTCACCAGCGCTGATCCCGAACCCGGCGGCGTCGCGCTGCGATCGCCGTCGCAGTCGCGAACCCGATTGTGGCCCTGGGATTTTCGTCACAGAAGGGTTTTCCCAATTGCACGGACCGCGATTGCCCGGATGCACAGAGCGCACCCGGGCGTGATGGTGAGAACTCACAATTCCCGGCGGCGAGAACCGATTCCGGTGGTTTCCGGATACGCGAGGCAATAACCGCCGAATGTGGAATGCGGGTCGTTCCGCGTTCGTCAGAGGTGGAATAACGGTCCGGTGATTGTGGCGCCGAGATCGTCCACACGGGCGAAGAAGGCGAACAGCATCAGGGCCGCACCGGCCAATGCGAGATCCTTGTTGAAATGAATCATCTCGCCCTGTTTGGCCTGCGCATCGGATTCCTTCCAGAACGGGTGCATCAGGAATGCGGTCGGCAGCAGGAAGACGAACAGCAGCAGCGCACCCAGATCGGCCCACACCCCGAGCAGCACGCTCAAGGCGCCGAGCAGCAGGACCACCCCCGAACCCAGCACCGCCTCCTTCGCCATCGGAACACCCTTGCTGCGGGCGTAGCCGGTCATCGCGTCGGCCTGGGTCAGATGCCCGATCGCCGAACTCGCGAACAATATGACGAACAGAATGCGCCCGATCAGCACCAGAACACTCATCGCCAACTCCTCTGTCGGCCGGCAGCACTGCCGCCGGGCTGGTAGTACAGCATTCAACTACTTATGAGTTCGGATATTCCCGGAACCGGGGTGGCTGAAACGAATCAGCGATCCGGCGCCGGATCGCCCGGTGAGGCGTGGTGTGACAGTAGCGATGCGCGGGCGTATTCCAGCGGCGCCATTCCGATCTCGTTCGCGAATTCGCGACTGAAATGGGCCTGATCGAAATAGCCGAGTTCCAGCGCCAGGGTCGCCAGATCGTCGGTGCGGCCCTGTGCCAGCAGTTGTGCGCCGTCCTGGAGCCGATAGCGGCGCAGCACCCATTTCGGCCCGGCGCCGACGTAGCGGCGGAACAGGCGTTGCAGGGTGCGGATCGGAATGCCGAAACGGGCGGTGACCTGATCGACCCGGGTCAGCTCGGGCTCGGCTTCCATCGCGGCGATGATCCGCAAGACCAGCAGGTAGTTCTCATCGGGTGCGCGGCGGCCCGCGGCGCGGGCGAAATAGGCGTCGACGATGTCGCGGCGCTCCTCGGCGCTGTCGGTCGCCAGCACGCGTTCGGTCAGGCCCGCGGCCTCCGGCAGCACCTCGGTCAGTTCGATCGCGGTATCGCGCAGGGCGCCGACGTCGATGCCGGTGAAGGCGCCGAAGCCGCCGGGACGGAATTTGGCGGCGAAGGTCACCCCCTGCCCCGTCAGTTCGCGCACGAATTTGCCGGTGGTCACACCGTTGACGAATCCGCCGGTTCGGGTGGCGGATCGCTCGAAGCTGACGTTGACCGAGGGGAACGGCAGCACCTGCGCCTGATAGGGCGGGCGGCCGCGCAGATCCCAGGAGACCGACCAATACCATTCGACGAATTCCGCCGTCTGCGGGCCGGCCGGCAACCGGATCAGCCGACGATGACGCTCCTGCTCGCGGGGATGCAGGATGCCCTTGGTGACCTCCGGCGGAGGCACCGGAACCGGATGCAGCGCAGCGCCTTTCGCGCGCCCGTCACCGGTCGGCACGGCCCGTCTCCCGCCGCGGACGAGGCTGTCGCTTTCTTACAAGATCCATTCCCCGCGGTGGCCGAGAGTTGTACCTATGAGCAACGACGTCAATCCCATTCCCGAGGGTTATCACTCCATCAACTGTTTCCTGGCCGTACCCGACGGCAACAAGGCCATCGAGTTCTACTCCGCGGTCTTCGGCGCGAAGGTGCTCAGCCGCAACGACCTTCCCGACGGGCAACCGGCGCACGCCGAACTGGCGATCGGCGATTCCACCATCCAGATGGGTATGCCCATCCCCGAACACGGGGTGCGCGCACCCGAATCGGATTGGGTGCACACCAGCATCGTGCACTACTGCCCCGATGCCGACGCGGTCGTCGCCCGCGCCGCCGAACACGGCGCCGCCCGGGTCGAGGAGCCGCAGACGTTCGTCACCGGGGACCGCTACGGGCTGGTGATGGATCCCTTCGGACATCGCTGGGTGGTCATGACCCGGGTCGAGGACGTCTCGCGCGAGGAGGCCGAGCGCCGGGTCGACGAGTGGATGGCCACGCAGAGCTGACGCGGGCCGCGCCGGTGCCCCGGTCCGGCCGGGGCACCGCCGCGTGTGCGGGAAAGACGCTGCGCGGGAACTCATTTCAGCCCGGCGGCATCCATACCACGCAACTCCTTCTTCAGGTCGGCGATCTCGTCGCGCAATCGCCCGGCCAGCTCGAACTGCAATTCGCGGGCGGCGTTCATCATCTGATCGGTCAGCTGGGCGACCAGATCCGCCAGTTCCGCGCGCGGCATGTTCGCGATATCGCGGCCCTCGTACACCCCGGCGCTCACCGCGCGGCCGGGTTCACCCTGGGCTCGGCGGCCGCGGCTGGCATTGCGCCCGGATCCCCCGACCTCCACCTCGGTCTCGTCGGCCTCGCGGTAGACCTGATCGAGGATGTCGGCGATCTTCTTGCGCAGCGGTTTCGGATCGATGCCGTTGGCTTCGTTGTAGGCGACCTGCTTGGCCCGCCGCCGTTCGGTCTCGTCGATGGCCTGGCGCATCGAATCGGTCACCTTGTCGGCGTACATATGCACTTCGCCGGAGACGTTGCGCGCGGCACGCCCGATCGTCTGGATGAGGCTGGTGGCGCTACGCAGGAAGCCCTCCTTGTCGGCGTCCAGGATCGCGACCAGCGACACCTCCGGCAGGTCGAGGCCCTCACGCAGCAGGTTGATGCCGACCAGCACGTCGTATTCGCCCAGCCGCAGCTGCCGCAGGAGTTCGACGCGGCGCAGCGTGTCGATCTCCGAATGCAGGTAGCGCACGCGCACGCCCATGCCCAGGAGATAGTCGGTGAGATCCTCGGCCATCTTCTTGGTGAGGGTGGTGACCAGGACGCGTTCGTCGCGTTCGGTGCGGGTGCGGATCTCGTGCACCAGATCGTCGATCTGGCCCTTGGTCGGTTTGACCACCACCTGCGGGTCGACCAGTCCGGTCGGGCGGATCACCTGCTCGACGAATTCACCGCCGGTACTGCCCAGTTCGTACGGGCCGGGCGTCGCGGACATGTACACGGTCTGGCCGATCCGGTCGGCGAACTCCTCCCAGGTGAGCGGGCGGTTGTCCACCGCCGAGGGCAGCCGGAAACCGTATTCGACAAGGTTGCGCTTGCGCGACATATCGCCTTCGTACATGCCGCCGATCTGCGGCACGGTCACGTGCGACTCGTCGATGATCAGCAGGAAGTCCTCCGGGAAGTAGTCGAGCAGGGTCGCCGGCGCCGAACCGGCCGGACGGCCGTCGATATGCCGCGAATAGTTCTCGATACCGGAGCAGAACCCGACCTGCCGGATCATCTCCAGGTCGTATTGGGTGCGCATGCGCAGCCGCTGCGCCTCGAGCAGTTTGCCCTGCCGCTCCAGATCCGCGAGCCGCTGTTCGAGTTCGGTCTCGATATCGCCGACCGCGCGCTCCATCCGATCCGGCCCGGCCACGTAGTGGGTGGCCGGGAAGATGCGCAGGGTGTCGACCTGGCGCACCACATCACCGGTGAGCGGGTGCAGGTAGTACAGCGCCTCGATCTCGTCGCCGAAGAACTCGATGCGGACCGCGAGTTCCTCGTAGGAGGGAATGATCTCGACGGTGTCGCCGCGCACCCGGAACGAACCGCGGGTGAAGGCCATGTCGTTGCGCGTGTACTGGACATCGACCAGGAGGCGCAGCAGCCGGTCGCGCTCGACCTCTGCGCCGACCTCGAGCTGTACCGAGCGGTCCAGATAGGACTGCGGAGTACCCAGGCCGTAGATACACGAGACCGAGGCGACCACCACGACATCGCGGCGCGAGAGCAGGCTCGAGGTCGCCGAATGGCGCAGCCGCTCCACGTCGTCGTTGATCGAGGAGTCCTTCTCGATGTAGGTATCGGTCTGCGCGATGTAGGCCTCGGGCTGGTAGTAGTCGTAGTAGGAGACGAAGTACTCCACCGCGTTGTGCGGAAGCATCTCGCGCAGTTCGTTGGCCAGCTGGGCGGCCAGGGTCTTGTTCGGCGCCATGACCAGGGTCGGGCGCTGGACCCGCTCGATCAGCCAGGCCGCGGTGGCCGATTTGCCGGTACCGGTGGCGCCGAGCAGCACCACGTCCTTCTCGCCACCACGCAACCGCCGCTCCAGCTCCGCGATCGCGGCGGGCTGGTCACCGGCGGGCCGATGCTCGCTGACGACCTCGAACCGCCCGTCGGAGCGTTCGATCGCCCCGATCGGCCGGAATTCCGAATGCGCCAGCGGCTGCTCGCCGGGTGCGTCCGAATCCGCGGGGATCTCCGTTGCGAAAGCCATGGTCACCAGGGTAAGCCGCGGCACCGACAAGTTCCGGCGCCGTGACCGCGGGCACAGCGACACACCCGGCGATCATTTTTCGGCCACGACTGCGTATCGACGGGCACGGGCGCTGCCGCCGGGTGGTCCGGGCGCCGCCCCGCGACTGCGACCGCGGCGGCGGATGCACCGGCCCCCCAGGGCAACCACACGGCAAAACCAGCGGCCCACCGACCCCCGAGGCGAGGACCATCACAGCGGGCTCGGCCGACGCCCCGCACCCACACCGGCCCGCATCGTCCACGGCGAACCGGAGCCGTCCGATCGGACGTCGGCACAACCGGCCGGCGGCGGAACCGGTTCGACCCTCCGGAACACGCCCTATCCCGATCAATTCGACGGACCCGCGTCACCGACACCACAATTCCCGGCCGACTCGTTCGGACATTTCGAACAATTCGATTCATGTCCCCGCTTTTCGACCACAACAGGCCGGACGCATTGCCCCGCAGAATAATTCGACAATTCGCCCGAAGCGACGGCAGAGCCCCGCACAGCGGCGCCACCGAAGTGCCGCCGCCGGCCATGGCGACAGGTCCGGCCGGAGGTTTGCCGGGCCTCCGGGAGCATTGCCTCGGCAACCGCGCGCACAGCAGTGAATCAAGCGACCAAATGCCCGAAATGTCTGGTAGAGCAGGGCGGCTCGACGATGACGACACAGCCGAATCAGCCGGATTCCGTGTCGTTTTCACCCCGCCGGAGACGGTTGCCCGGGTGTACGCTGATCCGGTCGGAAGTCGAGAAGGGCAAGTGTAATGGCCGGTTTCCTCGCTGAACGTGTCACCCGGACTCTGCGCACTGCCGCGCCCAATGGAGTCAGCCCAATGCCGTCGAGTCGCAACATTCCGGGCCGAAAAACACCGATTCCGGTGCCACCGTCGGGCACGGCACACAGACCGCACGTCGAATATTTCGACATCGCCGATCTCACCAGAACCGATTCTCGCGGTTTCGTCCATTCGGTCGACAGTTATCACGCCGAGCCGTGGGGCCTGTATCTGGTCCGGGCGGCCGACACCCCGCCCTATCGCTACACCGAGACCTGGCTGCTGCCCAAGCAGTCGGTCCGCGTCACCATGCATCACGTCAACGCGGCACACGATCGCGATCCGATCTATCACATCTACATCGGCAACTTCGCCAAGATCGAGCCGAAACGCTGGCGGGCCGAGTACCACTACATCGACATCGTCGCCCGCAACGGCCACGTCTGCGAGCTGCGCGGGGTCGACGAGCTGTTCGCGGCGCACGCGGCCGGCCACGTGTCGGCCGAGACGGCCCAGCGGGCGTTCGAGCAGGCCACCGCCGTTGTCGACGGTATCGCCTCGCACGATCACAACTTCGAACGCTGGCTCACCACCCAGGGCGTCACACTGCACTGGCTGTAACCGCGTCACCACCCGCTCGCGCCGATGATCATCGAATCGCGGCGCGAGCGGGCGTTTCGCGGGCCGGCGACGGTAGATTCGGGGCATGACGCAGGGGCATGTGGTCGATCTGCATCGGCCGAAGATCGAGTACTTCGACCTCGCCGGGTCCACCAATACCGATCCCAAGGGTTTCGTGCGGCCGGTCGAGACGTATCGGACCGAACCCTGGGGCCTCTACATGGCCCGCACCGCCGATCATCCGGAATTCCACTACCTCGAGTCCTGGCTGCTACCGCAGCTGTCGCTCCGCGCCACGGTCTTCCACTTCCGCCCCACCCACCCGCGCGATCAGGACTTCTACCTCGATATCGGTGATTTCTCCCCGGCGGGCCCGCAGATGTGGAAGTCGGTCGACCACTACCTCGACATCGTCGTGCGCACCGGGCGGGAGGCGATTCTGCTCGACGTCGACGAATTGCTGGCCGCCCACGCCGCCGGATATCTGAGCGCGTCCGAGGCCCAGCAGGCGATCGAGGCCGCCACCGCCGCCATCGACGGAATCGCCGCCCACGGACACGATTTCGAAGCCTGGCTGCGCTCCCGAGGTATCACCCTCGGCTGGCGGTGAGCCCCGGCGCCGAGCCCTGTGCGACGGCGGCGGGAAGGAGTCGGGCTGCGCCGAACTCTTCTCCGCGGTGGGCCCACGCCACTAGGGTCCAGCCTGGTCGTACACGTCCCCTCGAGAACCGGGAGAGCCATGGGTGAGTCGTCGTCGTTGCGTCGTGTCGGGAGTTCGGGGCTCGCGGTCTCGGTCGTCGGGCTGGGCACCAACAATTTCGGGATGAAGCTCGATCTCGAGCAGAGCAGAGCCGTGCTGCACGCCGCGCTCGACCACGGCATCAACCTGATCGATACGGCCGACTCCTACGGGGAATCGGAGCGGCGAATCGGCGAAATCCTGCAGGGCAGACGCGACGATGTCGTCATCGCGACCAAGTTCGGCAACGACGTGCGCCGCCTCGGCGGGGACAACGGCGAGGACTGGGGCGCGCGCGGCTCACGCCGCTACATCCGCCGCGCGGTCGAGCAGTCGCTGCGCCGGCTGCGCACGGACTGGATCGATCTCTACCAGCTCCATCGCCCGGATCCGGCCACACCGATCGAGGAGACGCTGTCCGCGCTGGACGATCTCGTCCACGAGGGCAAGATCCGATACCTGGGCCATTCCAACTTCACCGGCTGGCAGACCGCCGACGCCGAATGGACCGCCCGCACCCGCAATCTCGAGCGGTTCATCAGCGCGCAGAACGAATACAGCCTGCTGCAGCGTGGGATCGAGGCCGACCTGGTGCCGGCGCTCGAGCACTACGGGGATCGGTCTGCTCCCCTACTTCCCCCTGGCGAGCGGTCTGCTCACCGGTAAATACAAACGCGGCGTGCCCGCGCCCGAAGGCAGCAGGATTCAGGCGTGGGGCCGGGAATCCGCGCTCACGGACGCGGCTTTCGAC
>NZ_BAFQ01000075.1 GCF_000308375.1 Nocardia aobensis NBRC 100429 | reverse complement strand
GGCCACGCGCCGTTGCTCGCCCGCGGAATCGCCGCGTCGACCGGTGTGGCGTCGGGCCGGCTGGCCCGCGACACCGCGGCCGTGCTCGCCGCGGCCGGTGCGCCGACGGTGCTGCTCCGGCCGTCCACCGAGCCCGAGGACTTCGCGGGCATGCTGCACGCGACCGCCGTGGTGACCCAGGAAGGCGGATCCGGTTCGCACGCGGCGGTCGTGGCGCGCGAACTCGGAAAGCCGGCGGTGGTCGGTGCCCGGTTCGTCGATCCGGAGTGGCCGGCGCGGGCCGGCGGCGAACTGGTCACGGTCTGCGGGACCACGGGCCGGATCTGGCACGGGCTGGTTCCGGCGGTCGAGGGGCACCCGCCGCCGTGGCCGTCGGATCTGATCGGCGAACCACTGCGCACGACCGTGGTCGACTCACCCGACGACCTGCCGTCCGTGGAGACGGACGGCGGGGGCCGTGGTCTCGTCGTCACCGCCGACCCCGACCTCGCCCGCCGCGCGGCGGCCGGCTCACCGATCGCCTTCGTCTGCGGCGCCGGTCCGGCCGAGCGGCCGTGGCTGGCGGAGCTGCCCGACATCCCGTTGCGCTACGTCGTGGTGAACTCACCCGCGCAGCGGCGCTTCGTCTGCACCCTGCTGGCGATCCGAGAAATCCTGTCCCCCAGATCGGAGACGCGACGATGACCACCGCCGACGATGCGCTCGTGGTGATACCCCGGCGCACCCGAGTCCTGCACACATTGCGGGTCGCCGGGTGGCTGGCCGCCGACCACTTCGGTGCGGACGCACCGCTGACCGACACGACATTGTTCACACAGGTCCCGACACCGCGCGGTGACATGATCAGGCTCACCCCGGCGGGAGAACACGCGGCCGAGGTGGAGCTCGGCGCCGTCTGCCGTCACCTGTCCCCTGCCGGGCGGGACCACATCGCCGCCCTGCTCGATCGGTTCGAACGGGCCGATCCGCGAATCAAGAACGCGGTGACGGCATTCCAGCGCGATCGCGGTCGGTCGACCGCGCGCGGCGTGCTCGAACTGCACGGCGAGGTCGCCGATCTGCTCACCGCGATCGGCGACGCCCTGCCGCTGTGGGACGACTACCCGGCACGGTTCGCGACCGTGGTGGCGCTCATCGAGTCCGGCGATCTCGACAGTGTCGCCTCGCCGTTGCGAGACAGCTACCACACGGTGTGGCATCTGCTCCATCGTGATCTGCGACTGGTGGCCGACTGCCGGTAGCCGGGCCGGCTACTACGGCGAGTCGGCGGCCACCGCGTGATCGTCGCCCTGCACGACCAGCGCGACGTGCAGGCGGGAGCGGCAATCCAGCTTCTGCATGATCTGGCGGATGTGGTTGACCACGGTCCATTCCGAGAGGTTCAGCCGCTTGGCGATCATGCGGTTGGTCATTCCGGTCGCCACCAACTCGGCGATCTCGCGCTGGCGGGCGGTCAGCACATCCAGCCGGGAGTCCGCCGGTTCGAGGGTGGCCGGTGCCGACCTCGAATAGGCGGCGGCATCGGCCACCGTCCAGTGGTTCACCTGCGCGGCGATCTCCCGAAACCGCTCCGGCCCCAGCATCGTTCGAAGGCGATGAACCGATCCGGGCACATCCTCCGGATCGAGCTGCGGAATGCTGTGCTGGGCGCGCA
Source organism: Nocardia aobensis NBRC 100429 (assembly GCF_000308375.1). Classification (GTDB taxonomy): domain Bacteria; phylum Actinomycetota; class Actinomycetes; order Mycobacteriales; family Mycobacteriaceae; genus Nocardia; species Nocardia aobensis. The sequence goes on along the minus strand of NZ_BAFQ01000075.1, from coordinate 55,115 downwards.
ACCTCCGCGCTGCCAGCCACAATCGTGCCGAATGCTCGTGGTGCGCGGTCCCGGCCCGGTCGTAGACCCGGGCACAGCCTTCGATCGCGATCACGGCCGACACCACCTGGTCCGCGAGGTCCTCGTCCGCGAGCACTTCGCGGTAGACCGCCAGCGACCGGTCCGGTGCCGGTCCGCCGATCTGGCTGCGCGCCAGCGCATTCAGCGCCGACAGGCGAATCGATCCCGCGCCACGCCGGATCCGTGCCGCCACCTCGTCCCAGCCCTCGGGGCGAGCCGGAAGGCCGGCCAGGGCTTCGGTGATCCACATCCAGTCGGCGAACCGTTCCGACAGCCGGCCCGCGAATGGCGACGACAGCGTCAGGCAGTGCTGTGCCGATTCCGCGTCACCCAGGGCGCACAGCGCGGCGGCGAGCGGCACTCCGGTCCGGGCGGCCCGGAATTCGTCGCCGGCCTCGCGGTAGGCCTGTCCCGCCGCGGTCAGCATGCGCATCGCCCGATGCAACCGGTCGGTGCGTAATGCCCACAGCCCCAGCAATTCCCGGCACAGCGCCGCCGACACCCCGGCGAGCGGCTCGGTGCGGGGCGCCAGCAGTCCGGACAGCACCGTCTCCAGCTCGCGCACCCGGCCGTGCTGCGACCACACCGGATCCAGCAGCGCGATCGTCTCGATCGCGCGTTCGGCCTGACCCACCGCGATCAGCTGATTGATCGTCGTGAGCAGGCTGTCCGGTGCCGCCCGCCGGTTCGTGCGCGGTTCGGCGTCGAGCACGCGCTCGGCGAACTCCGTGCGCAACCGGGCCGCTCGCGCGGGGTCGGCCGCGTCGACCCGGCGGCAGTAGCTGCGCACCGTGGCACCCACCCGGCAACTGCCGATATCCGTTCCGGATTCGACCCGGTGGATCAGTCCGCGCTCGAACAGCACATCGAGTGCCGCGGTGGTGCGACCGCGATCCAGCACACTCACCCGGTAGGCGAGCTCGATATCGAAGGGCGTCTCGAACAGTGACAGCCGCAGCAGCAGGTCGACCACGTGCGCGTCGAGATCCCCGATCGTCCACTCGACCGCGTCGTGCATGGTCCGGTGCCGGGTCGGGGCCGAGCCCAGCGCCGGGGACTGCAGGTCCACACCCGCCTTGATCCGCCGCAGCGCACGCGCCGGGCCGACGCGCGCGATCTCGGCGGCGGCCAGTTCCAGCGCCAACGGGACACCGTCGAGTTCCCGCACGATCTCGTCGAGCACCAGGCGATCGGCCAGGGAGTGCATCCGCCGGTAGTGGCTGTCGATACTCGCCAGCAGCAATCGTGAGGCAGGCGAGGATCCCGGGTCGTAGTTCAGCAGACCGGTATCGACCGCCAGCGGCCGCACCAGGACCACGTACTCCTGCGGTAGGCGCAGCGCCTCGCGGCTGGTCACCACGATCCGCACCTGCGGACACCGGTCGAGCAACTGTCCTACGTGGGGCGCCAGTTCCCGGGCGACCGGATCGCAGTTGTCCAGCAGGACGATTCGCGCCTCGGCGCCGATCACCGCTGCGAGCTCGGAGAACACGGACGCCACCTGCCGCGGCTCGACCGTCACGGTACCGGGCGCGGCGTCCAGGAATCCGATCAGCCGGTCACGAAATTCGCTGTACCACAGCACTTCTCGTGCCAATCGTGACTTTCCGACGCCGGCGCGGCCGGTCAGGGTCAGCAATCGGATCGACTGCTCACCGAGGAGCCTGCGGAGGGTGTCGACGTCGTCGCCACGCCCGACGAAGGCGGGGCCGGACGGTGCGGCAGAGCCGGGTGGGGAAAGCGGGTGTTCGTGCCTCATGCGCCAATCACTTTCACACTGCGCCCCGATGGCGATCGAGAGAATCGATCAGGCCGTGCCGCGCTGCACCATTCGTCGCGCGAATCCAACTCCCCGGAATGTCGACGAATACGACGTGATCCCGGATAACGATACCAACCCGAGGCCGCTCACGAGCGGTATCGAACCGGTCACGATCATCTGCCCGGACCGTGATCGACGTATCCGGTCCACCGCGGGGCTTGCGCCGCGCCCACACCGGGGGCAGAATTCAACACACAATGAATTCAACGCTCGGTGAATAATCTCGCCGGTCGTGCGAGCTGAGAGGTGGACCGTGGCGAACTCCGATTCGTCCCCGGCGATCACCGTCGAGCACCTGCGGGTGCGGCGCGGGGGACATGAAGTGCTGCACGATATTTCGCTGACCGTCCCGGCGGGCAGCATCACCGGTCTGCTCGGCCCCTCCGGCTGCGGTAAGACCACACTGATGCGCAGCATCGTCGGCACCCAGCTGATCCAGGCCGGCAGTGTGCGGGTACTCGGCGAGGAGGCCGGCAACCGCGGTCTGCGGTCCCGTATCGGATACGTCACGCAGGCGCCGAGCATCTACGACGACCTCAGCGTGGTGGAGAACGTCTCCTACTTCGCGGCGCTCTACGGCCGCGACACCAAGGCGGTGCACGCGGCGATCGACCAGGTCGGTATGACCCCGCACAGCCGGCATCGGGGCAATCAACTCTCCGGCGGACAGCGGACCCGGGTATCGCTGGCGTGTGCGCTGGTCGCCGATCCGGAACTGCTGGTCCTCGACGAGCCGACCGTTGGGCTGGATCCGGTGCTGCGGGCCGAGCTGTGGAAGCAGTTCCACGAACTCGCCGGTCAGGGCCGCACACTCGTGGTGTCGAGTCATGTCATGGACGAGGCCGAGCACTGCGACCAGCTACTGCTCATGCGCGACGGCCACCTCCTGGCCCAGCTCACCCCCGACAAACTGCGCGCCGACACCGGCGAAACCAGTTTGGAGAACGCATTTCTCGCCCTCATCACGATGGGACAGCCGCGATGACAACGACATTCGCCCCGCCGTCACGCCGGCCGCTGCGCTGCTACACCGCGACCTCGGCGCGCATCCTGCGTCAGCTACGCGCGGACCGGCGCACCGTCGCCATGCTGCTGCTGGTGCCGACACTGCTCATGACACTGCTGTATTTCGTCTATCACGAGACGCCGACGATGCCCGGCGTGCCGTCGCTGTTCGACCGCGTCGGGATCAGCATGCTGGGCATCCTGCCCTTCATCGTGATGTTCCTGATCACCGCGATCGCCATGCAGCGCGAGCGGACCTCGGGCACGCTGGAACGGCTGATGACGACGCCGTTGTCGAAGCTGGATCTGCTGGGCGGGTACGGCACCGCGTTCTCCGTCGCCGCGGCGGCGCAGGCGGGCCTGGCGTGTCTGATCTCCTTCTGGTTACTGGGATTACAGGCCGCCGGCAGCGCCTGGCTCGTGCTGCTGATCGCCGTGGTCGACGCGGTGCTGGGCGTGGCGCTGGGGCTGCTGGCCAGCGCCTTCGCGCGCACCGAATTCCAGGCCGTGCAGTTCATGCCGCTGGTGGTGGGCCCGCAGTTCTTCCTCTGCGGCCTGCTGGTCCCGCGCGATCAACTGCCACGCTGGCTGGAGATCATCAGCGACGTGCTGCCGCTCAGCTATGCGGTCGACGCGCTGCAGGAGGTCTCCCGGCACCCGGGCGCGACCGCCGCGATGTGGCGAGATCTGGGCATCGTCGCCGCATTCGCCGCTGTCGCACTGGCTTTGGGCGCCGCCACCCTCCGCCGGCGCACGGCATGAGCGGTCGGGCGCACGACGTGAGCGATGTGACCGATCGGGTGGGCGGGCGCAGCGGGCGGCGAGCCGGCGAATCGGGTACGCGGGAGGCGATTCTGGACGCGGCGCGCACCCGCTTCGCCGAAGTCGGATTCGACAAGGCGTCGATCCGCTCGATAGCGGGCGCGGCGGGAGTCGATCCCGCGCTGGTGCATCACTACTTCGGCACCAAACAGCAATTGTTCTCCGCCACCCTGAATCTGCCGATCGATCCGGAGATGATCCGCGGGCCGATCCGGGCCGCCGAACTCGACCGGCTGGGCGAGACCGTGGTCCGGACCGTGGTCGGCGCGTGGGATTCCTCGGTGGGCGAGCACGCGGTCGCGGCCTTCCGGGGCATCCTCGCGGGCGGGGACGCCGCGCTCGCGCGCAGCTTCCTGCTCGAGGTCGCGCTGAAAGACGTTCGGGAGAAGGTGGATTCGCCGCCGGGCACCGGCACCACGCGGGTGGTCCTCGCCGTGTCGCAGATGGTCGGGCTGCTGGTCGCGCGCATGATTCTGCAGGTCGAACCCGTGGCGTCGATGCCGCTGGAGGAGCTGGCCGCGACAGTCGGGCCGACGATCCAGCGTTATCTGACGGGCGAATTGCCCGTCGCCGGCGGCTAGCCCGCACACCGCCGGCCGGCGGACTCAGCCCTGCGCGGTGAAGGCCTCGTGCTCGGCGTCGCCGACCGCACGGGCCTCGTCGACCAGCAGCACCGGGATACCGTTGTCGACCGGGTAGGCGCGGCGCAGGCGCGGGTTGTAGAGCACGCTGTTGCCGTCCGCGTCGCGGACCAGCGACAACGGCCCCTTGTCCTCCGGACAGGCCAGCAGGCTCAACAACGTCGGGTCCAGGGTTTGCTCCGCCATATCCGACAACCTACCCGCCCGCCCGATCCGTGGGCCGCGCCGCCCGCCGGAACGAGATGTGCCGATGCCCGAAGAAGCTGAGCACCGCCACCAGACCCATCACCACGACCGTCGCGGGAGTCTCCGGCAGGTCGAACACCCCGACCGCCAGCTGCACACCGGCCATGTTCAATATCAGTCCGCCCGAGTTCACGGCGACGAATCGCACGAAGTCGGCGACCACGTGACCGCGCACCCGGAACACCAGGGTGCGATGGGCGAAGAAGGCGAACACGATGCTGATCGAGTAGGCCAGCGCCACCGCCACCGCGGGCGGCCAGCCGCCGGGCAGCAGCTTCAGCCACATCACCGTCAGCACCATGCCCAGCAGCGTGTTGGCCGCGCCGACCGCGGCGAAGGCGATCTCCTGGCGGCGGATCAGTCGCAGCAGCAGACCCGGCGGCGGGGTGTCGGGCTCCCCCGCCACCCGCGCCGCGGCCGCTCCGTCCGCACCGACGCTCACGACACCACGTCCGCGGCTTCCTGCTTCACCGGTTCGCCGGATTCGCCGGGACGCCGCCGGGAACGCAGGTACAGCCACTGCATCACCGCCAGCAGCACCAGGCCGCCGGCCGCGGCGGCGACACCGATACGCCACCCCGGCGGCTCCCAGGAGACCTCCAGCGTGGCATCGCGGGTTCCCGCCGGAATATCCACGGCGACAATCGATTTCGCGACCTCACGAATCGGCAGCTCATGTCCGTCGAGGGTGGCGCGATAACCGGGCCAGTTCAGCCGCGCGAGGACCACACGCCCGCCGTCGGATGAGCTCACACGTACCCGGCTGGTGCGGTCGGTTTCCGACAGCGAGCTCGCCTGCACGTGGTGGGCGTCGGCGATGCGGCCGTTCTGCGTGGAAACCAGGCCCTGCTCACGCTCGAGCACCCAGATGTAGCGTTCGTGGCCCGGATGGTCGACCCACTTCCAGCCCGGCGGGGCGGGCTGATTGCCCAGCTCCGGGTACATGGCCCGCTGCAGGACGACCCGGTCGAGTTTCATCAAATCCACCGGGGCGACCCCGGTGGACGGCTCGGGGGTGAACAGCCGCCGGAACGAGTCCGGACAGACGCTGGAATCCCAGCGCATGCACAGCATCTCGCCGAACCAGTAGTGCCCGTTGGGTGTGTAGCCGTTGACGTAGTTGCGATGCACGTCCTTGGCGAAGTTGCCGAACACCAGCGATCCGTAGGCGCCCTGCAGGCTCTTGTCCTGCGGCTGCAGCAGCCCGCGGTCGCCGAGCTGGATGGTGACGCCGTCGAAGGCCGGGAAGGCCGCCTCCGCCTCGGAGCGGTGCACGGGCAGATTCCAGCCCATCGGCGTCGGCTGCACCAGATACACCTGCAGGTACGCGATCGGGAGCATGGCGACGACGGTCGCCAGCGCGGCCGCCCCGCTTCCGCGCTTCGCCCACAACCACACCACGCCGGCGCCGATCGCAGCGACCGCGAGCGCGGAGAGCACATGCCACCAGATGTGGTGCGGGTCGGCGGAAAACGTTCGCACCCAGAGCAATCCGATCAGCACCGCCGCCGCCACCGCGCGTGGGCGCCAGTCGCGCACCGTGCCGAACCGGCCGAGCAGCACGCAGACCAGGATCAGCAGGCCGACCGCCACCATCGGCAGCACTCGCGCCGGCCAGCGCAGCGGGCCGACCGTCCCCGGCCCCGCCGTCCACATCAGGAACATGATCGCGAACAGCGCCACCGAGATCAGTTCCCGCCACACCTGGCGCGCGCGATTCCAGTCGACGAATGCCAGCGCCGGAATCAGGAACCACGCGATATAGGTGACCGGCAGCGGCTGCACATATCCCCACCACGAGGTGAACGCCGGCATCGCCGACGGCAGGCTGGCGTTCAGCGATTCCGACCACGGCACCGTCAGGAACCGGTCGTTGTTGATCTGGGAGTTTCCCCGCCAGCTCACCGTCGCGGACAGCATGCTCGGCAGATACGTCATCAAACCGGCCATACCGGCCGCGGCGGCGACCACCGCCACCCGCAGCACCGGCCGCCAGGCGCGTTGGACGACGAACTCTCCCACCGCGACGGCCACCAGCATCAGCGCCGCCTCGACGGCCGGAAAGACGTATTCGACCGAAATCGCCAGATACAGGAAGACGAACAACGGAATCGGCCCGTAACCGCGGGTGCCGCCGTAGCGCGACCGGTCACCGGCCGGGCCGCGGGCATAGCGCACGGCACTGGCCCAGGCGTGCAGCATCCAGGCGGTGCCGGTCAACGCGGTGACCCAGCTGGCCTCGTCGAAGAACAGGAACCAGCCCGAGAGCGGAAACGCGATGCCCGCCACGGCAGCCCACGACGCGCGACTGCCGTAGACCAGGCAGACCCGGTACACGCCGAGTGCGGCGATGATCGAGAAGATCAGTTTGACGACCGTCGCCAGCAGCGCGAGATTGTCCACCGACGGTGCGATCAGATCGATCAGCAGCTGCGGCGGATTGAACAGGCCCGCCTCTTCCATCGTGTAGTTCCCGGTCATCCACTGTTCGGGCACCATCAGCGGCAGATGGCCCTCGCGCAGATGCCGGCCGAGCATCACCCACAGCGGGGTGTACTGGGATTCGGTGTCGTCGGTGTAGAAATGCCGCGCATTGGCGAGCAGCACCGCGATATAACCGGCGATTACCCCGAGTGCGGTGATCGCTCCCCATCGGAACACGATCCGCCGCGGATGCCCCGCGCCACTCTGCTCGGGCCGGGGAGCGGCAGACCGCCCATCATCGACGGCGTCATCGCGCCGATCCTCCCCGGGCTCCGCGAGCGCCGTCGTCGACACTGCACTTTCCACCACGATTGACAGACCCTACCCGCCCGCGTGCTCGCGGGCACCGCACCCGCAACCGCCGCCCGCTCGCGGAGCCGAAGCCGGTGACCAGCAGCGTGTTAGAGTTCACCCCGATTCGGGCTCTGGATACAGCCGAGGAGTTCCGGTGCGCACCGTCATCGAAAGTCGAACCAGCTGATGCCGATTCCGTCCGCAACCGCACGACCCCCTGCCGCCGGGCAGGCTCCGACACCGGATGTTCACCTCCCGGTCACCGGCGGCGGCGAGCGGGTGCATGCGGTCTCGGTGGTGATCCCGGTGTATCGCGGGGAGCAGACCATCGCCGGACTGGTCGCCGAACTGCACGAATTGTCGCAGTCCTCGGTGACGCCGGAGGGCAACCGTTTCGCGGTGGAGGAGATCGTGCTGGTCCACGACCACGGCCCCGACCGTTCCGACGTCGTGCTGCAGCGGCTGACCACCGAATATCCGCAGGTGCGGGTCATCTGGCTGAGTCGCAACTTCGGTCAGGACGCGGCCACCATCGCCGGGATGGCCGCCGCGCGCGGCGAGTGGATCGTCACGATGGACGAGGACGGACAGCACGATCCGGGATTCATCGGCGCCTTCCTCGACACCGCGCTCGCCCAGCGCGCGGATCTGGTCTATTCGAAGCCGACCAACACCCGCCCGCACGGCTTACTGCGCAACCTCACCTCACGCGGCGCCAAGGTGGTGCTGGCGACGGTCTTCGCCTTCCCGGATTCCACCCGCTTCGAAAGTTACCGGCTGATCCGCGGCGACATCGGTCGCCAGCTGGCCGAGGTCGCCTCCAACGGGGTGTATCTGGACGTGGCGCTGACCTGGGTGGTGGACAACACCGCGCAGGCGCCGGTGGTACTGCGCGCGGAGGGCCGTGAAGAGTCCGGTTACAACTACCGCCGGCTGTTCTCGCTGTTCTGGAAGATGGTGCTGTGTAGCGGAACTCGCGGCCTGCGCCTGGTGAGCATGCTGGGCGTGACCCTGGCCGCCGGTGGTGCCGTGATGGCCGCGGTGGTTATCTGGAACGCCCTGTTCGGCAGCGGTCACGACCCCGAGGGCTGGGCCTCGATCATCGTGGTGCTGCTGCTGGTCTCGGGCGCGATCCTGTTCTCACTCGGCCTGATCGCGGAGTATCTGGGTGTGGCGTTGCACGTGCTGGTGGGCAAACCGCTGTATCTGACGGTAGATTCGCCGACACCGCGTCCGCACGCCGAGGCGCGGGTTCCGACCACGGCCGCAGCAATCGGGGGACACGATCCGGGTGAGCACTGACCGCATCCTCTTCAGCCGGCCCTACCGCGCCCAGGCCGAGCTGACGAATCTGGCCGCCGTCCTGGCCTCCGACCACAGCCACGGCGACGGGCCGTTCACCGCGGCGGCGACGGCGAAATTGCGCGCCATCACCGGCGCTCCGCACGCCCTGCTGACGACCTCGTGCACCCACGCGCTGGAGATGGCCGGGCTGCTGCTCGAACTGGGTCCCGACGACGAGGTGATCGTCCCCAGTTTCGCCTTCACCTCCACCGCCACCGCGGTCGCGATGCGCGGGGCAACCTGCGTCTTCGCCGATATCGACGAGCGCGGCAACCTCGATCCGGAGTCGGTGGCCGCGGCGGTCACCGAACGCACCAAGGCGATCGTGGTCATCCACTACGGCGGCGTCGGCGCCGATATGGACCGGCTGCTCGAGATCTCCGAGGCGCACGGCCTGGCCATCGTCGAGGACACCGCGCACGGCCTCGGCGGCCGGTGGCGCGGCCGGCCCCTGGGCACGATCGGCACCGTGGGCGCACTCAGCTTCCACGACACCAAGAACGTGCACTGCGGTGAGGGCGGGGCCATCCTGCTCACCGACGAGATCCTCATGGGACGCGCCGAGATCATCCGCGAGAAGGGCACCGACCGGGCCCGGTTCCTGCGCGGGGCGGTCGACAAGTACTCCTGGCAGGACATCGGATCGAGTTATCTTCCCAGTGAGTTGAATGCCGCGGTCCTCGATGCGCAGCTGGCCGAATTCGACCGGATCCAGGCCGGGCGCCTGCGGGTGTGGAACGCCTACGCCGCCGCATTGCCGGACTGGGCCACGCGTAACGACGTACGGCTGATGCAGGTCCCGGACGATCGCGAGCACACCGCGCATCTGTACTACCTGCGCACCCCGACCGAGGACGCCCGCGACGCGTTGATCGGTTACCTTCGCGAACAAGGCATTTCGGCCCCGTTCCACTACGTGCCGCTGCACTCCAGCCCGGCCGGGCAGAAACTCGGCCGCACCACGGTCCCCTGCCCGCGCACCGACGACTTCTCGGCGACCCTGCTGCGGCTGCCGCTGTGGCCGGATCTGAGCGATCAGCAGGTCGCGCGAGTGATCGAGACGGTCACCGCGTTCACCGTGTGAGCGGGCGCGGGGACCCTCGCGAGAACGGTGCCGGACCGGCCGAACCGGGCGTCGCATCCGCCCGGTTCCGCCGCAATCTCCTGGCCCCTACCCCAGCAGAGCGGCCGCGACCTCGGGGGTGAGCACCTCGTAGCCTTCCGCTTCCCGGTTGTAGTACCAGGTGTTGTCGTTCGGTTCGAGGCGAAGCGCCGACCGCACCGCGTGGGTGGCGGGACGGAAGCTGGAGCTGCGCGGTATCTCGTCCACCACCCGCACGACATCGGGTCGCTGGGCGGGGTCGAGGGCGCGCAGTCCCTCGGTGACGTCGGCGGGTTCCAGGCGGTGGCCCGCGCGCACGCTCACCACGGCGACCGCGAGCGTGGTGCTCGGGGTGCGGAGGCCGAACGCGACCTCCATGTCGATGGCCGCGATGTCGTTGAGCGCGTCCACGATCGGCTGGGTGTAGACCGGCCCGCGCGCGGTCGCGATGACGGTGTCGCGGCGGTCCATCAGCCAGTAGTCGCCGTCGCTGTCGCGGCGGAACAGATTCTCCGTCGGCATCCAGGCGTCACCGGCGCTGAAGACGCCGCGCAGGCCGCCACGGGAGATGTCGACGGTGTCGGCCGCCCGCCCGATCAGCAGGCCCACCTCGTTGTCCGCGGCGCGACGGGCGAAACCCCTTGTGTCGGTGACGATCTGCTCGGCGATCGGATCGTAGGAGATCAGTTCCACCTTCGCCGTGCCCGGCACCGGGCGGCCCTTGCAGCCGATCTTCACGCCCGCCACGTTCGCGAGCACCACATCCCCCTCGATGGAGGCGTAGAACTCCAGCACCCGCGCGGGGGCGAACCGTTCCGTGGTGCGCCGCCACAGACCGGCCGGCATACCGGAGCCGATGAACAGCCGGATCGGATGCGAATGGCCGGCGGGGAAGGTGTCGACGTCGAGGATGTCACGCAGCATGGTCCAGGTGTAGGTGACCACGGTGACCCCGTAGCGGTGCACCTCGGCGGCGAAGCTGGGCGGATCCAGCGACCGGGCCAGCGCGATCCGGCTGCCACCCGCCACCGCGCCGCCCAAACTGACCAGCAGTCCCGACGAATGATGCAGCGGCGCAAGGCAATACACCGTATCGCGGCGGTCGAGGTCGGCTGCCGAGGCGGTGCCGAAGGCCGACAGCGCCCACCGATGGTTGGTGATGTATTTCAGGTCGAGTTTGTCGCCGGTACCGGTGATCAGGATGAACGCCAGCTCGCGCGCCACCCCCGGATCGGGGCGGAACCAGCCCGGCAGGGCCACCGCCGCCGGGTCGACCTGCTCCAGGTCGACCACATCGGCGCCGTCCGGGATGTCGAGCGTGCGGGCATTGCCGCCACCGAGCACCAGGACCCGGGTTCCGGCGGCGGCCGCGGCCTCCAGATTCTCCGGGTCGGCCACGATCACCGTGGTTCCGGTCGATTCGACCGCCCGCGCGGTATCGCCGCCCGGCGCCAGCAGCACCGCCACCGCCCCGATCCGCGAGAGCGCCGCGACCGAGGCCAGCGCACTCGGCCGGGTTTCCATCAGCACCCCGACGCGGGTGCCGGGGCGCACGCCGGCCGAGATCAGCCCGCGCACCACATTGTCGATGCGGGCGCCGACCGCGGCGTGGGTGTGCACCCGGTCGTCGAAGAGGAACAGCTCACGCATCGGCGCGCTGCGCTGTTGTTCGGCGAGCAGCCGGCCCAGCGAGATCCGGGTGTGCGGCTGAATCATGCCGAGCCGGGTCAGCCGGGGCAGCGCCCGGGCGGCCTCACCCGTCAGCTCCTTCGATCCGCGCAGGGCGTTTCCGGCCAGACTGCCGAACGCCGCGCCGATTCCGGCGCCGGCTTCGGCCAGGGTGGCCGCGGTGTGCACGACGCGGGTGGCGGCGGTGGACTGGCGGTCGGCGGCGACGTGCTCGTGCATGGGCGCGATCTGTTCGGGCAGTTCGGCGTGCCCGCCCAGCCAGTTCACCCAGTCGCGCACCAGCGGCCAGGTCTGGTTGGTGGCGGTACTGCCCGCCACGAGGCCGAAATGCCCGGCCACCAGGGTGGCCTCGTAGACCTCGGCATTGGGCGCCGCGCGCACGATACCGCGCACCGCCGCCGGCTGGCCGATGTCGTCGACCTCACCGACGAAGGCGAGGATGGGGCATTTCACCTCGGCCAGCGAGATCGGCTGATCACGAATGACGAAGCCGCCGGACATCATCCGGTTGTGTGCGACGAACTGCTTGAGCAGATCGGCGGCCGCCGGTCCGGAATAGCCCACCCAGCCGTCGTGTTCGAGGAAGCGGCGCTGACGTTCCTTGGGCAGCAACGCCTCTCGGTCGTGCAGCTGGCGCAGGAAGTCGATCCGGGCCTTCGCCGTCTTCACCGGATCGAGCAACTGGAAGCCGACGCGCACCATGGCATCGGTGATCGGCAGCCGGGTCAGGACGTGGTCGGCGACGAAATCGGCGACCTCCGACACCAGCCCGTAGGGCAGCCCGAACGGCAGGCCCGCCACGATGTCGACCGGGCTGCCGAAGGTGACGATGCTCTGCACGCCCTTGCCGTAGCGGAACGCTGTGGCCTGATAGGCGAACATGCCACCCTGCGAGTACCCCATCAGGTGCACGCCACGGCCGGTCAGTTCGTTGACGGTGTCGATCGCGCTCGACAGGGCGAGGACATGGTCGGCCAGATCGCGCTGCCAGCCGCCCTCCTCGGTGGCCGGTGAGCCGAAATCCAGCACCCAGCAATCGATTCCGGCGCGATGCAGGATGCCGACGGCGCCGCCCTCGGCGTTGACGTCGTAGATGTCGGCATTGACCATCAGCGGCGGCACCAGCAGCGCGACGGGCCGGTCCGCGGCCGGATCGTCGGGGAAGTAGTGGCGCAGCCGGTACATCCGCTTACGCTCGGTGACCTCGAAAGGCGAGGACTCCACATCGTGGGCGAGGCCGCCGAAACGGATGACCTCGAGACCGTTCTGCGCGGTCGCCATCAACCGCCGCGCCGGCCCCGTCAGGGTTCTCGTATCGAATTTCACAACCACTCCCAGCCCTTGTGCCCTGCGCTCACACCTTCACGCCCCCTGCGTGCGGGTCGAGCCTGCCACATCGACAGCCTACTGCGGCCCCGTTGTGATCGGTCCCATCCGCGATCACAGGTTGCGCTCGGGAGGGGTGCGGGCGCGCCCGGCGGCACACGGTTTCGGCGAATATGGTCGCGCACCACCGGCCGAGTCCTACCGTGGATCACGGAACGCCGTTGTAGCGCATGACTATTCGATCAGATGTCCAGTTCGCCGGGCCGGTCCCGAGTCTCATTCTCTTCCGGTGGCGAAAACCGGTTCCGATCGGTTTCTCCGACGACGTCCGGCGGCCGGTCGGACGCGGTGAGCTGGATCGACGCCCACTACGGGTGCACGATCCATCCGCGTGGCGAGTATTTCCGGGCGATGACGGCCCACGGCCCGGTCCTGATCGCGATCACCGACCTGACGTCGGCGACCGTCCCGTACCGGGAACTTCGTACGCGGTGCGAGCCGGCGCCCGGGGTGGAGGAACCGTTTCTCACGTCCTGTCGCGAGGGTAGTTTCCGCTACCTGCTCATAGCCGCCGATAAGGTAGGGCGGTGACCGGCACCCACACCACCTCCACCGACGGCACGGTCGACCGCGAGTCCCTGCCCGTCGAACTGGTCGACGAGCAGGGCCGCGCGACCGGAATCTGCCCGGTGTCCGACGCCCACACCGCGCCCGGACGGCTGCACCGCGCATTCTCGGTGCTGCTGTTCGGGCCGGACGGGCGGGTGCTGCTGCAGCAGCGGGCCGCGGTCAAGACCCGGTTCCCGCTGCGCTGGTCCAACACCTGTTGCGGACACCCGGGGCCGGGCCAGTCCCTCGCCGAGGCCGCCGCTGTCCGGCTGGGCGAGGAACTGCGGATCGGCGCGCAACTGCGTGAGGTCGGGGTCTATCGCTACCGGGCCGACGATCCCGCGACCGGTCGGGTCGAGGACGAATGGGATCACGTACTGATCGGTGAGTTCACCGGCGTGCCCGACCATCCCGACCCGGCCGAAGTAGCCGCGCTGCGCTGGGCGGATCCCGAGCGGCTGGACGCCGATATCGCTTCCGCCCCAGCGGATTTCACGCCGTGGCTGCACGGTGTGCTGGCCACGGCGCGCGCCGGGCATTGAGCCGGCTCACAGATCCAGCAACCAGTCGTTGGGGGCGAACAGTTCGAAGTGGACCCGCTCGTCGGCCACGCCGGCGGCCTTCAGCTGCGCCCGCGCCGCCTGCAGGAAGCCGGTGCCGCCGCACAGGTAGATCTCGGCGCCCGCGGGCAGCTCGATGCCGGTCAGCGACAGCAGGCCCGCATGCGCGCCGGCGCTGGGCTCCTCGTACCAGACGTGCAGTTCGGCGTCGGGCAGACCGGCGACCAGATCGGCCTGGGTGCCGCGCAGCGGGTGCGTGGACTCGGCCCGGTCCGCGTGCAACGCCAGCACCCGGCGCGGCGATCCGGTGGCCGCGAGATATTCCAGGATTCCGACCATCGGGGTGACGCCGATGCCGGCCGAGATGAGCACCAGCGGTGTCCGCGCGGCGGTGTCGATGGTCAGATCGCCGAACGGCAGCGTGATCTGCAGCCGGTCGCCCACCTCGACGTCGGTGTGCAACCACGACGACACCTCCCCCTCGGGCCGGTCACCGACGGCGGTGACACGACGCACCGCGAAGGCCAGCCGACCGGCACCGGGCGCGTTGACGAGGCTGTACTGGCGCAGCTGGCGGGCGCCGTCGGGCAGGTCGGCGCCGACCGAAACATATTGTCCGGAAAGGAATTCGGGAAGCGGCGCGGCCGCGTCGGCGGATTCCACGACGAAGGTGACGGTGTCGGCGGGATCCTCGATACGCTGCACCACCCGGACCTCGCGGAAGACCGCGCCCGGTTCGACACCCGCGCCGGAGTACAGCTCGTTCTCGAATCCCATCAGGGTGTCGGCCATCAGCCAGTAGACCCGGTCCCAGGCGGCCGCCACCTCGGCGGTGACGGCCTCGCCCAGCACGTGCACGATCGCCGCGAACAGATGCTCGTGCACGACCGGATACTGGTCGGGCACCACCCCGAGCGAGGCGTGCTTATGGCCGATGCGGGCCAGCAGTTGGCGCGGATGCGGCAGGTTCGGATCGACGAGGTGGGTGGCGAATGTGGCGATCGAGGCGGCCAGCGCGCGCTGCTGCTCCCCCTGGGCCTGATTGCCGCGATTGAACACGTTACGTAGCAGATCGGGGTGTGCGGCGAAGAGGCGGCGGTAGAACTCGGCGGTGATGTCGTCGATCCGCGCCCCGATCACCGGCAGGGTCGCCCGCACGATCTCGGCGTGGTGTGGTTCCAGTTCGGCGATGGTGTCCAGGGCCGATGTCGACGCGGTCGTCATGGTGAAACTCCTCTTCGAGCAACAATTCCGGTGAATCACCGGACGAATTCCACGGTAACCATTTCCGGTGTTTCGAATCCAATTCCGAGGCCGTGTGTTCAATTACGGCTCCGGTTGCGGATTATGTTGTCCGCGCCACATTTTCGTCCCGATACAGCGAAATGCGCTGTTACGCCGAAGATGTTGGCGCACAGCGCAGTACGAAGAGGTGCGAATCAGGAGACGGCGGGGACATCGGCTGCGAAACCGCCCAACGGCAATGCCGGCGACGCCGACAGATGCAGTAATTGCTGCGTCCGCCGATCGACCAGATCGCCGAGGGTGTAGCGGTCGAGTTCGCGATAGAACGACTCCTGCGCCTCGGCCAGTATCCGCCGCAGGCGACACGCCCCGGCGATCGGACAGGGATGGTCGCCCACGCAGTCGACCACCTCGGCCGCGCCTTCGAGGCCGCGCACGATCTGCCCGACGGTGGCGGCGCGACCGGCGTCGGTGAGGAAGATGCCGCCGGCGCGACCCCGCTGCGAGGCCACCAGCCCCAGTTCGGAGAGTTTGGTGACGGCCTTGGCGACGTAGTGCTCGGAGGCGTTGACCTGCCGGGCGATCAGCTTCGCGGTCACGCGCTCCTCGGCGCCGCTGCTCACCGCGAGCCGCATCATCGCCCGCAGCCCCAGATCGGTGAAGCGCGACAACTGCATTTTCCCAGGCTACTTAATTCCGCCTTTCGAAAGCGCATTCAGCGGTGTGGGGTCAATTACCCCGCCTCGTGCCGATTT
Source organism: Nocardia aobensis NBRC 100429 (assembly GCF_000308375.1). Taxonomy (GTDB): domain Bacteria; phylum Actinomycetota; class Actinomycetes; order Mycobacteriales; family Mycobacteriaceae; genus Nocardia; species Nocardia aobensis. The sequence continues at coordinate 39,111 of NZ_BAFQ01000075.1, read as the reverse complement.
TGCGGCCCGGCTCACACCCGCCGCTCGTGCGTCCGGCTACCCGGATTCGCGGCGACCGTCTGGCAGCATGGCCGCATGGAGCTGATCGGATTCGATCGCATCAGCGCGGCGCAGAAGATGCTGGCGCCCGTCATCCGCCGCACCCCCGTCATCGCCTCGCGGGTCCTGTCCGAGCGCACCGGCGCCGATGTGCGGCTCAAATGCGAGAACCTGCAGCGGACGGGATCGTTCAAACCGCGCGGCGCGTACTTCCGCATCGCCAATCTCGCCCCGGAGGAACGCACCCACGGTGTGGTGGCCGCGAGCGCCGGCAATCATGCGCAGGGAGTCGCTTGGGCCGCAACGACTTTGGGTATCGCCTCGACGGTGTTCATGCCGGTCGGAGCGCCGCTGCCGAAACTCGTCGCCACCCGCGCCTACGGCGCCACCGTGCATCAGGTGGGCGAGACGGTGGACGAGGCGCTGCTCGCGGCCCAGGAATTCGCCGAGCGGACCGGGGCGACGCTGATCCATCCGTTCGACCATCCCGATATCGTCGCAGGCCAGGCGAGCGTCGGTCGCGGCCCTGCTGAGCCTTCCGGCCGAGGAACTGCGCCTGCGCGGACCGGTCTGCGCGATCATCTCCGGTGGCAATGTGGACCCGATTCTGCTGACCCGCATCATCGGCCACGGACTCAGCACGGGCGGGCGCTACCTCGCCGTGCGGATAGCCGGTCTGGCCATCGACGAAGTGGAGGTGCAGCTGACCCTCGAGACCCGCGGCCCCGCCCATCGCGATGATGTTCTCGGCGCGCTCGAGCATGCGGAATACGCTGTGCGCGTCCAGGATTGAGCTACCCGCGTCAGTGCGCGCCGCCCAGTTCCAGCGCCAGCACCCCGGCGATCAGGAGCCCGATGCCGCCGATCTGCACGGCCGAGAGCGGCTCGTCGAGGAACAGCGCGCCGATCGTGGCGACCAGCGCCACCCCGATCGCCGACCACACCCCGTAGGCGACGCCGACCGACATCCCCCGCTTCAGGGCCTGCGACAGGAAGAGGAATGCCGCCACGTAGCCGACCACCACGACGATCGAGGGCACCAGCTTGGTGAATCCCTCGGACAGCTTCAGCGACACCGTCGCCGACACCTCGGTCACGATGGCCAATCCGAGAAAGAGGAACATCATGCGCGCACGATATCCGGCGGGGGTTGAAGGGCCCGCACGGTCCGGACCCACGGGCCGCTGGTTCAGCTCAGCCAGGTGCGGGCGTCGGCGGCCGTGGTGCGGACCTCGCCCAGCTGTTCGGCGACCCGGACACCGGCGGTACCACCGCGGGAGTTGCGGGAGGCGATGGACCCCTGCACCGTGAGCACCTCGCGCACCTGCGGCGTCAAGGCCGGGTCCACGGCGGCGAACTCGGCATCGGACAACTCGTCCAGGCCGACGCCCCGCGCCTCGGCGGCGCGCACGCACGCCCCGGCCGCCTCGTGCGCCACGCGGAACGGAACACCTTGGCGCACCAGCCATTCCGCGATATCGGTGGCCAGGGTGTATCCGGCGGGCGCCAATTCGGCCATCCGCTCGGTGTGAAAGGTCAGGGTGGAGACCAGACCGGCGATGGCGGGCAGCAGAAGTTCCAGCTGTGCCACCGAATCGAACAGCGGCTCCTTGTCCTCCTGCAGATCCCGGTTGTAGGCCAGCGGTTGCGCCTTGAGCGTGGCCAGCAGACCGGTGAGGTTGCCGATCAGGCGACCGGCCTTACCGCGGGTCAGCTCCGACACGTCGGGGTTCTTCTTCTGCGGCATGATCGACGACCCGGTCGACCAGGCATCGGCAAGGGTGATGTAGCCGAATTCCGGTGTGCTCCAGATGATGATCTCCTCCGCCATCCGCGACAGATCGACCGCGATCATCGCGAGGACGAAGGCGGCCTCGGCGGCGAAGTCGCGCGCGGAGGTCGCATCGATCGAATTGGCCGCGGCGGCATCGAAATCCAGATCGGCGGCGATCGCTTCGGGGTCGAGGCCCAGCGAGGAACCCGCGAGTGCGCCCGAACCGTACGGGGAGATCGCCGCGCGCTTGTCGAAATCGCGCAGCCGGTCCACGTCACGCAGCAGCGGGTGCGCGTGGGCGAGCAGCTGATGGGCCAGCAGCACCGGCTGGGCCGCCTGCAGATGGGTCTTGCCGGGCATCACCGCATCCGGATGCGCCGCGGCCTGCTCGACCAGGGCGTCGACGACCTCGAGCACGCCGAAGGCGATGCGGCGCACCGCATCACGCAACCACATGCGGAACAGAGTGGCCACCTGATCGTTGCGCGAACGCCCCGCGCGCAACCGGCCGCCGAGTTCGGGGCCGACCCGATCGATCAGACCGCGTTCGAGCGCGCCGTGCACGTCCTCATCGGATTCGGCCGGGGTGAACGCGCCGGAGGCGACATCGGCCGCGAGCCGGTCGAGCCCGTCCAGCATGCCCGCCAGATCGGTCTCCGACAGCAGTCCCGCCTTGTGCAGCACCCGAGCGTGGGCCTTGGACGCGCGAATATCGTGGGGCGCCAGCGCCCAGTCGAAATGGGTCGATTTGCTCAGCGCCGCCATGGCGGCGGCGGGGCCGGAGGCGAAACGCCCACCCCACAGCGCGCCCTCGTTGGTGGCTTGGCTCATCGGTTCTCGTCTCCTCGTGTGGCGGTCATCAGAATGTGGTGGTCCAGTTCGGCGCGAGCGGCCTCGGGCTGCGCACGGCCGTGGTCGATCAGGAGGGTGACCGGATCGCCGGTCGTGACGGCCCAGCCGCGCGCGGTGAACCATTCGCGCGGGTCGGTGCGGCCCTCCCACGGGTACCAGAGTTCTTCGAGGTTCAGCGTGATCCCGGCCTCGGCGAGCAGTCGCTTGCGACGCTCCCGCGCCGTGCGCAGCGCGGGCGAATCCTCGCGCCGGCCGCGCCCGATGTTCAGGGCGATCCGGCTGCCGGGCGCGCTGAGCGCCGCGATATCGCCGAACAGCCGGTCCTGTGCCTCGCCGGGCAGGTAACGCAGCAGCCCCTCCGCCAGCCAGGCGGTCGGCGCGGTGGGATCGAAACCGTTGTCCCACAACTCCTTCGGCCAATCCTGGCGCAGATCCACGCCGATCGCGCGCCGGTCGGCGGCGGGTCGCACGTCGGCGAGCACGGAGTTCTTGAACTCCAGCACCTTCGGCTGATCGATTTCGAAAACCACGGTGCCGGAGGGCCATTCGAGCCGGTAGGCGCGGGCATCGAGTCCGCTGGCGAGAATCACGACCTGCCGGATACCGGCGGCGGAGGCGGCGGCGAAGTACTCGTCGAAATAAGACCGTGCGAGCGATGAGCATCGCCGCCAGCGAGCTGTAGCCGGTTTCGCCTGGCCCGTCCGCACCGGAACGGTCGTCGCCGGAGTCTGCCGTGCCCTCGCTCCCTGCGGGATCGGCACCGCCCGATGCCGCCCCGATCCGAGCGCGCATGATGCGGCTCCAGCCCGACCCGGCGGCCTCGACCAGACGCGCGGCGTAGGGGTCGCGGAACAGCGCATCCGGGCGCCGGGTTTCGGCCGCCCGCATCGCCGCCACACCGAGGGCGGTCGCGCCGACACTTTCGGTGATATCCCAGCTGTCGTCGTCACTGCGCACGGACATCTCCTCCCGTTGGGGCTGCGCCGCCTTCTACACGATGCGCACCCTGCGGTCGTGCGGTTCCGCCCGGTGGCAGGCTACTCCGGGATCGGCCCGGCCGAATGCTCGACCGGGCCCGCGGCGACGCCTACTTCTTGGACAGGTCCCGGCGCGCGGCGACCTTGGAGGACAGGCCGTGGATCTGGACGAAGCCCTTGGCCAGCGACTGGTCGAAGCTGTCGCCCTCGTCGTAGGTGGCCAGGTTGAAGTCGTAGAGCGACTCCTCGCTGCGGCGGCCGTTGACGACGACGTTGCCGCCGTGCAGCACCATCCGCACCTCGCCGGAGACGTGCTGCTGGGTGTCGCGCACGAAGGCGTCCAGGGCTCGCTTGAGCGGGGAGAACCACAGGCCGTCGTAGACCAGCTCGCCCCAGCGCTGCTCGACCTGGCGCTTGTAGCGGCCGAGTTCGCGCTCGACGGTGACGGCCTCGAGTTCCTGGTGCGCGGTGATCAGCGCGATCGCGCCCGGGGCCTCGTAGATCTCGCGGCTCTTGATGCCGACGAGGCGGTCCTCGACCATGTCCAGCCGGCCCACGCCCTGGCGACCCGCGCGCTTGTTGAGTTCGGTGATGGCCTCGAGCACGCTGACCGGACGGCCGTCGATCGCGATCGGCACACCCTTGTCGAAGGTGACGATCAGTTCGTCGGGCGCCTCGAAGTTGACGGTCGGGTCGACGGTGTAGTCGTAGACGTCCTTGGTCGGCGCGTTCCACAGATCCTCGAGGAAGCCGGTCTCGACCGCGCGGCCCCACAGGTTCTGGTCGATCGAGAACGGCGACTTCTTGCTCACCGTGATCGGCAGCGCGTTCTCCTCGGCGAAGGCGATGGCCTTCTCGCGGGTCCACGCGTAGTCGCGCACGGGGGCGATGACGTTCAGATCGGGCGCGAGCGCGCCGATGCCGACCTCGAAGCGGACCTGGTCGTTGCCCTTACCGGTGCAGCCGTGGGCGACGGTGGTGGCGCCGTGATATTCGGCGGCCTCGACCAGGTGCTTGACGATCAGCGGGCGGCTGATCGCGGACACCAGCGGGTAGCGGCCCATGTAGAGGGCGTTGGCCTGCACGGTCGGCAGGCAGTACTCGTCGGCGAATTCGTCGCGGGCGTCGACCACGATGGCCTCGACCGCGCCGCAGTCCAGTGCGCGCTGGCGCACCACGTTCATGTCCTCGCCGCCCTGGCCCAGATCGATCGCGACGGCGACCACCTCGGCCCCGGTCTCCTTGCCGATCCAGCTGATGGCAACGGAGGTGTCCAACCCGCCGGAATAGGCGAGTACGACGCGATCGGCCATATCTGATGCTCCTCAGGTTCGTGCGTATGCGTAGGTGGGTGCGCGATGTCACCGGTGCGATGTGCCGCCGCTACCCGCCCTCGGACGGCTCACATCAACTACAAATGATTATGCATGATGATGCAATCCCATTCATAACCGGGGGTGGGCATACCACCGGCCGGAGCACCCCGGCGCCCCCGCCGGATCGGACAACTACGGACATTCACCCCGAAACCTCTGGGCCTCAATGAGATTGCCGAAACCGGGTATCACCGATATGTCACCCTGATAGCGAACGGCCTCGGATGCCCCGGGAAAGGCGGACCCATGCTCTCCACGTTTGCAGGTTATTTCGGCACGATCGGATCCGATGTGCTGGCGATCGGCCAATCGGTGATCACCCTCATCTCCGACCTCATCGGCGCGGGCGGCGCGGGCACGCCGGGCGGCGGCCTCGGCGGGAGCTACCCGCCCGGACAGTATCCCCTGGCCTGAGCCGCAGGACGTGAGTTGCGGGCTCGCATGCCGAGTGGTGCGAGCCCGGCACTCATCCGAAGATCGATGGCGTCCGCGGCCACGTCCGGCGCGGCGTGATAGCCGGCCCCCAGGGCGAGCGTGGCGTCCGCCCGGTGGATCAACGTTTCGTGAGTGAAGCGGCGGGCGTAGAAGTCCGTGGTCGGCACGACCGGCACCGGAGTCCAGAGCTCGAGGCCGGGCCCGGCCCGGCGAAGTTCGGCGGACAGATCCGCGGCGCCCTCGGCAAGCCAGCCGCGCAGTTCTTCGGGTTCCTCGTCCAGATATCCGGACAGATCCCGGAACGCGAAGTCGTCCTCCGGCAACGGTTCTCGCACCCGCCCCGCGACCGCCGCCCGCGCCCACCGCTGTGCGCCGCCGAGGTGACGACCCAGCTGCCCGACGGTCCAGCCCGGGCAGCTCGGTACGGGAACCGCGGTGTCGGCGTGCGCGAGCGCGGCACGCAGCAACTCGGTCTGGGCCACGATCTCATCGCAATACCGCTCGAAGGTCAGCGCCATGCGCACACCCTAGGAACGGGCACCGACATGTTCGCGGACCGGACGCGTCAGGACTCGCCGAGAACGCCGGTGACGATCCGGCGAATCCGCTCGTAGTCGGGATCGGCGGGACCCGGTCGCCGGTCGGGCCACTCGCCCGGCGCGTCCTCGATGCCGAACAGAACCGCGGTGAAGCGCGGATGGATTGCGCGAGAGAAGATGTCGTCCACCGCGGCCGGCGCCTCGGATTCGGGCAACTGCCACCGCGCCGCGACGAATCCGGTGAGGTTGCGCCGCGTGGTCGCGAAAATGGCGTCGTAGAAGTCGGCGGCGGCGGCCGGCACCCGCTCCGCCTCGGCGATCACCAGCCGGCAGGTTCGCACCGACTGGACCCACACCACCGACCACAGGAATCCGAGGCAATATCCGGTCACCGCGTCCAGGCGGTCGTCACCGTAGTCCTCGGGAGTCCCCAGCCGGTTCAGATGCAGACCCCGCACGAAGTCGACGACGGCGAGGAACAGCGCGTCCTTGTTCTCGAAATGCGCGTACAGAGTTCGCTTCGAAGTTTCGGCGCGCGCGGCCAGCACATCCATCGACGTCCGCTCGAACCCGACCTCGAGGAAGACGTCCTTGGCCGTCCACAGGATGTGTTCGCGCAGTCGATCGCCACGCCTCGCCATGTGGTCTTCCCTTCCGTCAAAGTAAACGGTACGGTGTAGTTTACTTACATCGCACTCGTTCGGGAGTAGCTCATGATCGTCGTCACCACACCTACAGGCAGTATCGGCCACCAGATCCTCGACCTCGTCGCCGACAGCGACCAGCCGATCCGGGTGATCACCCGAGATCCGGCGCGCCTGGCCCCGCACATCCGCGAGCGGGTCGACGTGGTGCAGGGGTCGACCTCCGATCGCGAGGTTGTCGCCGCCGCGCTGAAGGGCGCCGACACCGTGTTCTGGCTGGTGCCGCCGAATCCGTCGGCGTCCAGCGTCCCCGGGCACGTCCTGGAATTCGTGACGCCGCTGTGCGAGGCGCTCGACAGCGTCGGCCGGATCGTAGCCGTATCGAGCCTGGGTCGCGCAGGCGGCCGTAAAGCGGGCCAGATTTCGGCGATCTTCGCCATGGACGCGCTGATCGAGAGCAGCGGGGTGCATTATCGGTCGCTGTGCCCGCCCGGATTCATGGACAACATGCTCCGGCAAGTCGATCCGATCCGGAACCTGGGGACCTTCTTCGGCACCATCTCCGGCGATCTCCGCGCACCCACGTGCGCCACCCGGGATATCGCTGCCGTCGCGGCACGACTGCTGCTCGACGAGTCCTGGACCGGACAGGACAGCGTGGAGATCCGTGGCCCGGAAGATCTGTCGCACAACGAGATGGCGCGCATCATGTCCGAGGTGCTCGGTCGCTCGGTCGCCTACCAACAGGTCCCGGCGGCCGACTACGCGGCGTCGCTGACGGCACACGGGATGAGCGCGGCCTGGGCGCAGGGCCTGGTGGATATGTCGGCCGCGGTCGAGGACGGCCTCTACGACACGCCGCGCACACCGGAGTCCTACTCCCCCACCGGTTTCCGGCAGTGGTGCGAGGAGGTGCTCGCCCCGGCCGTCGCCGGCTGATCCGTCCGATTCACGTCGCAGGTCCGGAATGTCGGCGGAATCGGCGGGCTGCCGCGTCCGGTTCGGCCAATCCCATTGATCGCCAACATGTTCCGGTCGGCCGGGAATCCGTGCATGAGCGCTTGGTTTCGAATACCATCCGAACGACACGATCCCGCGCCGACAGGACTGTGATGACCGCATCCGACAGCAATGCGACCTCCGATGCCGAGGCGCCCAGCAGTGCCCGCATCTACGACTACGCATTGGGCGGCAAGGACAACTACGAAGTCGACCGCCGCGCCCTCGAGCAGGTCATGGAGGGCTTTCCGACGGTCCGGATCGCGGCCCGGCACAACCGCCAGTTCATGCATCGTGCGGTCGGCGTCCTCGCCGACGCCGGAGTGAAACAGTTCCTCGACATCGGCACGGGCATCCCGACCGAACCCAATCTGCATCAAGTGGCACAGGAGCGGGCGCCGGAGGCCCGCGTGGTGTACGTCGACCACGACCCGGTGGTGCTGGCTCACGCGCGTGCCCTGCTCGCGGGATCGCCCGAGGGCCGCACCACCTTCATTCGGGCCGACCTCACCGATCCCGAGGCGATCCTGTCGGCACCGGAATTGCGCGAGACCCTCGATCTGGCCAGTCCGGTGGCGTTGAGCCTGGTCGCGGTGCTGCATTTCCTGTCCGCCGACCAGAATCCGGCCGGCGTGCTGAAGACCCTGCTCGACAACCTCGCGCCCGGCTCGTTCGTCATCGCGTCACACATCACCGCCGATCTGGACCCGGAAGGGATGGACCGGGCGCTCGAGATGTATCGCCGCAGCGCCGTCTACGCGCAGGCTCGCACCCGCGACGAATTCACCGCCTTCTTCGACGGCCTCGAACTGCTCGATCCGGGCGTGGTCGCGGTGAACCGCTGGCGTCCCGGCATCGAACCCCCGTCCTGGCTCGACAAGCAGGTCAACTGCTGGGGCGCGGTCGCCCGAAAGCCGTAGCGCCGCACGCTCACCCGCGCCAGTCCGGATCGCGGCCGAGGAGGGCCACGATGGCGTCCAGCGGCGGGCGGGATCGGTCCTCGGCCAGCCGGGGGCGATAGGCGCCGCCCGGGCCGTTGAGCGGACTGCCGGGCGCGGTGATCGAGCGTGCGATGGGCAGGGCCGCGGTCAGCAATCGCGCCGGCACCGGGCAGGGACGGCGCAAAGCCCGGGCGAGATCCCAGCGGTGGGTGAGCATGTCCACCAGATGGACGCCGAGCACGTGTTCGATGGGCAGCGAGCCCGACCGCGGCAACGCGACCACCTCGCCGGAACGCTCCATCGCGGCGATCCACCGGGCGGTGATCTGCGCGAACACCTCGCGCGGATCGTCCACGCCGTCGAGCGTGGTCCCGAGCACGGAGGCGTTGACCGCCTCGTGCCGCTCGTTCATATGGGCGATCAGGTCGGCGACATTCCATCCCGCGCACGGCGTCGGCGCGGCGAGATCCGCGTCGTCGAGTGTGACCACGTCGTGGCCGATCAGGGCCAGAGCCATCGCGTCCAGCCGCAGAAGTTCGCTCATGACAACACCTTTCAATTTTTAGCGAACGCGCGTTCGCCAAATGACTATAGCGAACGATCGGCCGCTATGCTGAGCTCATGTCTCCTCGCCGTTCCGCCGCGGACGCCGCCCACACCCGTGAGCGCATCATTTCGGCCGCGGTCGACCAGGCCTCGCTGATCGGCGTGGAGGGGGTGACCATCGGATCGCTCGCCGAGAGCCTGGAGATGAGCAAGGCCGGGGTCGTGGGGCCCTTCGGATCGCGTGAACAGTTGCAGCTGAGCGCATTGGAACAGGCCGGGACGATCTTTCGAGCGGCGGTGATCACCCCGCTGGACGGGTTACCCCCGGGCACCGAACGGCTGACGCGTCTGATCGACAACTGGATCGGCTATCTGGCCGAATGCCCGTTTCCGGGAGGCTGTTTCGTCACCGCGGCCTCGACCGAACTCGACGGCCGGCCGGGGGTGCTCCGCGACCGCCTGCGCGCGTATGTGGAAAGCGCCCGCGCAGCGCTGAAATCCGAAATCGTTGCGTACCAGGCGGAATCGAATGGGCCTCATCGTCGGGTCGACGAGCTGGTCACCACGGTCATCGGCATCACGATGGCGGTCAACCAGGAAATACAGCTACTCGACGATCCCCACGCCGCCGAACGCGGGAGGGCGGCACTTCGAGCGGCCGTGGGGCTGACACCGTGACGCACACGTACCAGGCGGGTCGATCCCCGATTCGGCCGTCTATGCCAGGTGTTCGATCTTCGCGGCCAGTTCCGCACCCGTCATGGGTTCGCGGGCGATCACCGCGATGGTGTCGTCGCCGGCGATGGTGCCGACCACTTCGGGCAGGGCCGCGCGGTCGAGCGCGCTCGCCAGGAAGTGCGCCGCGCCCGGCGGCGTGCGCAGGACCGCGAGGTTACCGCTGTGATCGGTGGAGACCAGCAGATCGCCGAGCAGTTTCGAGAGCCGGGACGTACCGCCGGTGACGCCGCGCACGGGGCTGCCGTCCTCGGGAACGACGTAGATTCCGGCGCCACCGTCGGCCGCGCGCAGCTTCACCGCGCCGAGCTCGTCCAGATCGCGCGACAGCGTGGCCTGGGTGGTTTCGATACCCTCGTCGGCGAGCAGGGCCGCCAACTCGGTCTGGCTGCGAACCGCGTTGGCGGACAACAGTTCCACGATGCGCTGCTGGCGCCCGGCGCGGGTGCGCGCGATGGCCGGGCCGGTGCGCGGACCCTCCGATCCGGCAGCCGACCCGTTCGCTCTCGCCGTGCTCACGCCGCACCGCCCGATCGTCGCTCCAGCAACCACACCAGCAGCGCCTTCTGCGCGTGCAGCCGATTCTCGGCCTCGTCCCACACCACACTGTGCGGCCCGTCGAGCACCTCGTCGGTGATCTCCTCGCCGCGATGCGCCGGAAGGCAGTGCAGTACAACCACATCCGAGGCGGCGTGGCTGAGCAGCTCGGCGTTCAGCTGGAACGGACGGAACGGGCCGACCCGGTCGAGGCCGTCGTTCTCCTGTCCCATCGAGGTCCAGGTATCGGTGACCAGGGCGTCGGCGCCGGTGGCCGCCGCGACCGGATCGTCGGTCAGGGTGATCGTGGCGCCGGTTTCGGCGGCCCGTTTGCGGGCGGCCTCGAGCACCCAGTCGTAGGGCCGGAAACCCTCGGGCGCGGCGATGGTGACGTCCAGCCCGGCGGTGACGCCGCCCAGCAGCAGCGAATGCGCCATATTGTTCGCACCGTCGCCGAAGTAGGTGAGTTTGCGGCCGGCGAGCTCGCCTTTTTGCTCCCGCAAGGTCAGCAGATCGGCCAGCACCTGGCAGGGATGGAATTCGTTGGACAGCGCGTTCACCACCGGAACCGTTGCCGCCGAGGCCATCTCGTCGAGCCGATGTTGTTCGAAGGTCCGCCAGACGACGGCGTCGACATAGCGCGAGAGCACCCGGCCCGTATCGGCGAGGGTTTCCTCACGGCCCAGTTGGGTGTCGCGACCGTCGACGACCACCGCGTGCCCGCCCAGTTGCGCGATGCCCATCTCGAAGGAGAATCGGGTGCGCGTGGAGTTCTTCTCGAAGATCACACCCACCCCGCGCGGCCCGTCCAGCGGCCGCCGGGAGACCGGCGCCGCCTTCAATTCCGCTGCCAGCGCGAGGATTTCGGCCTGTTCGGCGGGCGTGACGTCGTCGTCACGCAGGAAATGCCGCACCATGGTCACTCACTCTCCTGGGAAGCCGCGTCGAGGATGCCGGGCAGATCGGCGAGGAAACCCTCCGCCTGCGCCTCGGTCAGGATCAGCGGCGGGGCCAACCGGATCACATTCGGCTTCGGCGGGTTGATCAGATAGCCGGCGGCGCGCGCGGCCTGCTCGACCTTCGCCGAAACGTCCTGGGTCAGTTGGATTCCGATGAGCAGCCCCGCGCCGCGCACGTGGTCGATCAGCGGATGGCCGAGGTCCTCGATGCCGTCGATCAGCGTCTTGCCGACCGATTCGACATGGGCCGCCAGTCCCTGCTCGTCGATGGTCCGCAGCACCGCCAGCGCCGCCGCGGCGCTGACCGGATTACCGCCGAAGGTGGTGCCGTGCAGGCCGGGAGTGAGCAGCTCCGCCGCCGGGCCCTGCGCCAGCACCGCGCCGATGGGCAGGCCGCCACCGAGACCCTTGGCCAGGGTCATCACATCGGGCACGATGCCCGCGGCATGATGGGCGAAAAACGGTCCGGTGCGGCAGATTCCGGTCTGCACCTCGTCGAGGATCAGCAGCGCACCGTGCTCGGAGGTGATCCGGCGGGCCTCGGCCAGATAGTCCAGCGGCGGCACCACCACGCCGCTCTCCCCCATGATCGGCTCGAGGAAGACTGCGGCGGTATCGGAATCCACCGCGGCGGCCAGCGCCGCGGCGTCGCCGTAGGGCACGTGCACGACACCGGGGGGCATCGGCTCGAACGGCGCCCGCTTCGACGGCTGTCCGGTCAGCGCGAGCGCGCCCATGGTGCGGCCGTGGAAGGCCTCGTCGCAGGCGACGATCTTGTGCCGTCCGGTGAGGCGTGCGATCTTGAACGCCGCCTCGTTGGCCTCGGTACCCGAATTGCAGAAGAACGCCCGGCCGTGTCCGATGCGGCCCGATCGGGGGCCCTCCGTGGTTACGCCGGCTGCCTCCTCCGGGCCCTGACCGATCGGGCCGTGTCCGTCACCGAAATGTGCGAGCAGCTTCTCGGCCAGTTCCAGAACCGGTTCGCTGACATACAGATTCGAGACGTGGCCGAGGGTGCCGAGCTGCTGGGTGACGGCCTCCAGAATCGCCGGATGGGCGTGGCCCAGGCTGTTGACCGCGATACCGCCGAGGAAGTCGACGTACCGGTTGCCCTCGGCGTCGTACACGACCGCGCCCGAGCCGCGCACCAGCGCCACCTTCGGGGTGCCGTAGTTGTTCATCAGCGCGGACGACCACCGCTGCTGCAACTGCTCCGTACTCGTGACGTTGTCGCTCATGAGTTTGTCGTTCCTGCCGTCTCGGGAGGGGTCACCATCGTTCCGATACCTTCCCCGGTGAACAGTTCCAGCAGTACCGCATGCGGCACCCGGCCGTCGATCACGTGCGCGGTCGGGACGCCGGCCTCGACAGCGCGCAGGCATGCCTCCATTTTCGGCACCATGCCCGCGTCCAGGCTCGGCAGCAGTGCGGCCAAGGCGTCGGTATCGATATGGGTGGTCAGCGACGAGCGGTCGGGCCAATTCGTGTACAGGCCTTCGACATCGGTGAGCACCACCAGTTTCTCCGCGCCGATGCCCTGCGCCAGCGCCGCGGCGGCGGTATCGGCGTTGATGTTGTGTACCACGCCGTCGGCATCGGGCGCGATGGTCGACACCACCGGAATGCGCCCGGCGCGAACGAGATCCAGCACCGCGTCCGGATTGACGGCGGTGACGTCGCCGACCAGGCCGATATCGGTCTGCTCGCCGTCGACGGTGACGGTGCGGCGGGTGGCGGTGAACAGCCGCGCGTCCTCACCGGAGATGCCGACCGCGTACGGGCCGTGCGCGTTGATCAGCCCGACCAGTTCGCGGCCGACCTGACCGAACAGCACCATCCGCACCACATCCATCACCTCGGGGGTGGTGACGCGGAAGCCGCCGCGGAATTCGCCCTGCAACCCGAGCTTCTTCAGCATGGCGCTGATCTGCGGGCCTCCCCCGTGCACCACCACGGGATGCACGCCGACGGTGCGCAGGAACGCCATATCGGCGGCGAAGGCGTGTTTGAGGGTGTCGTCGATCATGGCGTTGCCGCCGTATTTGACGACCACGATCTTGTCGCGGAACTTCTGCAGCCACGGCAGCGCACCCGCCAGCACGTGCGCCTTGTCCAGTGCCGACAGATCCTGAGTGGTCACCGGAATCTCCGGTGTCGCTTCGGTGGTCATGAGCTGTAGGCCGAATTCTCTTCGACATAGCCGTGCGAGAGGTCGGTGGTGCGCACGGTGGCGGTGCCCTCGCCGAGGCCCAGTTCCACCAGCACCGCGATATCGGGACCGGACAGATCCACCTCTCGGGCGCCGGGAGCTCCGGTTCCGTTGACGCACACCGGATTTCCGTTGAACGACACGGTGACCCGATCGGGATCCAATTCGATGGGCGCGATGCCCACCGCGGCCAGCACCCGGCCCCAGTTCGGGTCGGAACCGAAGAACGCCGTCTTCACCAGCGAGTCGCGGGCGACCGCGCGGGCGGCGATCAGCGCCTCGTCCTCGCTCACCGCCCCGGTGACGGTGATCTCGACGCGCTTGGTGACGCCTTCGGCGTCGGCCATCAGCTGTGCGGCGAGGTCGTCGCAGACCGCCAGCACCGCGGCGTCGAGTTCGTCCTGGCTCGGAGTGACGCCGCTGGCGCCGTTGGCCAGCAGCAACACGGTGTCGTTGGTCGAGCAGGAGCCGTCGACGTCGAGCCGGTCGAAGGTCAGCCGGGTCGCATTGCGCAGCGCCGTATCCAGCTGCTGCGGGGTGGCGGCGGCGTCGGTGGTGACCACCACGAGCATGGTCGCCAGGGACGGGGCGAGCATGCCCGCTCCCTTGGCCATCGCGCCGACGTTCCATTTGTCGGCGTGGTGGAACGCGGCCTGTTTGGGCACGGTGTCGGTGGTCATGATGGCGTGCGCGGCGTCGGTGCCGCCGGACAGGCCGCCCGCCATCTCGTGCACGATCTCGGTCACACCGGGCAGCAGTTTGTCCATCGGCAGCCGGTCACCGATCAAACCGGTCGAGCAGACCGCGATTTCGCCCGCCCCGGTCTCGGTTCCCCAGTTGCTCAACGCTTTCGCCAGTTCCTCGGCGGTGGCATGGGTGTCCTGGAATCCGCCCGGGCCGGTGCAGGCGTTGGCGCCACCGGAGTTCAGGATCACCGCGCGCAGACGCCCGCTGGTGAGCACCTGCTGCGACCAGAGCACCGGCGCGGCCTTCACCTTGTTGCGGGTGAACACGCCCGCGGCCGCATAATCGGGCCCCTCGTTGAAAACCAGTGCCAGATCGAGCTTCCCGTTGGCTTTGATGCCTGCTGCGATGCCGGCGGCCCGGTATCCGAGCGGTGCGGTCACACCCTGGGTGCGGACCAGTTTGCCGCCGGCGATATCGGTGTCGGTCACGGTGCCACTCCTACGGTGGAAAGTCCGGCGGTCTCGTCGAGACCGAGAGCGAGATTCATCGATTGCACCGCGGCGCCCGCGGTGCCCTTGGTCAGATTGTCGATCGCGCCGATCACCACCAGCGTGCGCGCGGCGGTGTCGACGGCGACCTGCAGGGTGATGGCGTTGGAGCCGACCACCGAACCCGTCTGCGGCAGTACGCCTTCGGGCAGCAGGTGAATGAACGGTTCGTCGCCGTATGCCTTGTCGTACACCGCGCGGGCGGCGGCGAGGTCGGCCACCGCACCCGCGGCGTCGGGGCGCAGGCGTGCGGTGCAGGTGGCCAGGATGCCACGCGGCATCGGGGCCAGCACCGGCGTGAAAGAGACTGCGACATCGCCGATCTCGACGCCCGTGGCCGCGGCCGCGGCCTTCAGGTTCTGCGCGATCTCCGGCGTGTGCCGGTGTGCGCCGGCGATGTTGTAGGCGCGGACCGAACCCATCACCTCCGAACCCAGCAAACCCACATCGAGTTTGCGGCCGGCGCCCGAGGTGCCGCTCACCGCGACCACGGTCACCTCCGGTTCGACGATGCCCGCCCCGACCGCCGGGGCCAGGGCCAGACTCGACACCGTCGGATAGCAGCCCGGGACCGCGATGCGGGTGGCCCCGCGCAGCTGTTCGCGGGCGCCGGGCAGCTCGGGCAGACCGTAGGGCCAGCTGCCGGCGTGCGGGGATCCGTAGTAGGTCTCCCAGTCCTCCGGATCGGTGAGCCGGAAGTCGGCGCCGCAGTCGATGATCACCGTGGACTCCGGCAGCTGCTGCGCGATGGCAGCCGACTGGCCGTGCGGCAGCCCGAGGAACACCACGTCGTGCCCGGCCAGCACCTCCACCGTGGTCGCTTCGAGCACCCGATCGGCCAGCGGCAGCAGATGCGGCTGCGACTGCGCCAGCTTGGTCCCGGCATTGGATCCCGCGGTCAGCGCCCCGATCTCGAGGCGCCCGGCTCGGTACTCCGGATGCCCCAGCAGCACACGCAGGACCTCACCGCCCGCGTATCCGCTCGCACCAGCTACCGCGACCCGCACCACGGGCCCACTCGAGGTATCCGCCATGTGATGATTATGCACGATCATGCAAGCTCATTCACGAGCGGGGTGCGGGACGTCGTCGAGGTGGCATATTCACCGCAGATTGCGCGGTGAATAGCGGCGGCTCGGAAAATGGGTTGGCGGCGGATAGTCGAGTTGATAGCCTCATGCGGTCCGACCTGATCACGCGAGGGGGTGAGTCCCATTTTCACGGCATTCCTTGGGCGCTCCCCGTTCTCACGATCGGACGTTTGACGCACGTCGTCATCGGGAGTGCTCGTCCGAGCGATCCCGAGAGGGGACGACAATGCATTCTTCCGAACTCATGGTGACGCGCATCGCGGACCGGCAGTGGCATGCGCTGACCGGCGACCGGCTGGTCGGTCGTGGTGAGGCGTCACCGCGGCCCGATGGGCGACTGTTTCTCAGCATCGACTCCTGGCAGGACGAGGCCTTCGATCGCCTCGTCGGCGCCATGCTGTCCGAGCTGCCGAAACCGCTGTACACGCTGGTCGACGAGGCCGATCTCGAGCTGACCACGCAATGGCGCCGGGCGGGTCTCGCGCCCCGGCGGCGCGAATGGGAATACCGGGTTCCCACCGATCCTGCGATCGCAGGACTCGATTCGGCACCGCCGCCGGACATCGAGATCCTGAATTTCGGTGCGGCCGAAGCGCATTCACTGCGCGAACTGGACCGTACCGTACGCGCCGAAGTCGAGGCCACCGCCGGTTGGCACACCATGCCGGCCGAGGTGATCTCCCCACCGATCGATCCGGCGAATTACGTAGTGGCGGCCCAAGCCGGCCGGTACATCGGGTGGTGCCGGGTGGCGCAACCGACTCGGCTGCCGCGCATCGGACTGGTCGCGGTCCGCGCCGACGCACGCCGGCACGGCATCGCCCGCGCCCTGCTGGGCCGGGCGCTCAGCTCGCTGCACCGTGCCGGGAAAACCTGGGCAGCGGCCGAAATCGACGAATCCAACGCGCCGGCCACCACCCTGTTCCAGGGCATCGGCGCCGAGCGGTCGAACAGCACGCTGGAGTTGGTGTGGCGATGAAGAAGGGAGCGATCGAAGTTCAGGGGCATGTCGTGGAATGCCTGCGTAACGCGACATTCACGGTGGAACTCCCCAACGGCCACCAGGTCCTGGCCCACCTGTCCGGAAAGGTCCGGATGAACTACATCAAGATCCTCCCGGACGATCGGGTCCTGGTGGAGCTGAGCCCCTACGACCTGACCAGGGGCCGAATCCTGTTCCGCTATCGGAGTTAGCGCCAGGACAGGACGGCGAAGTCCACCTATCCAGCGGAAATCAGCCACGATCTAGATTTGTTGCTGCAACAACAGTTATTGTTGTTGCAGCAACAAACTGGAGGCGGCCCATGATGTACTCGTTCACCGAAGAAGCCGTAATAGCAGGCGATATCGACCGGATCTGGGCGGTAGCCACGGACGTCGCGCGCTGGGCCGAATGGGATCCGCACGAGGAGAAGGCCCGCCTCGACGGGCCGTTCGTCCCGGGAACCAAGGGGTGGGTGAAGCCCAAGGGAGCACCCGCGGGGCCGTTCACGATCGTCGCGGTGGAACCTGGCCAGTCGTGGACCAGCGAGGCGGGCCTGCCGTTCGGCAAGTTGCGGGGCCGGCGCACCTACGAGCCGCTCGGCGACGGCACGGTGCGGGTTTCCGAGAACGTCGAGGTCCACGGACCGATGGGACCGCTGTTCAAACTCATCTGGGAAAAGGGAATGCGGGCGGATATGCCGCGCACCTTCGCGGCCCTCGCGGCGGAAGCGGCACGGCGTGGCTGAACGACCGACGCGGGCAGTACCCCAGGGTCCGCTCCTGTCCCCTGGGTTCTGGTTGCATCACGCCGCCCTCGAGTGGCGAGCAACGCTGGAACGGAACCTGCGCCCGCTCGGGCTGACGCCGACTCAATTCAATCTGCTGGCCTCCACCGGATGGTTGGCGCGCCACGGCGCACGCCCCACTCAGCAGCAGGCGGCGGATATGGCGGGCACCGACCGGATGATGGCGTCGCGGGTAATCCGTGTCCTGGAGGAGCGCGGCATGCTCCGGCGCCACCCGGACCCCGCCGACGCCCGTGCCTTCCGGCTCGAACTCACCGCCGCGGGAAGAGATTTGGCGTCCGCGGCTATCAGGGTCGCCGTAGACACCGACGAACAGATCTTCGGCGCCCATGGCGATCAGCTGCGCGAACACCTCCGGCCGATCGCCGCCCACCGGGTACCGGCAGAACGGCCGACCGAGTGAGACGGCACCGCGCAACCTGATCCGGCAGGGGCGGAACGGACGCCGCGCCCCCACGCGGAATCTTCTCCGCGGCTGAACTATTCGTGCAAACCTCCGCGACAATGGCGGAAAACCGCAAAAATCCACGAGGTTTGCACGATTAGTTCACCGTCCCGCCGACAATCGCGCGTGGTGCGCCGGGTCGAAACCCGCGGGGCATTCCGACCGTCTCGCGCCGCGCGCTTGGAGTGCGGCTCCGGCGGCCCGGACACCCATTAGCCGTTCGGTGTTTCGCACGGGACGGCCGTCTCCTCCGCCACACGCGCGGCCCCGCTTCACTGTTGAGGCAGATGCGGTTCCGAAGGCGGCGCGCCACTCGGGCCCGCATGGATGGCGGGAGCGGACGATGAATCGTTGCCGCCGGGCTGTTCCGGTGTGGATGCGTAACCCGGTTGCGGACCCGCAGCGCCCGCGGCCGGTGCGGCGGCCTGGTGAGCTTCGGGCGATGGCGTACCGGCTTGGGGCCACGGCGTGCCGGCGGCGTACGGACCGGCGATCGGGTGCGGACCGGCATCGACGTTCGGATCTCCCTGGGCATCCGACGGAGCGAGCGGGTAGTCCGGCGCTCCCGGATAGGCCGGCGTGGGGGCACCCGGATAGCCGGGAGCAGCCGCGCCCGGATACGACGGCCAGCCATGAGGCGTGGGAGCGGATGACGGAGACTCGAGGACCGCGTGGATCGCGGGAACCTGATAACCGGGCGTACCGCTCGGGTAGGCGGGAGACGCGACAGGATAGCCCGGTGTTGCTGCGCCGGGATACGCCGACCAGGGCTGCGGTGCGGGAGTCGGCGGTGACATATGGGTGCCGGGATGAGCTGTCGCGCCCGGATGGAGCTCCACGCCGGGGTAACCGGGGCCAGGTGCCGGCGGGGTGTCCGGCTTCCCGACGAGCAGAGCTCCCACAGCCGTGAGGATCGCGACGGCCGTGGGGATGACCAACCAGTTTCCGCTGTCGGACAGGGGCATGTAGTGGACGAAGTAGGCGGTGAGGACCTCCTGCGCGGTCGCGATGAACACGGCACCCGAACCCAGCGATGTGATGACGCGGACCCGTCGGTGACGGGAGCCGGTGGAGGCGAGCAGAATGCCGCCGACCAGGGCGGTCAGCGAGCACACCCAGAACACGATGACATGCGCGCCGTTTCCGTATTCCCAGAAGCCGTAGCCGTGCGCGGATATCAATCCCCATATAGAGTGCGCCGCACCGAGAATGGCCGCTACCGCTGAGGCGACGCCCGCCACGACATCGGCGACAGCACGGTTACCCGCAGCTTCAGGACGCGAGAACGACGGAGCGCCAGGGTAATTCGGTGGCACACCCCAGCCCGGTGGTTGCGGTGCGGGATATCCGGGCTGGTACGGGTTCACCATAGGTCGGAGCTCCTTGTCGACATCGCTTGTGGCTCAGCCTAAGCGAGCGCCGAGGTCCGCGCGGGTTCACCGGCATACGCGCCGGTTCCGTCGCGGCGACGGTCGCGGCCGCGGAATCGCCGACACGGCTGTAGCCCGACCCACATCCGGCGGGCGGGTACCTGGACGGCGCGGGTACCTGGACGGCGACGACGAGCGACCGTGGATCGCTGTCACCTTCGCCGAGCAATGGTGTCGCACCGGGCGGCCCCGCCTCGAACGCGGGCCGCGTGACGAGGAACTCCAGTTGGCGGTTTGCGCCCGCTGGGCCGCCGGGAGACTCGCCGCCCGGGGACTGATCGAATGCCGCATGGCAGCCGCGACAGCGCACCAACGAGACGCCCGGCGTGGTGCGCCGAACTCCTCGTTCGAGGTCCACTCGCCGGATGCTGTTTGCCAGGATCACCGATAGCGGCGGTGAGTACTGCAGGCAGCACGCATCGCGCCCCGATCGGCGGCGGGATCTGGAGCGAGCATCTGTCGGTTACGAAATCCGCAGCACCTGGTCGACCGGCGGTTCTCGTGGGTGCTGAGAATCGATGGATTGCCGATTTCCAGACAGATGTCTAGTCTGGTGTCCGGGCGAGCGCGATATGCCGATGAGTGGCGCAGCGCCGGACCGGAAGAGGCTGATCGTGTCGAAAGTTCCCACCCGCGAAGCGCGGCTCGCACATGCCACTCGACATGCCGGGTTGTGGAACGCCGGCCGCAAGGACGAATGGGTGGCCTCATGGCGCACCATGATCCCGGCCGGAGTACGTATGTTCGACCCGGTCGGCACGGAGGAGAAGACCGGTTTCGACACCGTCACCACCCACGCGTGGGATCTGTTCCAGAGCCTGCTGCGGATCACCATGCTGACCGTGCAGGTCAACGGCGACGAGATGGCCTGGGTGTGCGAGAACCGATTCGGCACCGGTGACGACATCATCATGGTCCACAGCATCGAGACCTTCGCCTGGGACGCCGACGGCAACCTGCTGATCAAGACCTACTACCCGATGCCCGAGCACATCGGCGCCGACGCCGACCCGTACGCGCACATCCTCGACGGACAGCCAGGCGGTGCCAACTCGTAGACTCCCCCACCGGGTCGTGGCCCTGCGTCGTGGCGCCGTCGACGGGACGCCGACGCCGCGACGGGGGCGGGCTAGGTCGACGCCAAGCACACCATCGGCTGGAGCACAAAGTTGTTGCCGGCGTTCGCATCCGGCGTCGTGCTCGTCACCCGGGCGGTGATCGGTTCCAGCGTGCGCGCGGTGCCGACCGTGTATTTGGCGATTTCGCCCGGTGCCAGCGTGGGTTTGATGACGGATCCGGACGGGCCGAACGGCGTCCAATAGGTCACGGCCACATTCTCCGCGGTCGCGGTGCCGATATTGCGGACGATCACCTGCAACGGCGGCGGAAAGCCGGGCAGCGCCCCGCCGCAGTAGGTGTACACCTCCACATCGGCACCGGCCGGATCGGCATGTGCCGCAACGCCCAACCCGGCCATGGTCGACGGACCTGTTATGCCCCCAAATACCTGGGCGCGAGGACAGTGCCGACCGAGCGCGCACTACGAACCGCGTGGTTTCGCCCACTCGGAGGCGGCCCCCGCCAGTTTGGCGATAACTCACGAATCGTCGTTCACTTTCCGCTATCGTCGCGCTCGTCGGGACGGTGTCTCGGCGGGGCCGGTGTCGCGGCGGCGAGGCAGGTCCCTCTCGACCGGCGGTCGCGTCCGGGCCGTCGGCGGTGTTGTGGAGGAGCAGGATGTACCCCGGTGCGCATGTCGATCGTTTCCCTGATAAACCGGCGGTCGTGCTGGCCGAGAGCGGTGCGGCGCTGACCTACCGCGAACTCGAGGAGAACTCGGTTCGCCTCGCGCGCCACCTCTACGATGCGGGCCTGCGCAAGGGCGATCACGTCGCGCTGCTGTCGGGCAATACGCTCGAGGTGTACGAGGTCTACTGGGCGGCGTTGCGATCCGGCCTTTACATCACGGCCGTCAACCGGCACCTGTCCGCGGACGAGATCAGCTATATCGTCAACGATTGCGGCGCACGGGCGCTCATCGTGTCGGCGGAGCTGGCGGATGTCGCGCAGCGGGTGGTCGCGCAGACGCCCGAGGTCGGGATCCGGCTCGCCTTCGGCGGACCTGTTCCCGGATACGACTCGTACGACAAGGCGCTGGCCGCATCCTCTGCGGAGCCGCTGCCGGATCAGCCGCGTGGCGCCGACATGCTGTACTCGTCAGGCACCACCGGCCGCCCGAAGGGCATCAAACATCCGTTGCCGGATCGTCAGGTCGGCGACGCGCCGGGTGACACCTACACCGCGGTGTTCGGCCCGCTCTACGGATTCGACACCGACACCGTGTACCTGTCGCCGGCTCCGCTGTATCACGCCGCGCCGTTGCGGTTCGGCGGTGTGGTGCACGCTCTCGGCGGAACCGTGGTGGTGCTGGAGCGCTTCGACGCCGAACAGGCCCTGGCCGCGATCGAACGCTATCGCGTCACCCACAGCCAGTGGGTGCCGACGATGTTCGTGCGCATGCTGAAACTCGACGAGAGCGTGCGTGCCCGCTACGACGTCTCGAGCATGCGGGTCGCCGTCCACGCCGCCGCGCCGTGTCCGGTGGAGGTGAAGCAGGCGATGATCGACTGGTGGGGGCCGGTGCTGCACGAGTACTACGCCTCGACCGAAGGAAACGGCGCCACCTTCATCGACAGCGAGCAGTGGTTGCGCAAACCCGGCTCGGTCGGGCCCGCGGGCCTGGGCGCGGTTCGCATCTGCGACGACGACGGGCGCGAATTGCCCTCCGGCGAGATCGGCACCATCTATTTCGAACGCGAGGAAGTCCCGTTCGACTACCACAACGATCCGGAGAAGACCGCGAAGGCGATTCACCCGGATCACCCGACCTGGACCACCACCGGCGATATCGGCTACATCGACGCCGACGGGTTCCTGTTCCTGACCGACCGCAAGGCGTTCATGATCATCTCCGGCGGGGTGAACATCTACCCGCAGGAAATCGAGGACGCCCTGGCCCTGCACCCCGACGTCCTCGATGTGGCGGTGATCGGCGTGCCCGACGAGGAGATGGGTGAATCGGTGAAGGCGGTCGTCCAGCCCGCACCCGGCGCGGAGCCGGGACCCGAACTGGCGCAACGACTCCGCGACTTCCTGCGCGAGCGCATCGCCCACTACAAGGTGCCGCGCAGCGTCGATTTCGCCGACGAACTGCCCCGTACACCGACGGGAAAACTGGTCAAGGGCAAGTTGCGCGAGCAGTACGTGTGAGGGTCGGCCGGGCGGGTTCGTCTCGCTCGGCGACCACGAATCTCACTGGGAAGCAGCGCTTTTCATCGCGGCACGTTACGCAGATTCGACCGGGCCATGTCGATCATGCGGCCCACCCCGCCGGTGAGCACGATCTTGCTGGCCGCGAGCGCGAAGCCACGCACCTGCGCCGCGGTGATGTGCGGCGGGAGGGACAGGGCGTTCGGATCGGTGACCAGGTCGACCAGCGCGGGGCCCGGATGTGCCAGCGCCTCGGCGAGGGCTGCGCGGATGTCGGAGGGTTCGGTGACTCGCACCGCGTGGATGCCCGCGGCGCGGGCCACGGCGGCGAAATCGACCGGGGCATGGTCGGTTTCGAAGTTCGGCAGGCCGTCCACCAGCATCTCCAGCCGCACCATACCCAGCGACGAATTGTTGAAGACGATGATCTTGACCGGCAGCCGGTGCAACGCCACGGTGAGCACCTCACCCATCAGCATGCCCAATCCGCCGTCGCCGGACATCGAGATCACCTGCCGGTCCGGATAGGCGAATTGCGCGCCGATGGCATGCGGCAGGGCGTTGGCCATCGTGCCGTGCAGGAACGACCCGATCACCCGGCGACGGCCGTTCGGTGTCAGATAGCGCGCCGCCCACACATTGCACATGCCGGTGTCGACGGTGAAGATCGCGTCGTCGGAGGCGAGGTCGTCGAGGATGTCGGCGGCGTATTCGGGGTGAATCGGCTTGTGGTCGGCCACATTTCGGGTGTAGGCGTCGACGACCTGCTCGAGCAGCCGGCAGTGCTCGCCGAGCATGCGGTCCAGGAATTCGCGGTCGGACTTCTGCTTCAGGAGGGGTAGAACCGCGCGCAGGGTTTCCCGGACGTCGCCGTGCACGGCCAGTTGCAGCGGCGTGCGCCGGCCGAGGCGGGCGGCGTCGTGGTCGATCTGCACGGTATCGGTTCCCGGCAGGAATTCGTCGTAGGGGAAATCGGTGCCGACGAGCACGACCAGGTCGGCCTCGTGCATCGCCTTGTAGCAGGCGCCGTAGCCGAGCAGACCGCTCATTCCCACGTCGTAGGGATTGTCGAACTGGATCCATTCCTTACCGCGCAGGCTGTGCCCGATGGGTGCGTGGAGCAGTTCCGCGAGCCGCATCACCTCCTCGTGCGCGTCGCGCACGCCGGCACCGCAGAACAGCGTGACGGTGCGCGCCGCGTTCAGCGCGTCGGCGAGCGCCTGCACCTGTTCGGCGGCGGGCATGACGTGGCCGAGTTCGGAGACGAGACTCGTCTCGCCGGTCGGGTGCGCGGCGTCCAGCTGCGCGACATCGCCCGGCAGCACCACCACCGACACCTCGTGACGAGCCAGCGCATGCTGGATCGCGATCCGCAGCATGCGCGGCATCTGCTCGGGCCGGCTGATCATTTCGCAGTACCCGCTGCATTCGACGAAGAGCCGTTCCGGATGCGTTTCCTGGAAGAACTGGGTGCCGATCTGGTCGGAGGGGATGTGGGAGGCCAGTGCCAGCACCGGCGCTCCGGTGCGGTGCGCGTCGTAGAGGCCCTGGATCAGGTGCGTGTTACCCGGACCGCAGCTACCCGCGCAGACGGCCAGGCGGCCGGTCAGTTGCGCCTCCGCCGCCGCGGCGAAGGCGCCGGCCTCCTCGTTGCGCACATGCACCCATTCGATTTCCGGCGTGCGGCGCACCGCGTCGACGATCGGATTGAGGCTGTCCCCCACCACGCCGTAGATCCGCCGCACTCCGGCCTGTACGAGCACGTGCACGAATTGCTCGGCCACATTCGTTTTCGCCATGCGCTCTCCTCCACCGCTGTGATCGGCGCCGGCGTATTCGCCTTCGCCCGGAGCCGAAGCTTCCTTCCCGGATGAACAGATTCGCGATCGCCACGAATACTACCGGGCGGGGCGGAGTGGAAATCGCGTCCGACATCATGCCCGGACGTTCGCCGCAGCCGAGATGATTGCCGGGAAGAGCGCCGGGACTCGCCCCCATATTCGATGCCGAGGGCGATACCCGGACAGGTTCGGCAACCGTCAGCGAAATTGCTCCTTGAATATTCACAGCGCAATCCTGCCGCTAAACCGAGCCGTTTGCCGCCTCCATCTTGCAAACGCAAAAGTGCTGGTGGACAACATGTCTCGATACACAGACCGACTGCGGCACCGGACTGCGAATACGACCGACAACGCGCGGGCGACGTCGAGCGATCACCGCCGTGATCTCGACGTGATAGGCCATCGGATGTCCGTACATCGGTGCGCTCCTGCCGTTTTCGGTGCTGGCATGCCCGATAGCCGGGGCCGGAGACCGCCGTCCCGCGAAAGGCGAGAGGAATTCGGCGGTTGGTTCTTCCCGGCTACCGAGGCGGATGCCAGTACACTCGAAACGTCCCGCATCCGGAATAGGCAAGCGCCCGAATGTTTTTCACGGATCCCGGACATTC
The DNA here is from genome assembly GCF_000308375.1 of Nocardia aobensis NBRC 100429. Taxonomy (GTDB): domain Bacteria; phylum Actinomycetota; class Actinomycetes; order Mycobacteriales; family Mycobacteriaceae; genus Nocardia; species Nocardia aobensis. Next base: position 13,839 of record NZ_BAFQ01000075.1, on the reverse strand, counting down.
ACTACGGGGACAGAACTTCGAACGCCACCACAGGGTGGCTTCCAGAAACAGGATCGATCACTAGGGAGGCTAACGATATGTCCGTCACCGGCAGCACCCTCGCCCGCCGCGCCTTGGGGCGCGAACTGCGCCGCCTCCGCGAGGCCAAGGGGCTGAAGCAGGCCGCCGCCGCCCGCGCCGCCGAAACCTCACCCCAATCCATCGGCCGCATCGAAGAGGGGCTGTCCACGAGAACCACTGGGCTGCAGGTGAATGCGCTGTGCGATTTCTATGAGGCGTCGGATGAGGACCGGCGGACGTTGCTGGGGTTGGTATCCGAGGTGCGGGCTTCACGCGAGCGCGGAGGCGGGTGGTGGAGGGCTTATGCCGATGCCCAAATCCCCAGCGGATTCGACCATTACCTCTCCTTGGAAGAGGCTGCCAGCCATATGACCGCGTGGAAGACAGGGATCGTGCCAGGTTTGTTGCAGACGCCTGCTTACCGTCGGGCCTTGGCTTGGTCGGAAATTCCCGAGCTGACGCCGGAAGCTATCGAAGGACGTCTGCAAGTGACCGTACAGCGGCAAAGGCGCCTCGACGATCCCGGCTTCACACTGGAGGTAGTTCTGTCCGAAGCCGCTGTCCGTGACCAGGTCGGCGGCCCGCACGTGCTGGCCGAACAGCTACACCACCTCATTGATGAATCGGAACGGCCCAACGTTTCGGTGCGGGTCGTCCCCTTCAACGCTCGCCGTCACACCGGGCCATTGGCCGGATCGTTCATCCTTCTCGACTTTCCCGAGCTGCCGCAATCGAAGTTGACCGAACCACCGATCGTGTACATCGAGGCATATGCCGGCGATCTGTACTTGGAGCGCGCCGAGGAAGTCCAGCGCTATCGCGCTGCGCTGAACGCAGTCCAGCGGGTAGCTTTGAATGAACACGACACCCGGCACCTGATTTCGGCAATAGCGAAGGAGCACCAGGCGTGAACGTTGACCTATCCAAGGCCGAATGGTTCAAGTCCAGCCGCAGTTCGTCGGGCAAGGAATGCGTCGAGGTCGCCCACCTTCCCGAGGGCCACGTCGGCGTCCGAGATTCCAAGAACCCCACCGGCCCCGCCCTCGTGTTCGCCCCCGCCGACTGGGATGCGTTCACCGCCCGCCTCGGGAGCGGCGGCTTCGACCTTACTTAACCCTCTGTGCCGCAAGGGCGTTCGGGCCGATAAGCCCGGACGCCCTTGTCGTGTCACCATCTTCACGAAGCGGCCGGACGCTCGTCGTTCGATGCATGTGAACCAGGCCGGTGCGAACAGCCCCACCGCGCGGCCCACCCGACGCGCCACACGCTGCTGTCGACCGCCCCGGGTAGAGGTTGAGCGCCTAAAGTACAGCAAAGAGGTCGTTACTATACGTTAAGCACTAAAAAGTATAGTAACGATGCGCTTACTGTACTTTGCTGTCCAGAGTCGTCCTGTGCTGCACGGTGATTCGCCACTCACCGCTCGAGCACCAACGTCGTCCGGCCCGCTCATGAGGTGCGAGCGTCGTGGCTCTGACGGTGGGCCAACACCTCGTCCATGTGGTCCTGTGCCCAGGATCTGAGGCCCCGCGTCAAGTGATGGAGTGAGAGGCCGAGTTCGGTGAGCTCGTAGGCGACCGTGACGGGAACGGTCGGCGTCACTGTGCGGGTGAGCAGACCGTCACGCTCGAGAGCCCGCAGGGTTTGGGTCAACATCTTCTGGCTGACTCCGACCAGCAGGCGAGACAGTTCGGAGTAACGCATCGCTCTCGGGGCACGCGAGACACCGGGCCGATCGGACGCGTCGCCCGCATCCCCGCTCAACGCGCACAGAATCAGCACGACCCATTTGTCGGAGATTCGATCGAGGAGTTGACGACTGGGGCATGCCGCCAGGAATGCGTTGTACTCCGCGCTGCTTCGAGCCCCCTCGAATACCTTCGCTGTCACCGGCCTCGCCTTTCATCGGAGAGTTACGCACTTTCAAGTGCCTACTTCCCGAAAGAGAGTAGCTCTCCAACAATGGTGCCAGGAGGTCGCAGACAGCTCCTCCCGATCGGAGACGAAAGGCGCCACGTGAACGCACCCCTCCTTCCCGGCGGTACCCGAATGCTCGGCGACGCGACTGTCACCCGATTCGGCTACGGCGCCATGCAGCTCGCCGGCCCCGGGGTCATGGGGCCGCCCACCGACCGCGACGGCGCGCTGGCCGTGCTGCGTGAGGCCGTCGATGCCGGTATCACCCACATCGACACCAGTGCCGCATACGGGCCTGATGTGACGAACGAGTTGATCCGCGAGGCGCTGCACCCCTACCCGGACGCGGTGTACATCGCCACGAAGGTCGGGGCGCGCCGCGACGCGCAGGGCGGCTGGCCTACGGCCCGGCGTCCCGAAGACTTACGCGAACAGGTGCACCAGAACCTTCGGTCGCTCGGGGTCGAGACGCTCGACCTGGTCAACCTGCGCATGGGCGATGCCGCAGGCCCCCAGCCCGGCTCGCTCGCAGCGGCATTGGAGACGCTCGCCGACCTTCAGCAGGACGGGCTGATACGCCATCTCGGAGTCAGCAACGTCACCGCGGATCAAGTCGCCGAGGCGCGGAGCATCGTGGCGATCGTATGCGTGCAGAACATGTACAACCTCGCCCACCGCCACGACGACGACCTCATCGACCGGCTCGCCGACGACGACATCGCCTACGTACCGTACTTCCCGCTCGGTGGCTTCACACCGCTGCAGTCGGAGACACTCGCCCGAGTCGCGAACCGGGTGGGCGCCGCGCCGCTGCCGGTGGCGCTGGCCTGGCTGTTGCGGCGCGCACCGAACATTCTGCTCATTCCCGGTACGTCGTCCGCGGCTCACCTGCGCGAGAACATCACCGGAGCCGGGCTTTCGCTGACGGATGAGGACGTCGCCGAACTGAACGAGATCGGCCGCTGACCATGCCGTCGAGGAGGAGCCACTCGCCCTGCGGCCGCTCATCTCCCGCGCCGGCCCGGATCCTCCACGATCACTTCGGGTTCCGCCGGCCGCCCGGGCCACGGGCGCTCGGCGACCACTGGGAACTGGCCGGTGTGGTCGTGGCGAATCGCCGCTATGCGCAACACTTTTCGTCGCGTCAGGAACCATCCTCCGACCAGCACCGGTCCCATGACGCAGATCGTGGCAATGACCGCCCAGCGTTGGATCGGGTCGCTGCTGCACGCCATCAGGACGATCACGACCACTAGGAAGGCGAGGGTGGCGTAACCGGTGTAGGGAGCGCCGATCATGCGGTAGGCGGGGCGGTGGGAGATGCCGTCCCACCAGCGGCGCCACAGGCGCAGCTGGCAGAGCAGAACCACCATCCACGAGACGATCGTGCCGAGGGCGGAGACGTTCAGGACGATCTCGAATGCCTTGTCCGGCACCACCGCGTCGAGTCCGACGCCGATCAGCGCGATCGCGCCGGTCGCAAGAATGCCGACATAGGGCACGCCGGTGCGCGACATGCGGGTGGCGACGGCGGGGGCGCTGCCGTTCGCCGACATCGACCGCAGGATGCGGCCGGTGGAATACAGGCCCGCGTTGAGGCTGGAGAACGCGGCGGTGAGCACGATCAGATTCATCATCGACCCGGCGGCGGGAACGCCGATGCGGGCGAAGAACGTCACGAACGGGCTCTCGCCGTCACGAAAGGCGGTGTAGGGCAGCAACAGTCCCAGCAGGACGAGGGAGCCGACGTAGAACACCCCGATGCGGGCGATGACCGAGTTGATGGCCCGCGGCATCACCTCGTGCGGATTCTCGGTCTCGCCCGCGGCGATGCCGACCAATTCCACTGCCGCATAGGCGAAGACGACGCCCGTGGTGACCGTGACGAGCGGCAGCACACCGGTCGGGAACAGGCCGCCGTGATGCGTGATCACGCTCACCCCCGTGGACTCGCCCCGGAGGGCGAATCGGCCGGCGAGGAAGACCGTGCCCACGATCAGAAATCCGATGAGGGCGACGACTTTCACCAGCGCCACCCAGAATTCGAGTTCCCCGAACCATCGCACCGAGATCAAATTCGTGCCGACCACCGCCATCAGCGCCACCAGTGCGATCACCCACTGCGGCACCACGGTGAACGCACCCCAATATCGGACATATGTCGCGATCGCGGTGATGTCGACGATGCCGGTCATGCACCAGTGAAAGAAATACATCCAGCCGACGGCGAAAGCGAGTTTCTCGCCATAAAATTCGCGCGCGTAGGATACGAACGATCCGGATGACGGCCGATACAGCACCAACTCCCCCAGCGCCCGCAGCACGAAGAAGACGAAGACACCGCAGACCGCGTAGACCAGAAAAAGCCCTGGACCTGCATCGGCGAGACGTCCACCCGCACCGAGGAACAGTCCGGTGCCGATCACTCCGCCGATCGCGATCATCTGCAATTGACGGTTGCGCAACGACTTTCGATAGCCGTCCTGCTCGGTATGCAACGCCGCGGCCAGAGCCGACAATTCGACGGGTCGGTGGTCTGTGCTCATGACCGGACCTTCCGGTGGACAACATTGAATCTTCAAACAACGTACTGCCGCACAGCGTTACGTTCAGGAGTGGGAATATCGAAATACCGTGCGGTCGGTTCTCATCGAGTGAGTGCCGTTACCCGCTGTGCCGAGAATTCAAACCAATGGAGTCGAATTCGACAGCGCGAAATTCGTTGTCGCGGAACCGTCCCGCCGTGCCGGTCCGGCGATCGCCGATCCGACCGGCGCCGGCACCCGGCGATACCCTCGAGGGAGTTGTCGCGCGGCACCCGGACGCCGAGGCTGAGCTCGTGAACGACATTCGATACGGCCTACTCCTTCCCGGCGGCGTCGCGCAGCTGCAGCACGACGGCGCGGCCCGTCATCTGGCCGAGTTGGCGGTGACAGCCGAACGTATGGGGTTCGATTCGGTGTGGCTGGGCGATTCGCTGAGCCGGGCCCGGATCGAACCCCTGACGGTCTTGGCGGCCGCGGCGGCGCTGACCGAGCGGATCACTCTCGGCACGGCTGCGCTGATGCCGGCGTACCGGCACCCGGTGCAGGCCGCCGCCACCCTCGCATCGCTGGATCAGCTGGCCTCGGGGCGGCTGATCCTCGGCGTCGGCGCCGGATTCCCGGAACTCAGCCGAGCCGAATTCGACCTGGTCGGCATCGACTACCGAACCCGCTTCTCCCAGCTCGACGACACCGTCGACCTGTGGCGGCGGCTGTGGTCCCAGAACACCGACCCGTTCCACGGCAAGGTCCTCCACTACGACTGGTTGCCGGACGTGCCGCAGCCGCACCGGCCGGGCGGGCCACCCATCTGGGCCACCGGCATCACTCCCGCCGCGCTGGCCCGCACCGGACGGCGCTACGACGGCTGGCTGCCCTACCCGCCGGATGTGCGAGCCTATGCCGAGGGCCTGACCGCCGTACGGTCCGCCGCGACCGCCGCCGGACGCACCGACACATCGATCACTCCGGCACTTTTCGCCACGGTCTACCTCAGCGACGACCCGCACGCGGGCCGGGCCGCGCTGGACCGCTACACGCAGGCGACCTACCGGATGCCGGTGGACACGGTCGAAACGATCCAGGTCCTGCTGACCGGCACCGCCGAACACGTTGCGGCGCAACTCGATCGGTACATCGACGCGGGCGCCGAACACATCCTCCTGCGTATCGCCGCCCTCGACCCGGCCGAGTTCGACAGCCAATTGGCTCTGACCGAGTCCCTGTTACGGCCCATGACGATCTCGCACTGAAATCCGCGCTCGACGCGGACCACCGAGATCGCCGCGACGGGACGCCGGGCAGCCGCTGTTTGTGACATCGGATATCTATGCCGCACATCACTTTTCCACACTGTCACACCGATGGTGGGCGCGGCATCTTGTGTTCGTTCAACGATCACGGCAGCAAGGACGAAGTCATGGAACCCCGTTTCACCCTCACCGACAACGCACTCGGCGCCAAGTTCGCCAAGCGGTTCGGCAACACCAGCCTGGTCATCCTCCAGTCGACCCTGCCCAAGGCGACCCAGGACCTGATGATGCTGCGTGTCAGCCAGATCAACGGCTGCGGCTGGTGCACGGACGTGCACAGCAAGGACCTCGCGGCCGCCGGCGAGCCCGCGGTGCGCATCAACCTGGTCGCCGCGTGGCGCGAGTCGTCGGTCTACACCGACGCCGAGCGGGCCGCGCTCGCGCTGGCCGAGGAAGGTACCCGCATCGCCGACGCCCATCAGGGAGTCTCGGACGAGACCTGGGCGCAGGTGCGCAAGCATTACGACGACGACCAGATCGCCGCACTGGTCGGCCTGGTCGCGCAGATCAACGCGGCCAACCGGCTCGGTGTGATCGTGCGCCAGCAGGGCGGCTCGTACGACCCCGGCATGTTCGCCGAGATCACCGGCTGATCAGCGAGCGAAACGCGATCCGGCCCGGGGGTAGTCGACCCGGGCCGGACGGCGCCGGGGTATCACTGCGTCGCCTCGGCCAGGATCGCCAGCACCGGCTCGGAGGTGTAGAACGGTTCGAGGCGTTCGCGAATCAGCTTGGCCAGCACGCCGTTTCGCTTCGCCGCCTCGACCACCGCGGGGCCGTAGCGCAGGATCTCGGTGCGGACGTCGTCGGCGGACAGGCCGAGTTCGGGCAGCAGCGCGCCGAGGGTGTGGTCGCCGTACTTGGTGAAGAACACGTCGACGCATTCGTCGAGGAGCACACCCACGTACTCCTTGTCGCGGGTGGTGACGACGATGCGGTGCACCAGCAGGGCGAGTTCGCGCAGGTCGGCCTGGGTCAGGTAGTCGCGCAGGCCGCTGACCGGCTCACCGGCGTGCAGATCCCAGAACTCCATCGCCGCGCCGTGCACCGGCGCGTCGCGCAGCATTTCGCGGATCGCGTTGTTGGTGCGCTTGAGGGCGAACATGGCACCCTTACCGGCCATATCGCCGATGAAGGTGCCGCTGCTGGCCTTCTCGGCGGCCTTGCGCGCGGACTTGGCCGCGTTGGTGCCGAACGACACCAGCGATCCGACGCCCGGAACCTTGCTGGCCATCTGCCGGTTCGACTCCATGAAATCGTCGATCAGCTTGTCGACGAATTTGGACGCCGCCGTCGCCACCAGGGGGCTTTCGGTCAGCCGCTCCAGCAGGCGTTCCTGGGCCTGGTGCATGCCGAAGATCTTCTCCAGCAACGCTTCCACGGGTTCGCGGTCCACGACGTCGCCGAGGGTGTGGTCGTTGTTCTCGGCGATATTGTCGTAGATCGCGTCGGCGAACACCGCCACCGAATCCTGCAGCACCGGGCTGCCGCCGATGCGGTTCACGACGGTGCGCACGGTCCGGCGAGCGTCTTCGACGGAGACCACGTCGCGGAAGACGATCGTGTCGGCGACCGCCAGCACATCGTCGACATCCCGGGCGACGACCTCGGCGAACCGATCTCCCGTCACCTCCGCCAGCAGATAGTCCACCTGCGCGTCGAGCAGTTTCGCGGCGACGTCCTGTGCTGCGGTCATCGGTTCCCCTTCAGCTGTCCGGACCGCCGGACCAGCCGGAATCACACGTCGTCGCGCATCGACTTCCGAATCTCGTCCAGGCGTTCCCGCGCGGCTTTCTCCCGCGCCTGCCATTGTTCGTCGGCGCTGCGGCCCGCCGGTGTCTGCCGGTCGAGTTCACCCAACCCCTGGGCGGTGCCGTAGCGCTGCTCGACCTTATCGCGAACTGACTCGAAAGTAGGGACTCCGGATTCGGAGTAGCCGCCGGGCACACCGAAGCCTTCCGGCGGCAGCGGCACGCCCGAGCCCACCGCGACCTGCCCGAATCCGCCGGAGATCGGCGGCGGCACGGCGGCGGCAGCCCCAGGAGTGTCCGAAGTCACATCGGTCTCGGGCTCGGCGCGAGTGGGACGGGCCGCCAGTTCGACCGCGGTCAGATGCAACTTCTCCAGACCCGGCCGGCCCGTGGTCGCGGTGACCACGACCTCGAGCAGATCCTCATCTTGCAGCGCGGCGAGCAGGGCCGCCATATCACCGGTGTCGGACATGCACCCAGGCTACGCATCGCGACCATGGTCCGGCCGATTTCACTCGCCGGTCACCGATTCCACACCCGCGAGAACGTCGCGGACCCACGCCGATACGGTTCCCGACCAGCCGGGAATCGAGACCAGGGTGTTGTGCCCAGCGCTCGGGTAGATCAGCAGCCGCTTCGGCTCGGCCAGCGCCGCGTACAAGGTGCGGCCCATCTCGACCGGAAGCAGTTCGTCGGCCTCACCGTGCATGACGAACGTGGGCACCCGCAGCTCGCGGAGCCGCTGCAACGTCGGAAAGGCGTTCGGCACCAACGGTTTCGGAATGAACGGGTAGACCGCGCGGGCCGCCTCGCGCAGACCGGTGAAGGTGGACATCAGAATCATCGCCGCGGGCGGATACTCGGTCGCCAACTCCGTGACGACCGCGCCGCCGAGCGACTTGCCGAGGTAGACAACGCATTTCGGATCCACCCCGGACTGCTCCAGCAGCGCCCGGCGGGCGGCCCGGGCATCCAGATACAGCCCGCGTTCGCTCGGCCGGCCCGGACTACGACCGTAACCGCGATAGTCGAAGGTCAGCACGTTCAGGCCCGCGGCGGCCAGCAATGCCAGGATCGGCGAGCGGTCGCCGATATTGCCGCCGTTGCCGTGGGCGTAGAGCACGTGGGCGATCGGCTTCTCGGCGCGCACGAACCACGCGTTGATCCGGGCCCCGTCGTCCGCGGTCAGCCACAGATCGTCGTGGTCGAACCCGAACTGCTCGGGCGTCATGGTGATCCGACGTTCGGGATGGAACGTCAGCGCGTTGAGCACGCCCTCGGCCGGATGTCGCATAGTCCCTTCCTACCTGCACACACGCCCGTTCGCGAGCCCACGCTCGCACTATCCGCGCAGTACCGCTCCGACCGCGTCGGCGGCCGCCGCGACCGCCGAATCGCGGGCCGCGCTGGCCTCGTCCTCGGTGAGGGTGCGGTCGCTCGCCCGGAAGCGCAGGGCGTAGGTGAGGGATTTGCGACCCTCGCCCGCCTGGGCGCCCTCGTAGACGTCGAACAGCGCGATGTCCTCGAGCAGCTCGCCCGCACCGGTGCGCAGCGCCGATTCGACCTGAGCCGCGCCGACGGTCTTCTCGACACTCACCGACACGTCCTGCAGCACCGCCGGGAAGGGGGAAACGACCGGTGCGGGCCGGGATTCGCGCAGCGGCAGCGCGTCCAGATCCAGTTCCAGCGCACAGGTGCGCGGCGGCAGCCCGCTGCGCTCGAGGACGGCCGGATGCAGTTCGCCCGCATGGCCCACCACCGTGCCGTCGACCAGCAATTCCGCGCAGCGGCCCGGGTGGAACGGCAAATATGCGGCGGCTCGGCGCTCGATGGTGACCCCGGCGGCATCGGCGACGGCGTCGGCGAGGGCGAACGCATCGGCCGCCTCGGCGACCCGGCCCGGGCCCCACGGGCCACGCGGTTCCCGCCGGCCGGTCATAACCGCGGCGACGTGCACCGGCTGGGCGGGCAGAGACTCGATGAGCTCGCGGATCTGCTCGTCGGTGGGACGGCGGTCGACCGGCAGTTCGGCCACCGCGTGGGTGTCGGGGCCGGGCAGGACGACCTGGGCGATGCCGTAGATCGACAGATCGCGCTCACCCCGGGAGATGTTGCGGGCGGCCACCTCGAGCAGGGCGGGCAACAGCGTGGTCGCCAGTTCCGCCTTCTCCACGTCGAGCGGGTTCAGCACGCGCATAGTGTTGCGGCGCGGATCGTCGGCCTCCAGACCCCAGGTGTCGAAGACCCCCGCGGTCATGAAGATCGGCGCCGGCACCTCCACACATCCGGAGAAGGCGAGCGCACGGCTGACGGCCCGGCGACGACGCTGCTCGGCGGTGAGGCCACGCCCGGCCGGAGCCGTCGGCAGCACCGACGGAATCTGCTCCAGACCCTCGAGCCGCAGCACCTCCTCCACCAGATCGGCGGGCTGGGTGAGATCGGGCCGCCAGCTCGGCGGGGTCACGACCAGCTGGCCGTGGCCGGTCTCGCTGACGCTCACCTCGACGGAGCAGCCGATCTGCGCGAGCCGGCGCGCCGAGGTGCCGGTGGGATAGACGACGCCCGCGGTGCGGTCGGCCAGATCGATATCCATCCGGATCGGCTCGGTGGGGGGCACCGGGAGCCGCACGTCGGTCAGCGCGGATTCCACTGTGCCACCGGCGATTTCGGCCAGCAGAGTGGCGGCGCGGTCGAGCGCGGCGACGTTGATCTCCGGATCGACGACGCGCTCGTAGCGTTTACCCGCTTCCGAGACCAGCTTGTGCCGGCGCGCGGTGCGGTAGACCGCCAGCGGATTCCAGGTCGCGGCCTCCAGCAGGATGTCGGTGGTGTCGTCGCCGACCTCGGTGCTCGCGCCGCCCATGATGCCGGCCAGCGAGATCACACCCGAATCATCGGTGATCACAACGTCTTCGGCGTCGAGCGTGCGCTCGGCCTCATCGAGGGTGCGCAGCGTCTCACCGGTGTGTGCGCGCCGGATGACCAGCGGCCCGGTCACTTTCGCGGCGTCGAAGGCGTGCAGCGGCTGGCCCAGTTCGAGCATCACGTAGTTGGTGACATCGACGGCGGGCGAGATCGGGCGCACCCCGGCCAGCAGCAGCCGGCGCTGCAACCACCACGGGCTCACCGCGTTCGGGTCGACGCCGGTAACCCTGCGCACCGCGAACCGGGTGCAGCCGGATTCCGGTTCGACCGTCACCGCATACGCCTCGGCCTCGTCGTCGGGCAGCGTGCGCACCGCGGGATCGGCGTAGTCGAGGTCGAAACCGCAGGCGAGTTCGCGGGCCAGGCCGCGGACCGAGAAGCAGTAGCCGCGGTCCGGGGTGATGTTGAGTTCGATCACCGTATCGTCGAGGCCCAGCAGTTCGTTGGCGTCGGCGCCCGGTTCGGCGGTACCCGGCTCCAGCACGAGAATGCCGGAATGATCCTTGCCGATACCGAGTTCGGCGACCGAGCAGATCATGCCGTTGGAGACGTGGCCGTAGGTCTTGCGCGAGCTGATGGCGAATCCGCCCGGCAGCACACCACCCGGCAGCACCACGACCACGAGGTCACCGACCGCGAAATTGCGTGCGCCGCAGACGATCTCCTGCAGTTCCGGCTTGCCGATATCGACCTTGCAGAACCGGATCGGCTTCTTGAACTCGGTCAGCTCGGTGATCTCGGCGACCCGGCCGACCACCAGCGGATGTTCGATATCGCCGGTGACCGGCCGCAGGGTGTCGAGTTCCTCGACCTCGAGGCCCACGCGGACGAAACCGGCGTCGAGTTCCTCGGGGGTCAGCGACCAGCCGGGGGTGGTCCGCTGCAGGGTTTCCGTCAGCCAGGACTGCGCTACTCGCACGTGACGTTTCGCTTCCTCGTATGAAGGTTCTCGGGTGGTGGATGGGGCCGGACTCAGGCGCGGATGCCGAACGGCAGCGTGAAGCGCACATCGCCCTCGACGATGTCACGCATATCCGGAATGCCGTTGCGGAACTGCAGGGTGCGCTCGAGTCCCATACCGAAGGCGAATCCGCTGTAGATCTCGGGATCGATCCCGCTGGCGATCAGCACCTTCGGGTTGACCATGCCGCAGCCGCCCCATTCGACCCAGCCGGCGCCGCCCTTCTTGTCCGGGAACCACACGTCGACCTCGGCGGAGGGCTCGGTGAACGGGAAGTAGTTGGGGCGCATGCGGGTTCGCGTATCCGGTCCGAACAGCGCCCGCGCGAACGCGTCCAGCGTGCCGCGCAGATGCGCCATGGTCAGGCCCTTGTCCACGGCCAGACCCTCGACCTGGGAGAAGACCGGGGTGTGGGTGGCGTCGAGTTCGTCGGTGCGAAAGGTCCGTCCCGGGCAGACCACGTAGATCGGCAGCTCGCGCGACAGCATCGAGCGCACCTGCACCGGAGAGGTATGAGTGCGCAGAACCTGGCGGGAACCTTCCGGCGCCACGTGGAAGGTGTCCTGCATGGTGCGGGCCGGGTGGTCGGGCAGGAAGTTCAGCGCGTCGAAGTTGAAGTGCTCGGTCTCGACCTCGGGCCCCTCGGCGACCTCCCAGCCCATGCCGACGAAGACGTCCTCGATCTGCTCGGAGATCACCGTGATGGGGTGGCGCGCGCCGATCGGACCGCGCCGGGCCGGCAGCGTGACATCGATCGCCTCGGCGACCAGGACGGCGGCGTCGCGTTCGGCGAGCAGTTGGGCGCGGCGGGCCTCGAAGGCGTCCGACACCCGGCCACGGGCCACGTTCACGCGCTTGCCGGCATCGGCCTTGTCCTGTTTGGGCAGCCCGCCCATCGCCCGCTGAGCCAGCGCGATCGGCGATTTGCCGCCCATATGCTCGGTCTTGGCGGTGGCGAGCGCATCCAGGTCGGCCGCGGCCGCGAACGCCTTCTCCGCGGCGGCGGCCGCAGCGGAGAGAGCCTCTTCGCTGAGCGCCTCCGCCGGCGTCGCTGACTGCTCGGCTGCATCCTTCTCGTCGGCCACGATGGTTCGTCTCTCCCCTGGGCTGGTCGGGTCCGTGCGGTTACCTACTCACGCGCATCGGCATCGCCACATGCGATACACGACTCCGCGCTGCCAACTATTGTCGCTGGTCGAATCGTAGGCGATGTCGGCAGGCCGCCTCACACGGATATTTCCGGCACACGCAGACCGATACGACAAGCGCACCGCCCGGACATTCGAGCGGTGCGCGTGTCCCCACTGGGACTGCCTTACCCGACCGGAACGATCCGACGCGGCAGCAGCGCCGTCGCGCACGCGCCGAGCGCCACGACCACCGCGCCCACCCGCACCGCCGGCGCCATGCCGGCGACGAAATCGGCCGGGCTGAGGTACGAACCGTAGGACGCGAAGATCGACGCCAGTATCGCGACACCCATCGCCACACCGACCTCGCGGATGGTGTTGTTGGTCCCGGACGCGACCCCCTGATCGGCAGGCGGGGCACTGGCCATCACGACGGTCGACCCGGGCGCGAAGGTCAGGCCCATGCCGATACCGGCGAGCAGGAACGGCCCGATGAGCGCGGCGTAGGACATGTCGGCGGTGACGATCGCACCGATCCAGGCCAGCGCGGCCGCCTGGAACACCTGCCCGGCCACGATGAGGGTTCGCGCGCCGATCCGGTCGACCACCAGGCCCGCCAGCGGCGCGACGACCATCGGCGCCATCGTCCACGGCAGCGTCCGCACTCCGGCCGCCAGCGGTGAGTATCCCTGGACCACCTGGAAGAACTGAGCGAGCAGGAAGATCGAACCGAAGACACCGACCGCGAACGCGAACGCCGACACGTTCATCACCGCGAACGCCCGGGAGCGGAACAGCCGCATCGGCAGCATCGGCGCCGGCGAGCGCAGTTCCCATCCGACGAACGCGATCAGGGCCAGGGCGCCGGCGAACAGCGTGGCCAGCACCGGCGCCGAGGTCCAGCCGTCGTCGGCACCGTGCACCACGCCCCAGACGATCGAGAGCACGCCACCGGCCGAGAGCACCAGCCCCACCGGGTCCAGACGCCGACCGCCGCCGAAGGATTCGCCGAGCACTCGCGCCACGAAAGGCAGGGCCAGCAATCCGATCGGCACATTGAGCCAGAAGATCCACTGCCAGCTCAGCCCGTCGACCACCAGGCCGCCGACCACCGGGCCGACGGCGATTCCGAGTCCGGAGATACCACCCCAGATCCCGATGGCCGCGCTGCGCTTGGCGACCGGCACCGCATTCGCCAGCAGCGTCAGCGACAGCGGCATGACCGCGGCGCCACCGAAG
>NZ_BAFQ01000076.1 GCF_000308375.1 Nocardia aobensis NBRC 100429 | reverse complement strand
TGCCCGTGCACGGTCAGCAGCGGCGCCGTGAAATCCGACAGCACCGCGGCCGGCACACTGCGGCCGCCGAGATGGGCCCGGGATCGCCCGTCGCTGCCGACGGTGCGTACGGCGATGACGCTGTCGTCGTCGTCGCGCTGCGCGCCTGAGGATTCCAGCACCTTCTCGACCTCGTCGCGGGCGCTGTCGTGCACATCCTCGACGGTGAACCGGCCCTCGACGACGGCCCGTTGCGCGCCCTGACGCACCCGCCCGGCGTCCGCGCGGGCGCCACCGAGCAGATGCAGTCCGGTGACCACCATGGTCTTGCCGGCACCGGTCTCACCGGTCACACAGGTCAGTCCCTCGTGGAACTGCGCGGTGGCGGTGGATATGACGCCGAGGCCGTCAATCCTGATCTCTGTCAGCACGTGTGCTCTCCGTTCGGCGGTGTTCGCTATCGCCTGAGCCGGGTTGCTCGGTGGGAGTGCGGGCCGGCTCCGTCGCGCGCGGCCGTTCCGGCCGCCGGCCCCGCCAGCCTGTCACGGGTAAGCGGAATTTGCGCACCATCCGGTCGGCGAAGGGGGCGGAATCCAGCCGCACCCAGCGCACCGGTTCGGCACCGCGCACCGCTTCGAATCGCCCACCCCGCGGCAATGCCAGCGTACGCCGGCCGTCCAGGAAGACGATCGCATCATGGCCTGCCGCAACGGTTTCCACCGCGATCCGCGACTCCGGGCTGGTCACCAGCGGCCGCGCGAACAGTGCGTGCGCGTTGCTGGGAATCACCAGCAGCGCCTCGAGTTCGGGCCACACCACGGGACCACCCGCGGAGAAGGCGTAGGCGGTGGAGCCGGTCGGTGTCGCGATCAGCACACCGTCACAACCGAATTGCGATACCGGGCGGCCGTCGACCTCGAGGACGACCTCCAGCACGCCCATGCGGGCCGCATTCTCGATACTGGCCTCGTTGAGGGCCCATCCGCGTTCCACGACCACATCATCGACGCGGACACTGACATCTACGGTCATCCGCTGCTCGATGCGGTAATCGCCGCGCACCACCTGGGCCAACGCGTCGTCGAGATGTTCGGCCTCGGCCTCGGTGAGAAAACCGATGCGGCCCAGATTGATTCCCAGCACCGGCACCCGGGCCGGATGCGCCATCTCCGCGCCGCGCAGGAAGGTTCCGTCCCCACCGAGCGCGAGCACCATCTCACAGCCGACCGCGGCGTCGGGGCCGTGCGGCATCACCCGCACCGGATAGCCGTCGGGTTCGCCGGTGTCGTCGAAATCCAGTTTGGTGCTGTAGGCCTCGTCCTCGAGGACCCGCAGTCCGATTCCGGCATCGGCGAAGATCTTCGCGACCCGATGCGCGGTCTCGAGCAGTTCGGAACGGCCCGGATGGGCGACGAGCAGGATCTCCCGCTTCACTGTGGCCCCTCCTCGACCGCACGCTGCACCAATTCGCTGATATCGGGCTCCGATTCGGTTTCGGCCGAATCGGTGTCCGGTGTGTCGTGGCCCTGGTTTTCCCTGCCCTGGGTTTCCTTGCGCAGCCACAGGAAATATTCGACGTTGCCGGACGGGCCGGGCAACGGGCTGGCGACCACACCGCGGGTACGCAGGCCCAGTTCGGCGGCCGCGGCGGCCACCTCGGTCACCGCCTCGGCGCGCAGAGCCGGATCACGCACCACACCGCCGGAGCCTACTCGCTGTTTACCGACCTCGAACTGCGGTTTCACCATGGGCAGCAGATCCGCACCCGGTGCACAGCAGGCGGCCAGCGCCGGCAGCACCAGCGCGAGCGAGATGAACGACAGATCCGCGACCACCAATTCGACGGGACCGTCGATCGCCTCCGGCGTCAGCGCGCGCACATTGGTGCGGTCGAACACCCGGACCCGCTCGTCGTTGCGCAGCCGCCACACCAGCTGGCCGTAACCCACATCGACGGCGACCACCTCGCGGGCGCCGCGGGCGAGCAGCACATCGGTGAATCCGCCGGTCGAGGCGCCGGCGTCCAGACAGCGCTTCCCGGCGACGCTCACCCCGAGCGGCTCGAACGCCTCCAGCGCGCCCAGCACCTTGTGCGCACCCCGCGAGGCCCACTGGACCTCGTCGGGTTCCTCGCGAACCAGCAGGGGAGTATTCGGCTCGACCGCGGTCGCCGCTTTCGACGCGACCGCACCGTTGATCAGGACGCGTCCCGCACCGATCAGCTCGACCGCGTGTTCTCGCGATCGCGCCAATCCGCGGCGAACCAGTTCGGCGTCCACTCGCGCGCGCCTGGCCACCTCAGATCTTGTCCACCGTCGCCAGGGCGCCGACCAGCACCTCGTGTGCCTGCTCGAGAATGCGCGCCCGCCGGGTGAGATCGGTTCCCGCGCGGTCCACCCCGTCGGCATCGTCACCGCTCTGGCGCCGGCCGCCGGGCAACTCCGCGAGCAGCGCCGCCACCTCGGCCCGCACCTTCTCCGGGTCGGCGAACTCCGCCGTCCCTCCCGCGAGATGCTGCCCGGGCAGCGGAACTCCCGGACGTGGACCGGAGGAACCGGACGGATGCGGACGCGGAATGGGCGTAGTCATGGTGCCGACAACGCTACCGGAGCTCACCGACATCCCGGCAAGCGGCGGCACCGGTGAAACGGAGGTCACGGTGGCGCCCAGCGGCCGCGTGCCGGCCGCGTCCCTGGCCCACCGGCGCTCGTGGACGAGCCGTCGCCCGACCGAGTCACATGCATGCTCCGGCCCCCGGTGTCGGCGGGGAGGGCACGACAGTCGAAATCGGGGCCCGGCGCTGACCGCACGGCGTCCGCAGCCGAAGCCCCAGGACCGGTGGTGTGCGGCAGATGTTGGCACAATGGCGGCGTGGGAGGTAAGCGACGACATGGATCCGCCCGGTTCGTCGCAGTCGCGGCGGCATGGACGGCGACCGCGGTGGTCGCCGCCGCCGAATACGCCCACTGGCGCGCATCCCGGCAACTGCTCGGACCGCGGCGCGAAGCTCGAGCCGGCGACACCGACGCGGTGGTCGTGCTGGGCTACCCGGCCGCCGCCGACGGCCGCACCCGCGCGCTGCAGCGCTGGCGATGCCGCATCGGCGCCCGTTCGCTGCCGCCCGACCGCGAGGGATTCCTGATCTTCAGCGGCGGCGCCGTACACGGCCCCTGGGTCGAAGCGGCGGTCATGGCCGACTACACCCACACTCACCTCGGCGTACCGCCCGAGCGCATCCGCACCGAAACGTCCGCCGAAACCACGTGGCAGAACATCGAATTCACCGTCCCCGCCCTGGAAGGGGCCGACCGCATCAAAATCGCCTCCGACCCCATGCACGCCGCCCGGGCCCGCCGCTACCTGCGGGCGCAGCGACCGGACCTCGCAGCGCGTCTGGTCCCCGCCGACGACTACCGTCCACTGGAACGCTGGTGGCTCAAAATCCCCACTGCCGCACACGAATCCGCGGCGATCAGCCGACGCCGCGCCGGAGCCGCCGCCACCCCGCTACTACGCCGCCTGGGCCTGATTCCGGAGAGCACGGCGGCTTCCATGGCTGCCGAAGATCGCGACGATTGACCGACGAACCGGGCCCGGATCGGGCAGCGCCGATGTACTGGAACACCCGCTCACACAGGGCGACGTCGAAGGTGTCACCGCCGAACGGCAGCCAGTAGGCATCGCCGGGGGCTTATCTAACCGGGGCAGTTGTCGAATCGTGCACGTCGTCTCCCCCGTGCCACAGCAGGGTGCCGTCACCCCGCCGCGAGAGGCCGAGCCATGTGGTCCCCAGCGCCGGCTTCTTGCCGCGTCGGGGCCGAACGAAGTGGCTACCGTAGACAGCCACCCCCACCGCGAGCCGAACCGTTACCGCGCCAATTCGATTGCGCGGCTGGGGTTTTCGTCCAGCAAGCCGGCCAGGTGGTCGATCGCGTCGCCCTCGGGTATTTCCTGCCGGATCACGGGGTGATTCAGCGCGTCGAGGGTTCGGGAGATGTAGGTGGGGCGATGATCGGCAGGGCGGGCGCGCAGGTCGTCGAGAGTGCTGACGCCGGTGAGGACCATCAACGACGGCAGACCGACACACCGGGCGCCGTCGATATCGGTGTCGAGCCGATCCCCCACCACGAGTGCGTCGCGGGTTTCCGCGCGAACCAGCGCATCCTCGAGCAGCGGCGCATAGGGCTTACCGGCTACCACGGGTTCCTGATCGGTCGCGGCTCGCAATGCCGCGACCATCGCACCGTTGCCCGGCGCCAGGCCGCGCTCGTTCGGCAACGTGGCATCCGCGTTCGCGGCCACCCACAGCGCCCCGGCACGTACCGCGTAGGCCGCTTCGGCGAGGTCCGGCCATCCGGTCTGTGGCGAATGTCCCTGCACGACGGCGGCCGGGGCCACCCCGTTGAAACGCCGAATCGGTTGCAGGCCCACCTGTTCGATCTCGGCGGCGAGGTCGTCGGTACCGACGATCAGCACGGTGGAGCCGGCGGCCAGCCGGGAGGCGAGCACGTGCGCGGCCGCCTGCGCACTGGTGACGACATCGGATTCGCTTGCGCCGAAACCCAATTCGCGCAGATGCGCGGCCACCACACCGGCCGACCGGCTGGCGTTGTTGGTGACGAACATCAGCTTCTGCGCGCCGCCGCCGGCGTCCAGGGCCGCCGGTGCGCCGGCGATCACCTCCGCACCCCGATACAGCGTGCCGTCCAGATCCAGCAGGAGAGCCTCGAAGCCCTCCCGAAGCGATGCTGCCACTAGTTACTCCACGTCGTCATCGACCTGTGCGCCCGCGAGTTCGTCGGCACGCTCCTCGGCGTCGGTATCGCCGTCGACATCGGCCGCGGCCGCATTGAGGAACCACTGCAGTGCCTCATCGGACCGGCCGGCGGCGAGCAGCGCCTCCGCATAGGCGTAGAACAACCGTGCCGAGGCGGGACCGGACCGCGAGGGCTCCAGTTCCGGCGTCTGCAAGGTGACCACGGCCTGATCGTATTGGCCCAAATCCATTCGCGCACCGGCGACGACGATCCGCAACTCGGTCGCCTCGTCCCCGGACAGCGCACGCGCCTCGTCGCTGCGGCCGAGTTCGATCGCGCGTTCGGGCCGTCCCAGCCCGCGTTCGCAATCGGCCATGACCGCCAGCAGACCCGAGCCGCCGGACATCCGGCGCGCGGTGCGCAGCTCGGACAGGGCTTCGGCCCACTCACCGGCGTGATAGGCGGTGACACCGGCGGTTTCGCGAACAACCGCGATGCGTCCGGCACGGCGCCGGGCGGCGCGCGCATGTTCCAGTGCCAGCTCCGGGTCCTCGTCGAGGAGCCGGGCGGCCATCACCATGTGCCGGGCAACCGCCTCGGCGTTGTTCTTGTCGAGGCTCAGCAGATCACGGCGCACCGCGCTGTCCAGATCACTCGCCTGCACATCGTCCGGCAACGCGGGCTCGTCGGGCCGCCCCGCCCGGTTCTCGCCGCCGACACGGGATCCTTCGCCACCCCGTCGCCGCGGCTCGCGGTCCTCGAAGTTCGCGCCGGTCTCTGCCGCTTCCCCGGTGTGCGCGGTAGTGTCGGCCTCGTCGGCCGGCCCGAATCGACGCTCGGAGTCCCCGCCACTGCGCCGGAACCCGCCGCGCCGATCACCCTCGCCCCGGCTGTAACCACCCGGACGATCGTCACGACCGCCTGCGCCTCCCGGACGCCGGCCACCTTCGTCGCGCCGGAATCCACCACGGCGATCATCCGTGCCGCGCCCATGACCACCCGAGCGACGATCTCCTTCGTCACGTCGGAATCCGCCCGAGCGCCGGTCGTCGCCCCCGCGTCCGTATCCACCGGACCGCCGGTCGTCGCCACCACCGGAACGGCGATCATCGCCACCACGGCCGTAGCCACCGGAACGACGGTCATCGCCACCCCGGCTGTAACCGCCGGATGGACGGTCATCACCACCACGGCCGGAACCGCCGGAACGCCGGTCATCGCGGCCGCGCTCATAACCGCCGGAACGGCGATCGTCACCACCGCGCGGGTGCCCGCCCGAGCGGCGATCGTCGTCTCCGCGGCCGTAACCGCCCGAGCGGCGATCGTCACCACCACGGCCGTAACCCCCGGAACGACGGTCGTCGCTGTCACGCCGGAAGCCACCCGAACGACGGTCATCGCCACCGCGTTCATTTCCGCCCGATCGACGGTCATCGCCACCGCGCCCGTAACCACCGGAGCGACGGTCGTCGTCTCCGCGGCCATATCCACCGGAGCGACGGTCGTCGTCGCCACGCCTGAAGCCACCCGTGCGGCGATCGTCTCCACCGCGGCTGTAACCGCCGGTGCCACGATCGGATCCACGGCGGTCATCGCCGCGCCCGGTACCACCGCGCCGGTCGTCGTCACGCGCGCCGTAGCCACCGGAGCGGCGCGTATCGTCGCCGCGGCGGAAGCCTCCGGAGCGACGCTCTCCTTCTCCTCGGTCGTGGGCAGGTGTGCCGGAGCCGGCCGAGTCCGGACCGGTACTGCCACGGCGGAAGGGTCTCCTACCGTCGTCATGCTCCGACACAGCGTTACCTTTCTCTGATCCGGCACGAGCAGCCGGTGACGACATGCAGACCGTGCGCCGTTCGCCGGCACCTATCTGCAACCACCATAAATTCAATCACGCGACACGAACGCGTCCCCACTTGCCCGGCCTGGGTGCGCATCGAGAATCGCCCGGCGGCGATCGGCCGTGACTTCTACGGTGCGGCGACGGGGCCCGAGCACAAGGGCGTACATGCGGAAGGCCCCCAACCTGGTGGTTGGGGGCCTTCGCGAATGTATGTTCCGGCGGTGTCCTACTCTCCCACACCCTGGCGAGTGCAGTACCATCGGCGCAGGTGGCCTTAGCTTCCGGGTTCGGAATGGGACCGGGCGTTTCCCCACCGCTATAGCCGCCGTAACTCTATGAAACTGTCACACCCGTGACAGGAAGGAATCGAGGGGCTTCCCCTCGAACACCCCCTCGTGTTCCGGCCGAAACCAGAACAAGGGGCTCGGAGACACCAGGTCCCCGCTCCTTCCCAACACACGAGCA
>NZ_BAFQ01000077.1 GCF_000308375.1 Nocardia aobensis NBRC 100429 | reverse complement strand
GCCTCGGCCGTAGCCACCTTCGGGCCGTGAACCACGTCCGGCGCTGTCGCCGCCGCGGCCGGAGCTCTCGCCGCCGCGGTTGTAGCGATCGTCGCCTCGACCGGAGCGGTCACCCCCGCGGCCGTAACGGTCCTCTCCTCGGCCCGAGCGGTCACCACCACGCCCGTAACTGTCGCCCCCACGGCCGTAACGATCGTCCCCACGACCGGAGCGATCGCCACCACGCCCGTAACTGTCGCCCCCACGGCCGTAACGATCCTCTCCCCGGCCGGAGCGGTCACCACCACGCCCGTAACTGTCGCCGCCACGGCCGTAACGATCGTCTCCTCGGCCTGGGCGGTCACCACCCCGGCTGAAGCTGTCGCCCCCACGGCCGTAACGGTCGTCCCCTCGGCCGGAGCGTGCTCCGCGTGTGTCGCCGCCGCGGTAGCTGTCCTCCCGGCGCCCGTACCGGTCGCCGCGCGATCCGCCGCGTCCCTCGTCGGAGCGGCCGGCCGCCCCTCGTGCCGTGCGTCCGCCGCCGCGGGGCGGGTCGCTCTGTCTTTTCCTGCGGTCCGGTGTGCCATCTCGGCGAGCGGGTGTATTCACGTGGTCCTCTGATCAGTCGACAGGATCCGCTGCGGATCCGGTCAATCCTCGGTGCCGAGATCGATATCCGATTCGGCGGGTTTCCTCAGCTTGGTGTACCGGGGGTCGGTATCCAGGCTCTCGTTGATCTCGTCGATCAGGTCGACGCCCGGTAGCAGGGGCGCCAGCGACGGGAGTTCCGCCAGCGACGCGAGCCCGATCCGTTCCAGGAACAGTTCGGTGGTGACGTAGAGGGTGCCGTTGGTGTCGACGTCGGCGCCCGCCTCGGCGATCAGTCCCCGCGCCACCAGGGTGCGGATCACGCCGTCGACGTTCACCCCGCGCACGGCACTCACTCGTGCTCGCGTAACCGGTTGACGATAGGCGATAACCGCCAACGTTTCCAAAGCGGCCCTGGTGAGCTTGGACCGCGCCCCGTCCAACAGCATACGTTCGACGTAGGGCGCGTACTCGGTCCGGGTGTACAGACGCCACCCGTCGCCCACATACCGCAGGTCGATTCCGCTGCCCCGCGCAGTCCATTCCGCCGACATCTCCCGCAACACCCGCTGGACCCGCGCGGGTGCGTCGTCGACCGCCGCCGCGAGCAGTTCCACCGGCGCCGGCGCATCCACCACCAGCAGCATCGCCTCGAGCGCCGACCGCAGTTCCTGATCGTCGAGCGGACGGGCAACCTCCTCGTCGTCCGCATCATCCGCCGACGCAGTTCGCGCCGTGCCGGGAGGCTCAGCGTCACCACCGGGCGGTCGAGTCCGCACAGCCCCGGCGACGCCGTTCTGCGCAGCACCGGAGCGGACGACGATCTCCGGCGCACCATCGACGCCGGCGGCCACCCGCTCGCCGGCGCCGGGTCCGACAGCCGCGTCCTGAGCAGCATCGTCATCGGCAGATGCGACCACCACCGCATCGTCTCCTGCCGGCGCGACCTCCTCGGAATCGGCCCCGGCAGGCGCGACGCCGGTATCGGTCACGGCGTCGTCTGCCTCGGTGACGGCGGCCTCGGCTCGGACCTCCTCCGGCGCACCCGCGGCCCCCACGACGGTCTCGCGGCCTTCGGCCTCCGTGTGATCATTGCGCTGCTCACCGTGCGACGTCATCCGTAGTCCTCATCGATTGTCACGGGCTCGGCGGGCGCGCCCTCGGCCTCGTCGCCGATCCAGCGCACCGCCAGCGGGCCGAGCGGGTCGGGTTGGTCGAATTCGATCGTCTTGCCGCGGTAGAGCTCGAGCAGCGCGAGGAAGCGCGCGACGATCTGGATCGGCATCTCGCAGTCCGCGCACAGGTCGTGGAAGGTCGACCACTCCCCCGCCCCGCGCTTCTTCAGCATCTCCAGAACCAGCGCGGCCTGTTCGGCGACGGAGATGGAATGAGCGTGCAGGTGGTCCAGCCCGACCGTCGGCCGCGGCCGGGGCCGGAAGGCGGCCGCGGCGATATCGGCGAAACCCGCCGCGTCGACGCCGAGGCTCACCTCCGGCAGCAGGTCCAGGAAACGTTCCTCCAGCGACACCGCCCGCGGGTACCGGCGCAACGCGGCGGCCTCGAGTTCACCGAGCAGTTCGGCGACCTGTTTGAACGCCCGGTACTGCAGCAGCCGCGCGAACAGCAGATCGCGCGCTTCCAGCAGTTCCAGGTCGTCGGCGTCGGTCACCTCACCGGACGGCAGCAACCGGGCGGCCTTCAGATCGAGCAGGGTCGCGGCGACCACCAGGAATTCGGTGGTCTGATCGAGAATCCGATCCGCCCGCAGCGTCGGATCGCGCTCCAGGCTCGCGGTGAGCTCTTTGGTGTAGGCGATGAACTCGTCGGTGACCTTGTGCAGCGCCACCTCGGTCACATCGAGCCGCCGCTGGCTGATCAGCTGCAACAACAGGTCGAACGGACCCTGAAAATTGCTCAGCCGCAGGTGGAACCCGTCGGGCTTGTTTTCCGGTACGACCTCGGCAGCCGGTGGTCCGGCCTCGCTCACCGGCCCGACCGGTGGATGACTTCCCGTGCCATCGCCCGATACGCTTCCGCGCCACCGGATTTCGGCGCCCAGGTGGTAATCGGCTCACCGGCGACACTGGCATCGGGGAAACGGACGGTCCGGTTGATCACGGTGTCGTACACCAGATCGCCGAACACCTCCACCACCCGGGCCATCACCTGCCGGGAGTGCAGCAAACGCGCATCGAACATGGTGACAACGATGCCCGACAGCGCCAGCCGCGGGTTGAGCCGGTCCCGCACCTTCTCGACGGTGTCGGTGAGCAGCGCCAGCCCGCGCAGCGAGAAGTATTCGCATTCCATCGGGATGATCACGCCGTCGGCGCAGGCCAGCGCGTTGACGGTGAGCAGACCCAGCGACGGCTGGCAGTCGATGAGGATGTAGTCGTAGCGATCGCGCAGCGGGGCCAGCGCGCGGCCGAGGGTCTGTTCCCGGCCGACCTCGTTGACCAGCTGAATTTCGGCCGCCGAGAGATCGATGTTGCTCGGCAGCAGATCCATCCCGTCGACCTTGGTGTTGAGCAGCACGTCGTCGACGCTCGCCCGGCCGCCGACGAGCAGATTGTGCACGGTCTGGTCCAGGTCGTGGTGGGCCACGCCCAGCCCGGCCGACAGCGCGCCCTGCGGGTCGAGGTCGACCAGCAGCACCCGGCGGCCGTATTCGGCCAGCGCCGCACCGAGATTGATGGTGGAGGTGGTCTTGCCTACGCCGCCCTTCTGATTGCACATGGCGACGATCAGGGCGTCACCGTTGCGCGACGACGGGGGTGGTTCGGGAATGTCGCGCAGCGGGCGTCCGGTCGGGCCGAGTTCGGTACCGTCCGCCACGATGTCGTTCGCCTCCCAGAGTCTGCGGGCCGCCTGTTCGATTCGGAGGCCGGTTCGGATATTCGAAAGCGGTTCTGCCGCAGCGCTGTTCGGCGGCTCGGCCGGGCCGGCTGTCGTCATGTCCGCTGCTCCTTCAGTTTTCCTGCTCGTTGCCCCGCCGCGCGCTGCGGAACAGCGGGAGGCCGCCACACCGGACGCCGATGTACCGGACCGCCGCAATAGACGCTACCGCCTCCGAGCGCAAGACCCCCGATCGGACACGCTTGGGGAACGCCCCCGATCGTTGCGCACTTGTGTCATTGCCCGTGCCACAACACCGTGTCCTCACGGCACCAACCGCATTCTGTCGCCTCGAGGGGGTGTTGGGAAACCCTTTGCGGCAATCCGCACCCGATATCGCGCCGCCGCGGCCGGCGCGTTACCGCGCCCGCGGATGCGCGGTGGCCCACACCTCGTGCAGCGTAGTGACCGTGACGAGGGTGTAGATCTGCGTGGTCGTCACCGACGCGTGCCCCAGCAACTCCTGCACGACCCGCACGTCGGCGCCTCCGTCGAGCAGATGGGTGGCGAACGAGTGCCGCAGCGTATGCGGCGAGACCGCGGCACCGATCCCGGCCCGATCGGCCGCGTCCTGCAGAACCTGCCAGGCACTCTGCCGCGAGAGCCGGCCACCGCGAGCGTTGAGGAACAGGGCGGGAGTCCCTTTGCCGCGCGCGCCGAGCGCGGGCCGGCCGCGGACCAGATAGGCGTCGACCGCCGCCAGCGCCGGCCGCCCGATCGGGACCATGCGCTGTTTACCGCCCTTGCCGTGCAGGACGACCGCGCGACCGGTGGTGTCGATATCGTCGACGTCGAGTTCGACCACCTCCGAGATCCGGGCGCCGGTGGAGTACAGCAACTCCAGCATGGCGCGATCCCGCAGCCCGCGCGGCCCGCCTCCGGAACCCGCGTCGTCTCCGCCGCCCGCGGCTTCGAGCAGCCGGGAAATATCTTCGTACGGAAGCGCTTTCGGCAATCGCCGCGCCGGTGTCGGCGGCTTCACCCCGTGCGCGACATCTCCGGTGGTCAATCCCTCGGCGGCCGCGAACCGGTGCAGGCCACGCACCGCGACCAGAGCGCGGGCGGCCGAACTGGCGGCCAGCGCCGGATAGCCCTCGCCACCCGCCCGCAGCGAGACGACGAAATCGGCGATCTGGTTCTCGGTCACCCGGTCCAGATCGCCGATATCCCGCTGTCGCAGAAACTCCCGGTATCGCTGCAGATCACGGCGGTAGGCACTGAGCGTATTGCTCGCCGCGCCGCGCTCGACCGTCAGATGGTCGAGGTAGGCCTGGATCTGCCGCTCCACCATGGATTCACCCGGCCGGTAGCAGCGCAACGACCGCCGCAGCGGCGGGGACAGCGACATTCACGGTGTCATCATGACAGCAGCCGACGACATTCGTTCGCACGAAACACAGTTCGTGCGCCCGAGGTGCCGGCCGGCGCGGTGAGGCACCCGGCCGGTTCCGCTCAGGCCTGTGCGCGTTCGGCGGCCTTCCGCTCGAGCAACTGCGTCGGCATACCCGGCCACGGCACGTCGGCGGGCCGCAGCGTCGTGCCGTTCGCCCGCGCGGCCGAGGCGGCCAGCACGCCGGCCACCGCGGTCGCGTTCTCGATCCGGCCCGACAGCGCGGCGCTCACCGCGTCGTCCAGCGGCATCCGCACGATGGCCAAATCGGCCTCTTCGTGCTCCGGGTCCGGCCGATCGGTGTCCGACAGCCCGGTCGCGAGATAGATGCGCAGCGCCTCGTCGGTGAACCCCGGCGACAGCACCACATCCACCAGCGTGAACCATTCCCGTGCCGCCAGACCGGTCTCCTCGGCGAGTTCGCGTTGCGCGGCCGCCAGCGGATCCTCACCGGCCTGATCGAGCAGACCGGCGGGCAACTCCAGCAGCCGCCGCCCGACCGGGTGCCGGTACTGGTTGATCAGCACCACGGCGCCGTCGTCGTCGAGGGCCACGATCGCGACCGCGCCGTGATGCTCGACCACCTCGCGTTCGGCGACCCGCCCGCCGGGCATCTCGACCTGATCCCGGCGCAGCGCGACGATCGCCCCGGAATACACGGTTTCGGTGCCGACGGTGCGGAAGTCGTGGCTTCCGGGTTCGCTCACTGCGCGACCCGCTCGGCCTCGTCGGCCTCCTCGCCGTAGATCTCCACCGGGAGTCGTTCGGCGCCCTTGTATTTCAGCGCCGCGTCGACCAGTCCGGCGAACAGCGGGTGCGGCCGGGTCGGCCGGCTCTTGAGCTCGGGATGCGCCTGGGTGGCCACGAAATACGGGTGCACGTTCGCCGGCAGCTCCACGAACTCGACCAGATGTCCGTCCGGCGAGGTGCCGGAGAACCGCAGTCCGCTCTGGCCGATCTTGTCGCGGTAGGCGTTGTTGACCTCGTACCGGTGCCGATGCCGCTCCGACACCTCGGTGGTGCCGTAGGCCTGCGCCACGACCGATCCCTTCTCCAGCACGGCCGGGTAGGCGCCCAGCCGCATGGTGCCGCCGAGATCGGCCTCACCGGCGACCGCCTGGGCCTGGTCGGCCATCGTGGAGATCACCGGATGTGTTGTCTCCGGCTCGAATTCGGCGGAGTTGGCATCCTCGAGGCCCACCGAGCGGGCGGCCTCGATCACCACGCACTGCAGGCCCAGGCACAGGCCCAGCAGCGGAATGGAGCGGGTGCGCGCGAACCGGATCGCGCCGACCTTGCCCTCGATACCGCGAATGCCGAAGCCGCCGGGGATCAGCACCGCGTCGACATCACCGAGGTGATGCTGGGCGCCCTCCGGGGTCTCGCATTCGTCGGACTGCACCCAGCGGATGTTCACCTTGGCCTTGGCCGCGAAACCACCGGCCCGCAGCGCCTCGGTCACCGAGAGATACGCGTCCGGCAGGTCGACGTACTTGCCGACCAGCGCGACGGTCACCTCCTCGCGCGGGTTGTGCACGCGGTCGAGCAGATCACCCCAGACGGTCCAGTCGACATCGCGGAACGGCAGTCCCAGTTTGCGCACCACATAGGCGTCGAGGCCCTCGCGGTGCAGCACCTTCGGGATGTCGTAGATCGACGGCGCGTCGGGCGTGGAGATGCAGGCGTCGACGTCGACGTCGCACATCAGCGCGATCTTGTTCTTGAGCCCCTGCGGCACCTCCCGGTCGCAGCGCAGGATCAGCGCGTCGGGCTGGATACCGATATTGCGCAGCGCCGCCACCGAATGCTGCGTGGGTTTGGTCTTCAGCTCGCCGGAGGGCGCCAGATACGGCACCAGCGTCACGTGCAGGAAGAAGCAGTTGTCCCGGCCGACCTCGTGCCGGATCTGGCGGGCGGCCTCGAGGAACGGCTGGGATTCGATATCGCCGACGGTGCCGCCGATCTCGGTGATCACCACGTCCGGGGTCTGCCCCTGCAGATCCGGGCCGCTCATCGCGAGGATGCGGTTCTTGATCTCGTCGGTGATGTGCGGGATGACCTGCACGGTGTCGCCGAGGTACTCACCGCGGCGCTCCTTGGCGATCACCGTCGAGTAGACCTGCCCGGTGGTGACGTTCGCATACCCCGACAGATCTCGGTCGAGGAACCGCTCGTAGTGGCCGACGTCGAGGTCGGTTTCGGCGCCGTCCTCGGTCACGAACACCTCGCCGTGCTGGAAGGGGTTCATGGTGCCGGGGTCGACATTCAGATACGGGTCCAGCTTCTGCATGGTGACCCGCAATCCGCGGGCGGTCAGCAGCTGGCCGAGGCTGGAGGCGGTCAGTCCCTTACCGAGGGAGGAGGCGACACCGCCACTCACGAAGATGTGTTTGGTGGCCGTCTGATGGGGGGAACGCGCCGGAATCCGCGATTGACTCACGGAACTCCACGCTAACACGAAAAACGGTTGCGAAACGAATGCCACGCGGGGAACATCGGAGGTCGTCGTGCCGGTTTGTCACTTGCGTCTCATTCACCGCAGCAACCCCATGACGCGGCGCCCCGTCGGCACCGATCGCCCGGCACTCGCTCCGACGTGACGGATCATGCGATCGGGTTCGAGGAAGGTGGTCGTGCTCAGCCGGGCGAAGCGGTGACCGACAGCGACGTCGCCTCCGGCCCGGTGCCGTAGTGACCGGTTTTGCCGCCCAGTTGCTCGGCGAGGCCGAGAGCCGTTGTGACCCGGCCCGTCTCGCGGTCCACGTTGTCGACCGTGGACACGGTCGCGTCGAGGCGGTTGTCGCGGCGCGCCTCGGCGATCGGTCCCGACCCGTCCGAGGATCCGGCCCGCCCGGCCAGCACCAGGCCCGCCCCGCGTGCGCGCAGCGCCCCGGCGAAATGCGCGGTGATCGAGCCCTGCCCATTGTGGTCGGCCCGCGCGCCCGCCCCGGTCACCACCACCGCCAGCTGCGCGGGCGCGAAGTCGCCGGCGCCGAGGAAACCGCCGTTGCGCAAGGTATCGGCGATCAGTCCGCGCTCCTGTGCGGTGGCACGGTCGGCGCCGTTGGCCGGGTCGGTGAGAAATGCCAGGCCGAGCAGGTCACCGGCAAGGCTGCCCTGATCCACCGCCTCGGTCTGCAACTGGGCCCCGGCCGGGATCATATTCGTCACCGCGGTCCGTAACCGGTCCCCCTGCGACGCGTCGACGAAGGCGTCGGTGAGCGCGACCCGCCCGGTGATGGTCGCCCCGGCGGTGGTCAGCGCCGCCGTCACCGCGTCGACATCACCGCCGTCGGCATCCGGGGTGGTGAAGACGAGCACGGTGTGATCGGCGAGGGTTCCGTTCAGAATGCGCCCGGCCGACCGGGCGATGAAGTCGTCGGCCGCACCGACCTGCCGTTCGAGTCGTCCGTTGGCCGCGGCGAGCGCGTCGTTGCGCCGGGCCAGATCGTCACCACCACCCGAACCGCCGTGGCGGACGACGGCGCCGAGCGCCGCACCCACCGCCAATGCCAGAAAGATCGCGGTCAGGGAGACGACGAGCCGACGCATGGAACCCACTGCTTTCTCTACCCCCGACGGTCCGATAGTCGATGGAGCCAGTCCTGCGACTGCCGCCACGCCGAATCCAGCCAATCCAGCACATCGTTGCCCAGATGCGAGGACACCAGCAGTCCGACGATGAGCGCGATCAGCGCCGCCAGCACCACCAGTGCGGTCGCCCACCCGGAGTTGCCCTGCCGATAGAGGGTGGCCACTGCCTTGGCGTCCATCAGTTTCGGACCGGCCTTGAGCCGGGTCAGGAACATCGCGGGCGCCGATTCGCGGCGGCTGCGATCGAAGAAGTCGTCGAGCGAGGCCGGTGCCCCGCAGGTGATGATTAGCGCGGCGCCGTGATGGTCGGCCAGCAGCAGCGCCAGATCCGCCGCCGATCCCGAGGACGGGAAGGTGGTGGCGCCGATGCCCAGGTCCTGAATTCGCTCCAGCCCCTTGGCATGTCCGTCGGTATCGGCCGGAAGGATCAGCTCGGCACCGCATTTCAGCGCGCTCGCGGTGATCTCCTCCGGGTCGCCGACGATCAGATCGGGACGGTAACCGGCCTTGGTCAGGATGTCGGCGCCGCGGCCGACGCCCACCAGGATCGGCGCGTATTCCTTGACGAACGGCTTGATCGCCTTGAGATCGTCGCGACTGTCCACCCCGTCGGCGACTACCACGACGTGGCGGCCGCGCATCGACAGATCCAGGGCCGGAACCCCGAGACCGTCGATCAGCATCG
Organism: Nocardia aobensis NBRC 100429; assembly: GCF_000308375.1. Taxonomy (GTDB): domain Bacteria; phylum Actinomycetota; class Actinomycetes; order Mycobacteriales; family Mycobacteriaceae; genus Nocardia; species Nocardia aobensis. The sequence goes on along the minus strand of NZ_BAFQ01000077.1, from coordinate 2,477 downwards.
CGCTTTCGGTCCGGATGTATTCGGTCGTGTTGCCGGCGAAGGCTTCCAGATGATCGGCCAGCCCGTTGCGCGCCGCGATCATCCGCTCGGTGATGACCTGGTCGGTGAGTTCGATGGCCTCGACCAGAACCTCCGGTTCCTTCTTGGTCAACTTGTCGGCATACACCACACCGGCGTCGATGCGGACCTTGCTGCCGTCCTTGATCTTGCCGAAGACGTCGCCGGAGACAGCATCCAGCAACACGATTCCGTTGGCGGCCAGCACTTCCGGGCCGAGGTTCGGATAGCGGCCGGAAATCGAGGGCGAGGCATTGATCACCGCCGCCACGCCGGCCTCGACGAGCCGGTCAGCGGTGAGGCGATCGATGTCCATCTCGTCGAGGACCACCACATCGCCCGAGCCGGCCCGCTTGAGCAGACGCCGGGTATTGCGGTCCACCCGGGCCATCCCGGTGACGCCGGGAAGCGTTTCGGTGTTGCGGGACAACAGTGCCAGCATCTTCATGGCATCCGATGATGGCCGCCGACTCTCAACCTGTGGTGGAGGCGCGCCGACGTCGTATCACATCCCCTGGCATGAGGCCAGCAAACTCGCGCCTGCCCGCCGTCGACTGGCGTGCCGAGCGGTACCGCTGGTACCGATATGCTTCGGCTCACTGCATCCGAAGGAGAACGCCATGGCCAGCACCACCGTCGACACGGTCATTCCCGCACCGCGCGACGTCGTCTACAAGCTGTTCGCCGAACGCGACAGTCTCAACGGCTATCTGCCCGTGCGCATTACGCTGCGTCAGCCCGGTGCCCCCGAGGCCTCCGGCGTCGGCGCGCGGTACCTGGTCGGCGTCGGTGGCATCGGCGTGACCGAGGAAACCACCGAACTGGTTCCCGGTGAGCGCATGGAATACCGGATCATCGCCGGTGCGCCGGTGAAGCGCCACGTCGGCACCATCACCTTCGCCGACGCCCCGGGCGGCACCCTGGTCTCGTACCGGATGGAATCCGAGCCCAAGCTGCCCGTGCCGGACAAGGCGACGGAACTGTTTCTGCGCGGCCTGATCGCGCCGTTCCTCAAGGCCGCCAAGAAGGCCGTCGCCCAGTAGAAGCCGCGCGGTCAGCCCGCCGCCGAGGTGGTGTCGGCCTTCTCCGCCCGCGCGGTGGCCAACAGCTCCTCGGCATGGGCGCGGCCGGTCTCGGTGTCGTCGAGGCCGGCCAGCATGCGGGCCAGTTCGACGACCCGCTCGTCGGTGGTCAGCGCCCGCACCCCACTGTTGACGCCCTTGCCGTCGTCGACCTTGTCCACCACGAGGTGAGTGTCGGCGAAGGCGGCCACCTGCGGCAGATGGGTCACCACGATGACCTGATGGGTGCGGGCCAGCCGCGCCAGCCGGCGCCCGATCTCCACTGCGGCGCGACCGCCGACACCGGCGTCGACCTCGTCGAACACCATGGTCGAGCCGTATTCGGAGGCCGCGAGCACCACTTCCAGCGCCAGCATCACGCGCGAGAGCTCACCACCGGATGCACTGCGGCTCAACGGTAGCGACTGCGCGCCCGAGTGGGCCGACAGCCGGAATTCCACTTCGTCCACACCGGACGCGCCCGCGTGCAGTTCCGCCCCCTCGACGGTGATGGGTGCGCTGTCCTGTGCCGATGCCGCCAGCGGCCGCACCTCCACCTCGAGTTTGGCGCGGCCCATCGCCAGGCCACTCAATTCGGCGCTCACCGCGGTCGCGAGTTTGCGGGCCGCCTTGCGCCGGGCCGCGGTCAGCTTCTTCGCCGTCTCCCGGACCTGAACGGCCGCGTTCTCGACTTCGGCGGCCAGCGCCGCCAGCGCCTCCTCCGACACATCGAGCGAGGCCAGGCGGGTGCGTGCCTCGTCGGCCCAGGCGATCACCGCGTCGATATCGGGCGCGTATTTGCGGGTCAGCGATTTCAGTTCCGCCTGACGGGTGAGCAGGCTGTCCAGCGCCGCCGGATCCGACGGCAGATCCGACAGATACGAACTCAATTCGGTGGTCACATCGACCACCACCGCGATCGCCTCCCCCAGCCGCGGTGCCAACGCCGTCAGCGCCGGATCGTCACTGGATTCCAGCCGGGCCCGCGCACCACCGAGCGCGTCCAGCGCACCGGCCCCCTCACCGTCGCCGGAGCCCGCCAGAGCCGCGTGGGCGGCGCCGGCCGCCTCCCGCAATGAATCGAGATCGCCGAGCCGCAGCACCTCGGCGACGATGCGCTCGTCCTCACCGGGTTCCGGTGCGACCGTGTCGATTTCGTTCAGCGAATGCTGCAACCGATCGGCCTCGAGTGCGAGTTCACGGCTGCGCGCGGTGCGTTCCAGCAGTTCGGTGCGCGCCTGCAGCCAGGTGCGGCGAGCCAGCTGATATTTGCGCAGCAGCCCGGCCACCGCGTCGCCGGCGAAGCGGTCCAGCGCCTGCAACTGCTGATCGGGACGCTGCAACCGCAGCTGGTCGTTC
>NZ_BAFQ01000078.1 GCF_000308375.1 Nocardia aobensis NBRC 100429 | reverse complement strand
CCTCCACCACCAGCAGCAGGGGTTGTTCGGCCGCCCGATCGCTCAGCAGAGTCAGCAGCGCCGAACCGATCAGATATTCGTTCGGTGCGGCCGCGTCCACGAATCCGAGCGCGGCGTTCAGCGCCGCGGCGTGGGTGGGTGGCAGCGCATCGAGACCGGACCGCAGCGGGAAGACGATCTGATGCAATCCCGCATACGGCAGTTGCTGTTCGGCCTCGGTCGCGGTCACGGCCACGGTCCGGACACCGGCCAGCGTGGCCATCGCCGTAACTTCCTGCAGCAGTGCGGTTTTACCGATCCCCGCTTCACCCGCGATGACGACGACGCCGCCACGCTCCTCGATGCCGGCGATCGCTTCGTCCAGATATTTGAGTTCCGATTCCCGGCCGACCAGCGACATCCGTGAACACTCCTGTCCGGTCCCGGCGCCCGGCGACGCCGGTCACCGCGGGGCGATAGCAACACGCCGAGTGAACTCGGCACACTGTCGACAATATCGGTTCTCCGGATGGCCGAGCTGACTCCGGGCGCGAGCACCGGCCGGGAAACAGATCAGAACGCCGCCGCGACGGCAGCGGCGATGAACACCACCTGCACGGCCGTGCGCAACGGCAGCGGCATGGTCTTGATCCCCAGATCGGCCCGGGCGGCCCGCACATTCGCCGGGAACACCGCGATCAGCAGCACGACCAGCCCGGCGGCCGCGACGGGCGCGACGGGCGGTACCAGGAGTCCGACCGCGCCCGCTGCCTCCAGGACACCGGTCAGCGTCACCAGCCCGGCGGCCGACGGCAGCCCGGGCGGGACCATCGCGATCAGCGCGTCGCGCCGCGGCTGCTGGAAGTGCGCCGACGCGGTCAGCAGGAACATCGCGGCCAGTCCGACGCGCAGGGCGTGCGGCCACGAATCGAGCCAGTCGGCGAGGTCGATCGCACCGGCGAGCCGGGCCAGCGCGGTGACGACGGCGAGTACGACGAGCGGGGCCATGAGACACCCTCCGGATCGGTCCATCTTGACACTGTCAAGATTAAAGCTGTCGCGGCGACCTGTCAACGGACCAGGGCAATCCGACCTCGCCTTTTCCGCGAGATACGGTCCGGCTGTTATCGTCGGGGCGGAGTCGGTAGATCAAGGAGACCAGACATGGTTGGTGAACTCGACATCTCCGGATAGACCCGGAAGTGACGGCCACCGGTAGGCGCACGCGGCGCCGCCGACGTGGCCATGTCGTCGTTCACCCGATCACCTCGTGGCGCGGTCGCGCCGTGCCACAACGACTTTCGAGGTCTCACTCATGTCCGATGCCTACATCGTCTGTTCGAATCTGTCGTTCACCTGGCCCGACGACACTCCGGTGTTCCGGGATCTGTCCTTCTCCGTGCCGGGCGGGCGGACCGGCCTGGTCGCACCCAACGGCGCCGGAAAGACCACCCTGCTGCGGCTGATCGCCGGCGAGCTGACCCCCTCGGCGGGCAGCATCACCGTCGACGGCGTCCTCGGATACCTGCCGCAGAATCTGCCGCTGACCGGAGAGCTGACCGTCGCCGAAGTCCTCGGCATCGCACCGGTGCTGGCCGCGCTGGCCGCCGTCGAATCCGGCGACACCGACGAGCGGCACTTCACCACCATCGGCGCCGACTGGGACATCGAGGAACGCACGCGCGCCCAACTCGACCGGCTCGGACTGGGCGAGTTGCCGTTCGACCGGCGGCTGCACACCCTCAGCGGCGGGCAGATCGTCTCACTCGGACTGGCCGCCCAGCTGCTGCGGCGACCGGACGTGCTGCTGCTCGACGAACCGACCAACAATCTCGACCTGGAGGCCCGTCACCAGCTCTACGACGTGCTCACCGACTGGAACGGCTGCCTGCTGCTGGTCAGCCACGACCGCGCCCTGCTCGACCGCACCGATCGCATCGCCGAACTCCACGACGGCGAAATCCGTTATTACGGAGGCAGTTTCACCGACTACGAACAGGCGGTGCAGGCCGAGCAGGCGGTGGCGGAAAAGAACATCCGCACCGCCGAACAGGAGGTCAAGCGCGAGAAGCGGGAATTGCAGCAGGCCCGCGAACGCGCCGCGCGCCGTGCGAGCAACGCGCAACGCAATCTCGGCAACGCCGGACTGCCGAAGATCTTCGCCGGCACCATGAAACGCAACGCCCAGCAGTCGGCGGGACGCGCGAACGAAACCCACGGCGCCCGTCTCGACGCCGCGAAGAACCGCCTCGACGAAGCCGGGCGGGCGTTGCGTGAGGAACAGCGCATCGTGCTGAACCTGCCCGATACCGAGGTCCCGGCCGGGCGCACCCTATTCGCCGCCGAGCACATCCGGTTCCGTTTCGGCGACCGCGAATTGTTCGCCGGCGAGGGCGCCGATCTGGCCATCCGCGGACCCGAGCGCATCGCCCTGACCGGTCTCAACGGCGCGGGCAAATCCACACTGCTGCGCATCGTGCACGGCGACCTCACCCCCGACAGCGGGAGCGTCACCCGCGCCGACGGTCGCATCGCCTACCTGTCCCAGCGGCTGGACCTGCTCGACCCCGACCGCACCGTGGCGGAGAATCTGGCCGCCGCCGCGCCGCATCTGCCCGCCGCGCAGCGGATGAACCTGTTGGCGCGCTTCCTGTTCCGCGGCGCCCGCGCCCACCTGCCGGTCGGTGTCCTCTCCGGCGGGGAGCGACTGCGGGCCACCCTGGCCTGTGTCCTGTTCGCCGAACCCGCGCCGCAGCTGTTGCTGCTCGACGAACCCACCAACAACCTCGATCTGGTGAGCGTGGGCCAGCTGGTCGGCGCCCTGGAGTCCTATCGGGGCGCGATCGTGGTCGTCAGTCACGACGAACGGTTCCTCGCCGAGGTGCGGGTGAGCCGCCGGCTGCGACTCGCGGACGGCCGCCTGCTCGACGACAACGCCACCGCGACACCAGGACACGAACCGCCGCACCGGTGATACTCGGCCGGTACGGCGTCCCCGGACACGCGAACGGCCCGTCCCTTGCGGCGGATTCTTGGGGTCGTTGCAACACGTGGTGGGTTGTCAGGCCGCGAGTAGTTTATGCAAACGCTCGGCTGGGGTTTGCCAGCCGAGCGTTTTGCGTGGGCGGCCGTTGAGTTCGGTGGCGACGGCAGCGAGGTCGTCGCGGCTGTGTCGGGACAGGTCGGTGCCTTTGGGGAAGTACTGACGCAACAGGCCGTTGGTGTTCTCGTTGGAACCCCGTTGCCAGGGACTGGCAGGGTCGCAGAAGTAGATCGGGATGTCGGTGGCGAGGGTGAATGCGTGGTGAGTGCCCATTTCCGAGCCCTGGTCCCAGGTCAGCGACCGGATCAGATGCGCGGGAAGGGTTTTCACAGTCTCGGTCAGTGCGGCACGCACTGCTTCGGCGCTGCGACCGTGTGGCAGGTGCAGCAGCATCACATAGCGGGTACTGCGCTCGACCAGGGTGCCGATCGCTGTTTCTTGGTTCTTGCCGATGATCAGGTCGCCTTCCCAGTGTCCGGGAACTGCGCGGTCTTCGACCTCGGCGGGCCGGTCACTGATCATGATCATCGGGTGGGTGAACCGTGGGCGGCGTGCCTCGACGCGGCGGTGAGGTTTTCGTATCGTGCGGCCGGTGCGCAGGGCGCGGGCCAGTTCGCGACGCAGTTCACCGCGCCCTTGAACGTAGAGTGCCTGGTAGATCGTTTCGTGGGCCACATGCATCTCCGGCCGGTGCGGGAATTGTGCACGCAGAGCCTGGCAGATCTGTTCGGGGCTCCATCGCAGCGCCATGCGGCTGGCGATGAACCGCCCCAGCTCGGGAATCGTGTTGATCTTGCGTGCTTTCGGCCTCGGCCGCCGCGCGTCGGCGCGGGCCTGGGCCGCGTGGGGACGATAGGCGCCGCTACCAGGATGACAGTTACGGCGGACCTCGCGACTGATTGTTGAGGGGTGACGCCCCAGCTCGGCCGCGATCACACGGATCGAACCGCCCTCACGCAGCCGGTCGGCGATGTGGATTCGGTCGGCTTCGTTGAGATATCTCCCAGGAACCGACGGCGGCGCCACCGAACGAATCGGTAGCGCCGCCCTGTTCCGGCCACACGCGTTGCGGCCGTTGCGCCATCGCCTGCCGGTCTTCTCGTTGATCCCGACAATCCGGCAGGCTTCCTTGTTGCCCAGCCCCTGCTCCATGAGACGCAAGTATTCAACGCGCTCACCAGTCAGCGGACGACGTCCTCGCGACTTGCCCCGGTCAGATCGAACCTCGAACTCCATTGCACCCCTCGAACTGGGGTGTTGCAACGACTCCTAGAACCCACCTGCGGTGACGGGCCGTATCGATCCCCGGGGTGTTACCGCACGGTGACGGTCATCGAGAACCGCTGGCCCGGGTTGGCCTGATCCCACGGCCGCACCGACACCAGGCTCAGCCGGGTGCTGCCGGCGCGGGCAGCGGTGAAGGTCCACACACTGGTACCGGGCGCGCCCGGCATCGAGCTGCCCGGCCGGAACACCGGGTCGCCCTCCTGGGCGAGCACCCCGCGGTCGACCTCACCGATCTGCCAGACGTAACCGGTCGTCGGGTTGTCGGGCAGGGCCACCGCCAGTTCCTGACCGACGTCGAGGGTCGTGGTCCCGCCGTCGCCGTCGGTACCGACGATGATCGGCTCCGATACCGCCTGCACGGCACCGGGCACCGCGGGAATCGGGTCGGCCCCGGCAACCGCATTCGCCCCACCGGCCGCCAGCGCCAGACCGAACACAACCATCAGCAAAGGTGTACGCACCGCATTCCTTCCATATTCAAACGGGCGTCCACACCCTACAGTCGTGCTCAGCTCAGCAACGCCAAACCGCCATAGGCACCGGAGAATTCGGGATGCTCCCCCACGTCGGCCGGATTGTCCGGCCGCCACAACGGCAGATGCACCAGTCCTGGTTCCAGCAACGGCCAGTCGTGGAAGAATCCCGCGATATGGTTTCTGTCGCGCAGCACGATCTCGGTCGAGGTGCGCCCCGAGAGCTTCTGCGCCTCCAGCACTTCGACCGGCTGCCCGTCGGCGGTGGCATGGGTGATCGCCAGATAGCTGCCCGGGGCGACGGCCCGCTGCAGCCGTGCCACACATCCCGCCGGATCGGCCTCGTCCGGGACGAAATGCAGCACTCCCAAAAGCAATACGGCGATCGGCCGGTCGAAGTCCAGCACCTCCCGCACCAGCGGATCGTTCAGAATCGTGTCCGGCTCGGCGACATCGGCCTGCACGACCGCCGCATGCGGGTTGCCGTTCAGAATCGCCCGGCTGTGCGCCACCGCCACCGGGTCGATATCGACGTAGACGACCCGCGCCTGCGGATTGCGCGCCTGCGCCACCTCGTGCACATTGCCGACGGTCGGAATGCCCGAGCCCAGATCCAGGAATTGCGTGATACCGGCGTCGACCAGATGACGCACGCAGCGACGCAACAGATCTCGGTTGGCGCGCATGGTTTCGGCGACATTCGGAGTGAACGATTCGATCTGGCGTGCCAGTGTGCGATCGATCTCGAAATTGTGCATCCCGCCGACGAAATAGTCGTACACCCGGGATGCGCTGGGCCGATCCAGGTCGATGCCTTCCGGCGCCCAACTAGGTCTGGTCATCGCAACCTCTCTGGAACTGAACCCCGCCGGAAGGCGAAGCCACGCAATCGTATTCGACACACGTGCGAAACTCCCGCGGTTCACATGAAGTCCACGCCCCGGCTACCATCATCGACATGGCGTGGGATGGGTCCGAACACGACGGTCCGCACGCCGACCTGGCGCACCGATGGGCAGCGGCGCTCGGCGGCGGGGTCCGCGATCACGTCGTACCCATGAGCGTTTCCGAGGCCCACCAGTTGCTGCTCACCCTCGCCCGGGGGTTGACCGACGCCGCCGACTCCGGCGGTACCGCGCGGGTCGCCGAACTGGGCGGCGATCTGGCCCGCGCTCATTTCGTCGGCGACGAGGTTCTCGGCCGCACCATGACGGTGCTGGCCACCTACTTCGCCGAACTCGACATCGGCTCGGGACGGGCCGCGGAACTGATCGGCGCGTTCGCCGGCGGTTACGTTCGAGCGTTCCGGGCATGGCTGCTCAGCGAACAGGAAAGTGTGCGCACCGCCGATATCGCGGCGCGCAGTGTGGTGGAGGAACAGTTGCGTGCCAGTGAGGCCCGATTGCGGGCCGTGTTCTCCCAGGCCGGGATCGGCACGGGGCTGTCGGATATGACCGGCCGGATCATCGAGGTCAACAACGCGTTCGCCGCCATGCTCGGCTACGAACCGGAACAGATGTACGAACTCGAGGTCACCGACCTCACCCATCCCGACGATCCGCCGGGCATGTGGGAGCTGTACGCGGGGGTGCTGCGCGGGGATCACGAACATGCGCAGATGGAGAAGGCCTATCGCCATCGCGACGGGCACACCGTGTGGACCAATATCAACGTCTCGCTGATCCGTGACGATCACGGCCGGCCGCAGTACACGCTGGTCCTGGTCGAGGACATCTCCGAACAGCGCGAGCTGCGCGAGCGGCTCAGCTACCGCGCCCATCACGATCCGCTCACCGGGCTGGCCAACCGGTCCCGGTTCTTCGACGCCCTCACCGAAGCCTTCGCCGACCCGGACGCGCGGGTCGGCCTGTGCTACGTCGACCTCGACCATTTCAAGGCCGTCAACGACACCTTCGGCCATTCCATCGGCGACGAACTGCTCACCCGTGCGGCGGCCCGGCTGTGCGCGTGCGCGGTCGGGGAGAACAATCTCGTGGCCCGCATGGGCGGCGACGAATTCGTCATCCTGGTGCCCCGCACCCGACGCCGGCGCGAACTGATCGATCTGGCCCGCACGGTGCTCGACGCGTTCACCGTGCCGTTCGACATCGACGGGCACCGGTTGCGGATCGGCGTCAGCATCGGCGTCATCTCCGAACAGGCCGCCGAAACCACCACCGAAGAGCTGCTGCAGGCCGCCGATTCGACCATGTACTGGGCCAAGACCGACGGCCGCGGCCGCTACGCGGTCTTCGACCCCAGCCGGCGCCGCCGGGAGCACACCCGCGCCGAACTGCTCGCCGATCTCCCGGGCGCGCTGGCCCGCGGCGAATTCTTCCTCGACTACCAGCCGATCGTCGATCTCGGCGACCATCGGCCGGTCGCGGTGGAGGCGCTGGTGCGCTGGCACCATCCCCAGCTGGGAATTCTCAGTCCCGCACGGTTCATCGACCTGGCCGAGGGCGGCGGCCACATCATCGCGCTCGGCACGGTGGTGCTGGAGCAGGCGTGCCGGGAGGGCCGGCGCTGGTGCGACCGCTTCGGCGACAAGGCGCCCGTGGTCAGCGTGAACGTGTCGGCGGAGGAGGTCGCCGATCCGGCCTGGCTCGAACGGGTGCAGAAGATCGTGGCCGATACCGGAATCCCGCCGGACCGGCTGCAATTGGAACTCACCGAGCGCACCTTCATGCATGCGATCGGGCGGCCGCTGCAAGCGCTGCACACCCTCGCCGAATCCGGAATCCGCATCGCCATCGACGATTTCGGCACCGGCTATTCCAACCTCGCCTATCTGGGCCAGCTTCCGCTGCACGTGGTGAAACTGGCCGGGCCGTTCATCCATCGCATCCGCAATGCCGGCACGGTCGGCCGCAGCGATCTGCTGATCCTGGAGACGATCATCGACCTCAGCCACGATCTGGGTCTGAGCGTGACCGCCGAATGTGTGGAGACCCGGCATCAGGCCGATCGGCTGCTCGGACTGCAGTGCGATACCGCCCAGGGCTGGTACTTCCACCATCCGGTGCACGCCGACGTGATCGCGGATCTGCTGGCCCGCGAACTCGTCGAACCCGGGTCGCTGCCGCTCGAACTGCCGGGCTCGCTGCCGAATCCGCACGGCCGCTGAGCATGACGCACGCGGGCGGTGCGGTGGCCGTCGCCGGTCACCGCACCGCCCGCGTTCAGCCCGGAATCAGTACGCGGTACCACCGGTGGCCGCGCTGCGACCGTGCTTCATGAACACGACACCCACGAGCGCGATCGCCGCGGACACGGCCACGAAGTAGAAGCCCAGCTCGTATCCGCGGTCGGCGAACAACAGCGGAATATCCTTGGTGGCCACATGATTTCCCGCCACCGAGATATCGGCGCGCACCGGATTGGCGTTGAGGAAGGCGGTCGCCACCGCGATGCCGATCGCGGCGCCCATCGACTGCATCACCCCGAGCATGCCCGCGCTGATGCCCTGCTGTTCGGCCGGAACGCCCTCCACGATGAGGTTCGGCGTCGAGGCGTAGTACAGGCCGAAGGCGAGGCCGTACACGGCGCTGATCAGCGCGATCACACTCCAGCCGTGATCGAGGACCGCGTAGGCCAGCCCGCTGAGCACCATCACCACCAGCGCCGACATCAGCGGCATCCGGGCGCCGGAGCGGCGAATCCAGAAGCCGCCGATCAGGCCGGCGATCATGCCGATCACCGCCTGCGCCAGCGCCACGTGCACCGCATATCCGAGCAGCGTCAGATTGTCGCCGTAGGTGTAGCCCGGATTCAGGCTCACCTGCACAGCCTGCGCCGGCAGCATCTGCCCGGTCTGGGCGTGGATCTCGGCGAGCGTGCCCTGCACGACACCGGCGGTGACGTCCGCCGCGGGCGGCGACTGGGTCATGTACCCCACCGCATAGCCCTGATATCCGATCGTGAACGACGCCAGCAGCGCGACGAACAGCACCACACTCACGCGCGGGTGGAACAGCAGCTTCATATCCATGATCGGTTGCCGCACACGCATTTCCACGATCGGGAAGGCGGCCAGCAGCACCAGCCCGCCGACCAGCCAGGCGAGCGTGGACGGCTTCGCCCAGCCCCAATCCTGACCCTTGTCCAGGTAGATCAGCGTCAGCACCGCACCCGCGGCCAGCAGCACCGCACCGATGAAGTCCAGCCGCTGCGGCGTGCGCAGCCGCGACTCCGGCACGATCAGCGCGACCAGCGGCAGCATGATCACGGTGAAGACGAACAGGAACCAGAAGATCGCTCGCCAGCTGTGGTGGTCGACGATGTAGCCGCCGATCAGCGGTCCGGCCACGGCCGAAACGCCCAGGCCGGTGGAGGCGACACCCAGCCCGATCGGCACATATTTGCGCGGCATGAGGTCGCGGATCAGGCCGTAGGAGATCACCGCGGTGGCGATCGCGGTGGCCTGCAGACCCCGGCCGAGCAGGAAGAGCATCCAGTTGCTGGTGATCGCGCACAGCGCGCAGCCGATCAGGAACAGCACCCCGCAGAGCATGAACATCCGCTTCTTGCCCCAGATGTCGCTCATCTTGCCGACGAGCGGTGAGGCCGCGGCGCCGATGACGCCGAAGATGATGATCGCCCAGTTGATGTTCGCGCCCTGGTCGGGGAAGGTCGGCGCGATCTGGCGCAGGGCCGCCGACACCATGACGAATTGCATGGGGGCGACCTCGGTGAACAGCACGATCACCGCGAGCACGGTGAAGATGCGAAGTTTGGACGCACCGTCGAGACGGCCGGTCGTATCGACCGGCTCCGACGGTGTCGTCGCTTCGAGGGAGGTGGACATGTGCCCTCCGGAGTGACAGGTGAACAAGATGGCGTGAACCGTGTCACATTCCGGGTGGTCCGAATATCACCGAACCCGCTCAGTGGGACCGAACTCGCGCATCTCGACGCCGTACGACACCGCGGCAGTGCACAATGCTCTGATGCTCGATGTGTACTACGGCTTGTTCCTGCTCTTGTTCGAAGGAGAGCGGCTGAGCCACATCTTCGGAGTAGCGCTCGACTCCGGAAATCTGTGCGGGTGAGAGGGTTCGACCGCCGCGCCGTGGCACCGGGCGGTCCTCACTCGCCGGCGGGCTTCGCTGCCGGCGGCTCCAGGATGTCGAGATAGTGCTCGACGAGAGCCGGCAGCTCCGCACGCCCCGGTGTGAAGTCGAAGTTGTTCTCCATCACGAGGATTCGCGGCAGGCTCGACGGCGGTGTGCTTCCTGGCGTCGGACGAGGCCCGCTACATCACCGGTCTGCCACTCACCGTCGATGCCGGCAGCACCCTGAAGTAACCGCCCGGTGTCGCCGCGGCCGAAAAGAGCTGGAATACGAAGGTATTCGTCGATTCCGAGGACGCGAGCACGGCCGCCGCGCAAGCGTGCCCGGAGTGGGGGATCGAGGCGCGCTAGGTGGTCGCGAGCAGGTCGTCCAGCAGCGACCGGGTATGGACGAGTCGGTCGATATCACCGGTGATCCTGCGACGCTCCACCTCCAGTCGTTCGCGGCAGCCGTCCAGCAGCAGGGAATCGCCGGACAGGCACGAGAGGATTTCGCCGATGAGATCCATGTGCAGGCCGGCCGCGAGCAGGGTGCGGATGTGCGCCACCGTGCGAATGTCGGAGTCACCGAAGACGCGGTATCCGGTGGCGGTTCGCTCCGGCTTCAGCACACCTCGTTCCTCGTAGTAGCGCAGTGCGCGCACACTCACCCCGGTTCGCTCGGCCAACTCTCCGATCTTCACCCGGCGCTCCGTTCACTGTGCGGACTTGACTCTCACGTCGACGTGAGAGTTTAGCGTCCCAGCATGCTTCGACTCGGCATCCTCATATTCTGCGTATTCAGCGTCACCACCGGCGAATTCGTCGTCGCCGGCATCCTGCCCGAGGTCGCCGCCGATCTCGGCGTCACCGTCGGCGCCGCCGGCCTGCTGGTCACCGCGTACGCGGTCGGCATGATCGTCGGCGGCCCGCTCCTCACCGCGGTGACGGCCGGCACCGACCGGAAACGGTTGATGGTGGCATTGCTGACCGTCGCGGTCGTCGGCAACACGGTCTCCGCTCTCGCACCCGACTTCCGATTGCTGCTGGCGGCCCGGTTGCTCACCGCACTGGTGACCTCGACATTCTTCGCCCAGGCCGTTGTGATCGCGGTGCAGTCCGCGACGCCCGAACGCGCCGGAACCATGGTGGCGCGGTTGGCATTCGGCATGAACCTGGCGATGATTCTCGGCGCCCCGATCGGCACCCGAATCGGCAGTCAGTGGGGGTGGCGGGCGACCTTCGCCACGATCGCGGTCGCATGCCTGATCGGACTGGTGGCGATCGCCCGGACCTTCCCCTCCGCGGCCGCTGCGGAACGGACCTCGGCCGTCGCCGAGTTGCGGGTCCTGCGGCGGGGGCCGGTGCTGGTGGCGCTGGCGATCACCGCGGTCGGCAACGTCGGAGCGCTGATGGTGTTCAGCTACCTCGCCCCGCTGCTCACGAACCTGGGCGGCCATCCCGCCGGACGCTTGCCACTGCTGCTGCTCGCCTACGGTGTCGGCGCGACCATCGGCAACCTCGTCGGCGGCACACTCTACGACCGCAACCCCCGGTTCGCCCAGCCCGCGCTGCTCGGGTTACTGGCCGTGACCTTCGTGGCAGCGTGGTTCGTCGCGACCGTCACCGCGCTCACCGTGGTCGCGGTGGTGGCGATCGGCCTGCTCGGCTTCGCCGTCATCCCCGGCATGCAGGCGCGCGTGCTGCGAACCGCCGCCGCAGCCCCCACGCTGGCCATGGCCGTCAACGCCTCCGGCTACCAGCTCGCCGCCGCCGCTGCGGGCCTCCTCGGCGGACTGATCGCCGACTCCCCCGCAGGCCCCCGCCCGCTCTATCTGGTCGCCGCCGGCCTCACCGCCTGCGGCCTGCTCATGACCGTCACCGCCACCCGTGCGTCCCACCCCGAAGACGCGGACGCGATGGCGCAGTGACCACGCCGCCACCCGGTGGCGCGCCGCGCGAGCGACACGCCGCCGGGTGGCGGTGCCGGCCGGACCGCCGACGATCCGCAGGGGAAACGTCGGCGAATCCGTGTCAGCCGATGTTCGCCGACAGGTCCGGAGCCATCCGGTACACCTCGTCACGCCAGTTGTTCCAGGCGTGGATGCCCGCGGCCGGGAAGTCGTAGGCGATGTTCTGCGCGCCCAGGGATGCCATCCGCACCTGGAATGCGCGGGTGTTCACCAGCGCCAGACCCTCGAGTCCCATGCCGTTGACGGTGCCCATATTCGGTCCGTCGGTGGCGGTGGGGATGCCGCTGCCGGCCGAGATCCACAGCCGCGTGTGGTTCTGAATCAGCCTCGGCGCGAAGACGAACGGGTCCATCCGCAGCCACTGCGGGCCCCACGGCGGAGCCATCGCATCGACGTTGTAACCGCCGGCATCGAGCATCGCGACGCGGATCGCCTCGCGCATACCCGGCGCCGAGATGTTCAGGTACCCGGAGAAGGAGCCGGCGAAGCTGAACTGGTCGGGATGGTAGGCGGCCAGGGTCAGCGCGGCACTACCGCCCATCGACAGGCCGAAGACGCCGTTGCGGTCGGCCCGGAATCCCAGGCGGTCACGCAGCGCGCCGCGCAGATTCTGCGTCAGGAAGGTCTCCCACTTGTAGGTGTAGGACTTACCCGGCCCGGCCGAAAACGCCTGCAGCGCACCGGATCCCGATGTCGAACCGGACGAGGAGCCCGAGCCCGGCGCAACGCCGAGGAAGCTGGACGGCGCGTTCCAGTCCGCGTAGAAGCTGGACTGACCGCCGACCGGCATCACCACGTTGATATTCCACGAGGTCAGCAGGCGGGCGATATCGGTCTCGATCTCCCAGCCGTTGAGGTCTTCGCGCGCACGCATACCGTCGAGGGCGTAGACGACGCGGTCGGTATTGCCGTCGGCGGCGCGGAAGACGCGCGATTTGACCGGCCCCATACTCGAATCGACCCAGAAGTCGAAGCCGGAGGGATCGAAGGCCGCCGCGGCCCGCGGGAGCTGGCCCGATACCGCCGCGGTCAGCGGCACGAACAGAGCCAGGGCCAAGGCGAGCAGGGTCCGCCCCGGCGTCGCACCGGAGCGGCCGGATCTCTGCCGACGCAATCTTCGCATGTCACAGCAACCTTTCGTGATCGAACGCCGCAGGCCGTGCCCCCGCCCGGCCGCGACGGTGCCCAGTGCCGCCGCCCCGACCCCCTGTCTCGCCGGGGCCCGCCGCACTGCGCGTGTCACGCCCGTATCGACCCCCCGTTAGGCACCGTTACTGAAATGTGATGTTTATTTCCGACCGATCGGTTTCGCATAACAGACATGACGGTCACGCGACGGAGACGTCCGGCGTCCGCGCTTCCGGATCGTCCAGCGAGATGGTGCGCGCGACCTTCTGCGGCGCCCCGCCGATCAGTCCGCGCCACGGCAGGTAACGCAGCATCCGCACGTTGAGGTTGCGGAACCCGATCATCGCCTTGCTGCTGGGCGCGTACCACGCGCCGACACCCTCGGCGAACTTCTGACAGGCGTCGACCATCGGTCGCATCCGTTCCTCATAGCGCGCGAACGCCGCCCGATGATCATCCCGAGCCGCGGCCAGTTCGGCGGCCAGCACATAGGCGCCGACCAGCGACAGATCCGCCCCCTGCCCCGACAGCGGCGACGCGCAGTAACCCGCGTCGCCCACCAGGGCGATCCGGCCCGACGACCACGTCTGCATCCGGATCTGAGCCATCGCATCGAAGTAGAAGTCCGGCGCCGCGGGCAGATGCTCGAGCAGCATCGGCACCGCCCACCCCTCACCGGCGAAGGTTTCGGAGAGAATCTCGCGCTGACGCGCAGTGTCGCGGTAGTCGTAGTCGAGCCGGTCCGAGGCCCACGCGAAGATCGCCTTCGCCTCGATGTTCGATCGCGCGCTGTAGCTACCGGCGATCTTGCCGGGCGAGTTGTAGTCGAGCTCCCAATGGTCCAGCTCGAGCACATTGGGGATCGTGTAGATCGAGATGTAGTAACCCATGTGACGCAGGAACTGCGACTCCGGCCCGAACACCAGCGTGCGAGTGTTCGAATGCACGCCGTCGGCGCCGATCACCAGGTCGAACGTGCGCGGTGCCGCGTTCTCGAAGATCACGTGCACACCGCCCTCTTCCTGCGTGAGCGCGGCGATCGAATCGCCGAACAGATACTCGACGTCGTCGCACGTCGCCTCGTACAGCACCTCCGCCAGGTCGCCGCGCTGGATCTCGGTATCACCGTCCGCGCCGACGCCGTTGAAGGTCTCGCTGTCGATGCTCGCGCGCACCCGCCCACCCGCGTCGACGTAGGACGTACCGCGCTTGCCGGTGCTGCGTTCGTGCACCCGGTCCAGCAGACCCATCCGGCGAACCACCTCGGTGGCCGTGCCCAGCACGTCGATGGCCTGACCGCCGGCCCGCAACGCCGGGGCCTTCTCCACGACCGTCGGCTCGAAACCGTACCGGGCCAGCCAGAACGCGAGGGCCGGGCCCGCGATGCTCGCGCCGCTGATCAGGACTGTGGTGTTGCTCGTCTGGTGCATGGCGAAACCGTACAGCGAATTTGCGCAAACGCGCAAGACGTTTGTCTAAGGCGAATGCGCTACTCTGTCGGACATGGGAAATCGCGAGGATCTGCTGGCCGGAGCCCGGCAATGCCTCTTCGACAAGGGATACGACCGGACGACGGTGCGCGATATCGCCACGGCAGCCGGGGTGAGCATGGCCGCGATCGGCTACCACTTCGGATCCAAGGAGGCGTTGCTCGGCGAGGCGCTGGCCCAGGCCACCCGCGACTGGGGAACGGAATTGGCCGGCGCCGTGGCGGATTCACCACCGGCCACATCGCTCTCGGCCGGGCGATTCGAGGCTCGGTGGGACGCAGTGATCGACAGCCTCGCCACCCACCGCGGCCTCTGGTCGGCCACCTTCGACGCCTTGGCCCACCCGGAGATCCGGGACCGGCTCGCCGAGAACCTCGGGGAGGCACGCTCGGGCCTCGCACGACTGATCGAGGGACTCGACGAACCCACCGAGGAAGCCTCGCGCGCCACACCTCCGGCCACCGATGCCGAAGCGGTCGGCGCGCTGTATCAGGTGCTGCTCACCGGATTGGCGGCGCACCAGCTGATCGACGCGGAAAGCACGCCGCGCGGACGTGATCTCGCCCGCGCTATCCGGCTCGTCGCCGACCGGCTCGACGCGGAGGACCCTGCGTGATCATCCGTGACAGGATCGACGTATCCCCCTGCGCCGTAGGGCAATTCGAGCCCCCCGAAAGACGGCCACACAGCATCGGGTCGTCGGCGTCATTGGCCCCACCCTTTCCGCACCCGCACGGCGATACAGGGTGGAGGCCCACTCCCGGTTCCGAGTCCGAAATGCTCAGCGACCGACGCGAACCCGCATGACCCCGCCGACTACTTGTCCGGGAACCCGGCGGAAAATCCGGCGGCGATGAGTGCGGCGGCGATGACCGACAGGACGGCGATGCTCCACATGGCAAACCTCTTCGATTGTGGGCCAAGCGGTTTCACCGTAGCGTGATGCGGTTCACATCGTGACCGAAACGGGCGCATTCGAAAGCGCCGGCCCGCGTCCCCGAGTCCGCCCACCCAGAACACACCTCGCCGCACCTCACCGGCAGGTACCCCGCGATGCGATGGGCCGACCCGGTCGATGCCTTTCTTGTGAAAGTCGCCGCCGTGGCAGAGCCGGGCTTTCCCGAACATTCCGCACATACATGTTTCAATGCGCATATGCCCGTGAGGCAATGAACCCATCCGATCGGCCCGCTGAACTTCCATCGACGCGACCGGCAGAACGGCCGGTGCGGACGGAAAACCCGCCCGCACCGGCACTTCCACTACTTCTTCGAACGATCCCGCTTCTCCCGCACACGCACCGAGATGCGCACCGGGGAACCGTCGAAACCGAATTCCTCACGCAGGCGGCGCTCCAGGAAACGACGGTAGCCGGCCTCCAGGAAGCCGGTGGTGAACAGCACGAACGTCGGCGGCCGGGTGGTCGCCTGGGTCGCGAAGAGCACGCGCGGCAAGCGCCCGCCCCGCATCGGCGGCGGCGTCGCCGCGATGACCTCCTTGAGCCAGGTGTTGAGCCGGCCCGTAGGAATCCGCTTGTCCCAGGACTCGAGTGCGGTTTCCATTGCCGGAACGAGCTTTTGGACCGCGCGGCCGGTGTGGGCGGAGATGTTCACCCGCTGCGCCCACGGCACCCGCACCAATTCGCGCTCGACCTCACGCTCGAGCTGGTAGCGGCGATCCTCGTCGACCAGATCCCACTTGTTGAACGCGAGCACCAGCGCGCGACCGGCATCGGCGACCATGCCGATCACCCGCAGGTCCTGCTCGGTGATCGGTTCGGAGGCATCGATCAGCATGATCGCGACCTCGGCGGCCTCGATGGCGGCCTTGGTGCGCAACGAGGCGTAGAACTCGGTTCCGTCGGCGGTGCCGACCTTGCGGCGCAGACCCGCCGTGTCGACGAAACGCCATGGCTTGCCGCCCAATTCGACCAGCGAGTCGACCGGATCGACCGTCGTTCCGGCGACATCGTGCACCACCGAGCGCTCGTCACCGGACAGCTTGTTCAGCAGGCTGGACTTGCCGACATTCGGCTTGCCGACCAGCGCCACACGTCGCGGGCCCCCTCCCCCGGAACCCTCGCGCGGAGTCTCCGGCAGCACCGCCAGTACATCGTCGAGCAGATCGCCGGTACCGCGACCGTGCGCCGCCGACACCATCCGCGGCTCCCCCAGCCCGAGCGACCACAGCACGGCCGCATCGGCCTCGGCCTTCTCGCCGTCGACCTTGTTGGCGACCAGGATCACCGGAGTCTTGGAGCGCCGCAACGCCTTCACCGCCGCTTCGTCGGTCGCGGTCGCACCGACGGTGGCGTCCACGACCAGCAGAATCGCATCGGCGGTCTGCATCGCCAGTTCGGCCTGCCGGGCCACCGCCTGCTGCAGCCCCTTGGCGTCGGGCTCCCAGCCGCCGGTGTCCTGCACCAGAAATCGGCGTCCGGCCCAGCTCGCCTCGTACGACACCCGGTCACGGGTGACGCCCGGGATATCCTCCACGACGGCCTCGCGGCGGCCCAGGATCCGGTTCACCAGCGTCGATTTGCCGACGTTCGGTCGGCCGACGACGGCCACGGTGGGCATCGGCACATGCTCGTGCGCCTCCGCGTCGCCCTCGAAATCGGCGATCTCCCATTCGGTTTCGTCGGTCCAGATACCGTCGCCGGCGAGGGTGTCGGAGTTCGAACTCGGTGTCACACTCGGGCTCATCTACGCTCTCCCACCGTAATCTGCTGCGCCACAACCCGGTACAGCTCGTCGATGACCTGGTCCATGCTCAGCTCGCTGGTGTCGACCTGCACCGCGTCCGCGGCCGGGCGCAGCGGCGAGACCGCGCGGGTGGAATCCAGATTGTCGCGGCGCTGCACATCGGCCAGCACCGCCTCGTAATCGTCGCCGCGCCCCTCGGCGATGTTCTGCTGATTGCGCCGCGCCGCGCGGGCCTGCGCCGATGCGGTCAGATAGATCTTGGCATCGGCGTCGGGCAGCACGACCGTGCCGATATCGCGGCCTTCGACCACGATGCGCCCGGCCGCGGCCGCGATCTCGCGCTGCAGCGCGACGAGTTGCGTCCGCACCTCGGCCACGGCGGAGACGGCGGAGACCGCCTTGGTCACCGCGTCGCCGCGAATCTCGGACGAGACGTCCTCACCGTCGAGTTCGATCAGCTCGTGGCCGGGATCGGTGCCGATGGTGAGCGGCAGATCCTTGACCGCGGCCGCGATCTCGGCCGGATCGGTCAGCTCGACACCGCTGCGCAGCACCCGCAGCGTCGCGACGCGGTACATCGCGCCGGTGTCGAGATAGCGTGCGTCGAGCCGCGCCGCGAGCCGGCGCGACACACTCGACTTGCCGGTGCCCGAAGGCCCGTCCATGGCGACGACGAGTTCCGCGCCGGGGATGCCGTCGCCGATGCCGGATTCCACCACGTCACGGCCTCCTCGGATCCGATCGTCCAGCATGTCCACACCACTCACAACTCCACCGCCTCGTACAACTTCCCGATTTCGTCGCGGCCCAGCACTCGCAGGGTGCCCGACCGTTGATCACCCAGCGCGACCGGCCCGATATGGGTGCGAACCAGCGCGATCACCGGATACCCGACCTCCGCGAGCAGGCGCCGCACGATGTGCTTGCGGCCCTCGTGCAGGATCACACGGACCAGCGTCTTACCCTCGGCGACCTCGAGCACCTGGAATTTGTCGACCTTCGCCGGACCGTCCTCGAGTTCGACGCCCTCGCGCAGTTGCTTGCCGATGCCACGCTGCATTTCGCCCTGCACCGTCGCGAGATAGGTCTTCGACACCTGGAACGACGGGTGCATCAGCCGATGCGCGAGGTCGCCGTCGTTGGTGAGCAGCAGCAGACCCTCGGTATCGGCGTCGAGGCGGCCGACGTGGAACAGCCGCTGACCTGCCATCACCCGCTCGGCGACGATATCGCCGACACAGGGGCGGCCCATTTCGTCCGACATCGTCGACTGGAAGCCCTTGGGCTTGTTCAGCGCCAGATAGACCTGCTCGTCGCGAACCACGACGCGCACCCCGTCGACCCGCACCACGGCGGTATCGGGATCGATGCGCAGGCCCTGTTCGCGCACGACGGCACCGTCGACCTCGACGCGGCCCTGTTCGATGAGCTCTTCGGCCGCGCGGCGCGAGGCCACACCCGCCTTGGCGAGCACCTTCTGCAGGCGTTCGCCCTCACCCCACGGCAACTTCTTCGGACCGGACTGCTCGGCCTCGAC
>NZ_BAFQ01000079.1 GCF_000308375.1 Nocardia aobensis NBRC 100429 | reverse complement strand
GGTACGGATGGTGGTGACGCAATGACGACGGCAACCGAATTCGCGACGAGCACAACCACTCTGGAGTCCATCGCCGACCTCGTGGTGGTGCGGCCGGGAATGCTGACCACCGTGCAGGATTGGCCGGGTCGCGTCGGCTACTGGCACGTCGGCGTGCCGCCGTCGGGACCGATGGACGATCTGTCGTTCCGGCTCGGCAATCGGGCGCTGGGCAACGACGAGGGCGCGGCCGGACTCGAATGCACCCTCGCCGGGCCCGCGCTGCGATTCCGCAAGCCGACTCGAGTGTGCGTGACCGGTGCGCCCGCGACGGTGACCATCGACGGCGAGCGCGTACACCAGTGGCGCACCGTCGAGGTACCGGCGGGTGGCACGCTGGATGTCGGCGCCGTGCAGGGTCCGGGTATGCGGACCTACGTCCTGTTCCAGGGCGGTCTCGACCTGCCCGAATACCTCGGCAGCACGGCCACTTTCACACTCGGCAGATTCGGCGGCGGCACCGGTGCCGCTCTTCGCGCCGGCGACCGGTTACCCCTGGGCGAGCCGACCGGCACAATCGGGTCCGGGGTACCGATGGCCGAGCAGCCGGTGCTGACGCGCCGATGGGAACTCGCGGTCACCGAGGGCCCGCACGGCGCGCCGGAATTCTTCACCCGGGCCGATATCGACACCATCCTGGGCACCGACTACGAAGTGCACTTCAACTCCGATCGGACCGGGGTGCGGCTGATCGGGCCGAAACCGCACTGGGCGCGCAGCGACGGCGGCGAGGCCGGACTGCACCCCTCGAACATCCACGACACCGCCTATTCGA
Source organism: Nocardia aobensis NBRC 100429 (assembly GCF_000308375.1). Lineage (GTDB taxonomy): Bacteria > Actinomycetota > Actinomycetes > Mycobacteriales > Mycobacteriaceae > Nocardia > Nocardia aobensis. The sequence continues at coordinate 3,865 of NZ_BAFQ01000079.1, read as the reverse complement.
TCGGTGCCCTGGACTTCACCGGTGATACACCGATCCTGCTGGGTCCGGACGGCCCGAGCCTCGGCGGATTCGTCTGTCCCGTCACGGTTGTCGCCGCGGAGCGCTGGAAACTCGGGCAGCTCTGTCCCGGTGACACCGTCCGCTTCGTCCCGGTGCGCGCCGACCGCGCCGCCTCGATCCGCGCCCTGGGCCCGGCCCGGCGAGCCGACTGGCCGATCGTGCTGTCCGACGGCGGTGACGGCGACGACGGCATCCTGGCCCGCGCCGAAGCCGACGACACCACCACTGTCACCTATCGCCGCGCCGGCGACGACGGCGTCCTCGTCGAATACGGTGACATGACGCTGGATCTGGCATTGCGCGCCCGCGTCCACGCCCTGCACCGGCATCTGCTCGAATACGCCGAGCCGGCGATCACCGAGCTGACACCCGGAATCCGTTCGCTCCAGGTGCGTTTCGATCCGGACCGGCTGGCCACGGCGAAACTGTTGCGACTGCTGCGCGAGGCCGAATCCGCCCTGCCCCCGGCCACGGAACTGGTGGTGCCGAGCCGGACGGTGCACCTGCCGCTGTCCTGGGACGATCCGGCCACGCGCGAGGCCATCACCCGCTACATGCACGGCGTGCGGGCCGATGCGCCGTGGTGCCCCTGGAATATCGAGTTCATTCGCCGGATGAACGGATTGTCCACGGTGGCAGACGTTTTCGATACGGTCTTTGCCGCCGAGTACCTCGTGCTCGGCCTCGGCGACGTGTACCTCGGCGCACCGGTCGCGACCCCGACCGACCCGCGCCATCGCCTGGTCACCACCAAATACAATCCGGCCCGCACCTGGACGCCGGAGAACGCGGTGGGCATCGGTGGCGCCTATCTGTGCATCTACGGCATGGAGGGACCCGGCGGATATCAATTCGTCGGCCGTACCACACAGGTGTGGAACCACCGCGCCACCGGCGATGCCGAGGATCCCTGGCTGCTGCGGTATTTCGATCGCATCCGCTGGTATCCGGTGTCCGCGGAGGAACTGCTGGACATGCGGGCCGACTTCGCCCGCGGTCGCGGCACACTGCGCGCCGAGGAGGGCGAATTCCGGCTCGCCGAATATCGCGATTTCCTGTCCGCCAACGCCGAATCCATCACCGACTTCCGCGCAGTGCAGGCGGAAGCGTTCGCCGCCGAGCGTGATTCGTGGCAGGCGGCGGGCGAATTGCACGAACGAGGATGAGGGGTCCGATATGAGCATCTGGATTCATCGATCCGAAGACCCGGGTCCGCACGCCACCGGTCCGCTGGCGGGTCTGCGGGTGGCCGTCAAGGACAACGTCGACGTCGCGGGCCTGCCGACGACCGCCGGCTGCCCGGACTACGCCTACCTACCCGACCGCGACGCGCCCGCGGTCGCGGCCCTGCGCGCCGCGGGTGCGGTCGTGGTCGGCAAGACCAATATGGATCAGTTCGCGACCGGTCTGGTCGGCACCCGCTCGCCGTACGGTCCCGTCTCGGACTCGCGTCGTCCCGAATTCATCTCGGGCGGTTCGAGTTCCGGTTCGGCGGTGGCCGTCGCGACCGGTGCGGCCGATATCGCCATCGGCACCGATACCGCGGGTTCCGGGCGCGTTCCGGCGGCGCTGCAGGGCATCGTCGGCATCAAACCGACCGTGGGAGTCGTCTCCACCGAGGGGGTCGTCCCGGCCTGCCGTTCCTATGATTGCGTGACGATCTTCGCCGCCGACCCGGCGCGCGCCGATCAGGCGATGGGGGTGATGGCCGCCGGTGCGCCCGCACGCGCCTGGCCCGCCGATACCCGGCTGGCGGCGCCGCCGCGCCCGACCGTCGCGATCTTCGCCGAACTGCCGGAACTGGATCCGGTGTGGCGGGCGGCGTTCGACCGCACCGTCACCGCGCTCCGCCGGCGCGGGGCGACCATCGTGGAGATCGACGCGGCGCCGTTCCTGGCCGCGGCCAGGCTGCTCTACGACGGAGCGCTGGTCGCCGAAAGGTACGCCGCGGTAGGTGAATTCATCGAGACACATCCGGATGCGGTCGATCCGACCGTCGCGAGCATCGTCCGCGCCGCCCGCGAGATTCCGGCGCATCGGCTGGTCGCCGACCGCGCCGAACTCGAGCGCTTGCGCGCGCTCGCGATGGACAGCCTGGGCGACGCCGATGCCCTGCTCGCGCCGACCGCCCCGACGCATCCGACCATCGCGCAGGTCGAGGCGGATCCGATCGGGGTCAACTCCCGCATGGGCACGTACACGAACTTCTGCAATCTGTTCGATCTGTGCGCCGTGGCCGTGCCCGCCGGGATGGCGGGCGAATCCTGTTTCGGCGTCACGGTTTTCGCGCGGCCGTTCGAGGATGCGGTGGCCTTGGACATCGCCGTGTCGATCACCGGCGACGCGGAGATCACGCGGCCGTGGCCGCTGGCGGTCGCACCGGTGAGTGAGCTGATCGTGTTCGGGGCGCATCTGCGCGGCCAGCCGTTGGAACACCAATTGCATGCGCTCGGCGCGCGGTGGGCGGGGCCGGTTCGCACGGCCGCGGCCTATCGCCTCGCCGCCCTGGACACCACGCCGCCGAAGCCCGCGGTGACCCGCTGCGAGGGTGGTGTGTCGGTCGCGGGTGAACGCTGGTTGCTCTCCCCCGCCGCCCTCGGCCGCTTCCTCGCCGCGCTGCCGGCGCCGATGCAGCTGGGCGCCGTCGAACTCGATGACGGCACCTGGCACACCGCATTCGGATGTGACGGGACCGCCGCCGCCGACGGGAAGGACATCAGCGAATACGGTGACTGGCGCGCGGCCCTGGCAGCGGGGGCCGTGGGCTGATTCGCGTCAATCCAGCGCCGTGGCGACCGGACGCTCCGGATCCGACGACCACTGCGACCACGAACCCGGATACAGCGCCGCCGACACTCCCACGACCGACAGCGCCGCGATCTGGTGGGCGGCGGTCACCCCGGAACCGCAGTAGACCGCCACCGGGCCGGAACCGAGATCGGAGAACCGCGCCCGCAACTGGTCCGGGGTCTTGAAAGTGCCCTCGGGCGTGAGGTTTTCCGCGGTCGGCACGCTCACCGCGCCGGGAATGTGCCCGGCGCGCGGGTCGATCGGCTCGACCTGCCCGCGATAACGTTCCCCGGCTCGCGCGTCCAGCAGCGCGCCCCGCCAGCCCGCGACCTCGTCGGCTTCCACCACCGGCATATTGCCGGGCGTGAGCACCACGTCGCCGGGCTTCGGGTCGGGTTCGGTGCCGACGGCCAGATCGCCGCCGCCGCGCTCCCACGCGGGCAGGCCGCCGTCGAGAATGCGCACGTCGCGCACGCCCGCCCAGCGCAGCAGCCACCACGCCCGCGCCGCGGCCATACCGCCGGTGGCGTCGTAGACGACCGTCGGCTCCCCGGTGCGCAGTCCCCAGCTGCGGGCGCATTTCTGCAGGTGGGTGAGGGTCGGCAACGGGTGGCGGCCGTGTGCCGGGGACGGCGGCGCGGCCAGCTCGGTCTCCAGATCGACGAAGATCGCGCCGGGAATGTGGCCGGCGAGATAGTGCTGGGGCCCGTCGGGATCGCCCAGCGCCCATCGCACATCCAGCAGATGCACCCGGCTCTCGCTGTCCGCCAGCGATTTCCGGAGTTCTTCGGGGGAGATCAGTACCGCGGTCAAGCCCGGCTCCTCAGTCAACAGATGTACCCGTGACGCGAACAGGTGTCAGCCTACGACACCGGCGTGTCCCGGCGGGTCAGCATCCATCGCACGACCAGGCCCGCGACCACCGCCCAGAACGCCGCGCCGATGCCGAACACCGCTATCCCGGAGGCCGAGACCAGAAACGTCACCGTGGCCGCGACACGATGTTCGGCGACCC
>NZ_BAFQ01000080.1 GCF_000308375.1 Nocardia aobensis NBRC 100429 | reverse complement strand
GTGGTGTAGGTGCGGGCGACGAGGGCGCTGCGGAGGTACCAGAGTCCGCTGGCTTGGGTGGGGTCGAAGCCGGTGAGTTGGGCGATGCGTTTGAGGCGGTAGTCGACGGTGTTGGTGTGGACGTGGAGGAGTCGGGCGGTGCGTTGGCGGTTGAGGTTGTTGGCGATGTGGGTTTGGAGGGTGGTGAGGAGTTCGGGGTGGTGGTCGAGGGGGTTGAGGAGGGTGCCGAGGTGGTCGCGTCCGGGGCCGGGGCGGGTGAGTTGGTATTCGAGGGCGAGGTCGTCGAAGCGGTAGAGGCCGGGGATGGATTGGAGGCGGGTGACCATGTCGAGGAGTTGGTGGGTTTGGTCGGTGGCGGTGGGGATGTCGGTGGTGGGTGTGGTTGTGGTGGTGGCGGTGATGGGGACGCGGGCGGCGTGGGAGAGGTGGGTGATGAGGGTGTCGAGGTCGGTGGGTGTGGTGGTGGGGATGAGGAGGGTGCCGCCGTCGGTGGAGAGGAGGGAGAGGGTGGTGGTG
>NZ_BAFQ01000081.1 GCF_000308375.1 Nocardia aobensis NBRC 100429 | reverse complement strand
CCGCGATGCATCGGGTGGTGCCCATCGATGTACTGCACGGCGGCGGTAGCGAACCCCGGCCCACCCTCTATCTTCTCGACGGCGTCGAGGGTGCGGCGACCTCGGGGTGGCTCACCGACGGCGAGGCCGCACGCTTCTTCGCAGGCAAACCGGTGGACGTGGTGCTACCCGGCGACGGCGTCGGCAGTATGTACGCCGACTGGGACCACTACGACCAGAACCTCGGCCTCAACCGGTGGGAGACCTTCCTCGTCGACGAACTGCCGCCGATCGTGGAGAAATATCTGCATTCCGACGGACGCCGGGCGATCGCCGGAGTGTCGATGGGCGCGCAGGCGGCGATGATGCTGGCCCAGCGTCACCCGGGCTTCTATCGCGCGGTCGCGGGTATCAGCGGCTGCTATTCGACCGCCGACGAGGTTGGCCAGGCCGTCACTCGCATCACCGTGGCCTCACGCGGCGGGAACCCCGAAAACCTCTGGGGCCCACCGAATTCGCCGGAATGGGCGGCGCACGACAGCTATCTGGGCGCCGATACCCTGCGCGGTACGCCGATCTATCTGTCGGCGGCCACCGGCCTGCCGAGCCCACCGGATCTGACCGCGATCGCCACCGCGCACGACGTCGCCGGTGCGCTGCGGTCCGCGGGCGGAGGCATCGCGTTGGAGGCGGGAGCGCGCACGTGCACCGAACGGTTCGCCGCGCGGCTCGCTCAGCTGAACATCCCGGCCACCGTGCGCTACATCCCCGCGGGGACGCATTCCTGGCCGGATTTCACCGCGGCGCTGCCGTCGGCGTGGGACGCGCTGGCCGCCGGACTCGGTATAGCGCGAACCTGGGGCCCGCGCTAGAAGGCCGGCGGCTCCGGATTCACCGCTGCTCCGGATTCACTGCTGCGGCCCGAACGCCTCCAGCACCACCGGCGGCAGATCCTGCGGGCTGACCGTGCCCACCACCGCCACCCCCGCGTCGACGAAATCGGCTACGGCACGGGGCATATGGTCGGCCGACGTGACGACCACCGCATCGCCGGCACCCAGGGCGTGCATCATTTCCGCGGAGTTGACGGCGTTTTCGACGGTATCGCTGGCGCGTGACTCGATGTGGATCCGCTCCGGGGCGATGCCCTGGCCGACGAGCCAGCCGGCCATGGCGTCGGCTTCGGTGGTGCCACCGCGGGGATTCCCGCCGGTGACGATGATCGGCGAGGCCGGCGACACCATCGCCTGTACGAGCGCCGCCTGCAGCCGGGCGACGAGTTCGGGTCTCATCCCGCCGTCGGGCAGCAATCCGTAACCGAGCACCACGATGGCGGTGGTCGGCCCGTGCGGGGCGGGCAGCGGCGGCAGCGGATCACCGACGGCGCGCAGCTGTTCGATAACGCCGGCCGCATCGGTGAGCGGATCGGCGGCGGCGGTGGGGAAGGCGGCCGCGGTGAGTGCGCCGACGGCCAGTGCGGCGGCGGCGAGGAAGCGAAAACCTCTGGGCCGCAGGGTAGTACGAAAGCCGGGCATCAGGACTCCAGACGACGTGGGGCCGTGCCACGTACTCACGTGGACCGGACCGGGCGGACAACTCCAGTGAGAATCCGATATCTGTTCGTGATTGCGTCGTAATTGGTTGTATCGCTGGATATTTCACGGCACGGCCGACATTGCTGCTGTGACTGCGCCGATATCGGGAAAAGCCTGACGCCACCGGGCAATTCGCCCGGCTGTGCAACTTCACTGCGGTCGGTCCGGCGCCTCGTGAGATTCCGAAGAGACTGCCTTTGTCCGTATCGGCGGCTCGTCAGCGACTTTAGCGTCTGAGTTCAGTTTCGGCCGCGCGGCTCGCTGTCGCGCATCGCAACAAAGAACGCCGATGTTCTGACGAAAGGTTCACCCATGAGACCAAACACCCGCCGCAGGTCGCTGAGCGCCGCGGTCGTCGTGGGGGTTTCGCTGTTGACAATGGGCTTCGCGGGGATCGGCGCCGACGCCGAGCCGGCGGTGGCGTCGAACGATCAGCAGCAGGAGCAGCGACTGGTCGACTTCATCGACCAGGGACTGAAGAATCCCGCCGCTCACCCGATCGCCGATTCCGGCAGCTCCGGCACCGGTTCGGCCTGCACCTCGGGCAGTGGCGCGGGATCCGGCAACGGGTCGGGCGACTGCTACGGCGGTTCCGGGTCGAGCTCGGGCTCGTCGGGTGGAACCTCCAGCGACACCATCGGCTACGGCCCGGCGCAGAGCTCGTTCCTGGCCGCCTTCGGATACGGCCTGCTGCATCCGGACGTGGCCCCGCCGGGGACCAACGACTGGAATTGCAAACCCACCGCGGCGCATCCGGAGCCGGTGGTGCTGGTGCACGGCACGTGGGAGAACGCCTACGACAACTTCTCCTTCGTCAGCCAGCCGATCAAGGACGCCGGCTACTGCGTATTCACCTTCAATTACGGAAAATCCAATCTGATTCAGGGCGGCGGCCTGGGATCGGTACTGCCGGGCGCGAACGGCACCGGCTTGATTCAGGATTCGTCCAAGCAGCTGGCGCAATTCGTGGACCGCGTGCTGGCGGCGACCGGGTCGCAGAAGGTGAATCTGGTCGGCCATTCCCAGGGTGGCGCGATGTCGCGGTGGTATCTGAAGTTCGACGGTGGTGCGGCGAAGGTGCATCACATGATGACCTTCGGCGCCACCAACCACGGCACCACCCTCGACGGCATCGGCGCATTGGGCCGGGCCATCAACAACTTCGGCATCGACGTGCTCGGACTGGTGGAGATCTTCGTCGGCCACTCCGGCATCCAGCAGACGGTCGGATCGGATTTCGTCAACCAGCTCAATGCCGGTGGTGACACGATGCCGGGTGTGGACTACACGGTGGTCGGCACCCGCTACGACGAGGTGACCACGCCGTACGATCTGACCTTCCTGCAGCCCGGGCCCGGTGCGACGGTCAAGAACGTCACCCTGCAGGACGGCTGCGAACAGGATCTGTCGGATCACCTGACGATGATGTATTCGCCGCGGGTGCTCTCGATCATCCTCAACACTCTCGATTCGGCTCAGACTCCCGCGCTGACCTGCAGCTTCAACCCGTGGCTGCTGGGCGGTGGCGGCAAGCTCTGAGTCGTCCGACCTGCCCGCCGGAACGCGGAAACCCTGAATTCCCATCGTGTTCCGGCGGGCCGCACGCCGCCGTGGGGTCCGGCGCGGACCGAGGTACGCCGGCTTCGTATCCGCGCACAGGAGTGCACACACCCACGGTGGTGGTCCCGCCGGGCGATGTCCTCACACAGCATCGCCCGGCGGGCCTCGTCGTCTCCGCGGCGATCGTTCTGTCACGAAGGAGTTCTCATGTTCGGAAAGGTGCTGCGCGGCAGCATCATTCCCGTCGTTCTGATGATGGCGGGCGCGGTGCTGGGGGCCGCGCCCGCCGGTGCGCAACCCGATCCGGTCGCCGCGGACGGGTCGGCGGTCACCGGTAGCTGGCGGCTCGATCCGCGGACCGAGCAGTTGCGGGTGCATTCGGCGGCGATGAACACCGACATCATGGTGAAGGTGCAGACACCGGCCGACGACCAGTCGCCGGCGCCGGTGCTGTATCTGCTCAACGGCGGTGGGGGAGGCCAGGATTCGGCCACCTGGGAGCGCAACACCGATGTCGCGGGTTTCCTGTCGGCCAAGCAGACCTATGTGGTGCAGCCGGTCGGGGGCCGCTGGAGCTACTACACCGATTGGCGCGCGCCGGACCCGAAACTCGGTGTGTACAAATGGAAGACGTTCCTCACCGCGGAACTGCCGCCGCTGATCGACGGGCGCTACCGCACCACCGGCGCCAACGCGCTGGCCGGGTTGTCGACGTCGGGGACCTCGGTGCTGCAGTTGCCGATCGCGGCCCCGGGACTGTATCGGTCGGTGGCCGCGTATTCCGGATGTGCGCAGATCAGTGATCCGATCGGCCGCGAATTCGTCAAAATGGCGGTGCAGACGTGGGGCGGCGGCGACGTGGAGAACATGTACGGCCCCGACGACGACCCGATGTGGGCGGCCAACGACCCGTACGTGCACGCCGACGGCCTGCGGGGACTGAATCTGTTCATCTCCACCGGCACCGGTGTACCCGGCATGTACGACGTGTACGGCGGTGACCACATGCAGCCCGGGCCGCGCGGATATCTCGATCAGCTCGTGATCGGCGGGGTGATCGAGGCCGCGGTGAACTGGTGCACGCACAATATGTCGACTCGCCTGGGGGAGCTGGGAATCCCGGCCACCTTCGACTTCGAACCGACGGGCACGCATTCGTGGGGCTACTGGCAGGACGCGCTGAAACGCTCGTGGCCGGTCCTCGCCGCAGGTCTGGGCATCGCGCCGTGAACCGGCTCGTCACGCGGTGAAGGCGACGCCGTCGGCGGGCCGGTCCGCGCGTGGGGCACGCCACACCGGCCGGTACGGTGGCTCGGCAGTCGTAGACTGTGCACGAACCACATGACGAGGGGACGGTCGCAACGAATGATTCGGGCAGGTGAGTGGGTGACCAGCGGAGTCCTGCGGTGACGGCGGCGGCCACCGAGACCGCCTCCGGACCGGGCGCGGGGGAGACTCCACCGCAGCCGGTACCGGCGCTGGAGAAATTCGGATTCGCGGAGTTCCGTCGTACCGCCGCGATCGGCACGACGATCGGCAGCCGGGTGACGCGCCGTGTGCTGCGCCAAGGTCTGCGCCCGGCGAAGCGGCGACGGGCGATGGCCGAGGGGACGGTCGACGGCTTCGAGGCGCTGGGCCCGATGTTCGTCAAGCTCGGGCAGCTCATCGCGTCGTCGCCGGCCTCGTTTCCGGACGAACTCGCCGACGCGTGCCTGCGCTGTCTCGACGACGTCCCGCCGTTTCCGGCCACCGACGCGCGCGCGGTGATAGAGGCCGACCTCGGCGCCCCGATCGACCGACTGTTCCGGGAATTCGACGACGAACCGCTCTCGGCCGCCTCGGTGGCTCAGGTGCACGCCTGCGTCCTCGCCGACGGCCGCCCGGCGGTGCTGAAGGTGCAGCGTCCCGATATCGCCCGGCGCATGATCGTCGATCTGCGCGCCGCGTACCGGCTGGCCGGCACCCTGACCAAACGTTCGGAGAACGCCCGCATCGCCAACGCCGAGGGTGTCGTCCGCGATCTGTACGACACCACCGTCGCCGAGCTGGACTTCCGCAACGAGGCCCGCAATCAGGCACAGGCGAGGGTCGATCTCGCCGCCTTCGGCGACAACACCGGTGTCGTCGTCCCCGAGGTGTACTGGGAGTACTGCGGACCGCGCGTGCTGTGCATGGAGCGGATGCGCGGGATGCCGCTCGACCGCTTCGACGATATCCGCGCCGCCCACCCCGATCCCGAGCTGCTGATCCGCCGGCTGGTCAAGGCATGGGTGGAAAGTGTTGTGGTGCACGGTCTTTTCCACGGCGACGTGCATGCCGGAAACCTCTGGCTGCTCGACGACGGCCGGGCCGCCATGCTCGATTTCGGCATCGTCGGCACCATGACGCCGCAGTGGCGGGCGTTCGTGCGCGCGCTGTTCCACGCCAGCGCCATCGACGGTGATTTCCGGCCGGTCGCGCGGGCACTGCGGGAACTGGATCTGCTCGACGGCGACGACGGTGACGACGCCACCATCGGCCGGCAGCTGGCGACGGCGCTCGCGCCGGTGCTGTCGGGCAA
>NZ_BAFQ01000082.1 GCF_000308375.1 Nocardia aobensis NBRC 100429 | reverse complement strand
ACAACAGGAATGCCGCGCGAGAGTCCAGCGGCCGGTTCGTCATGACCTCCACACTAGCAATCCAACATGATTGCCATCTAAGGGTATTGACATAAATTGTGATTGTCACTTAACGTGACAATATGACGAATTCCAGCACCCCCTCCGTTCCCGACACCGACGCGCCGGTCACGGTGATCAACACGATGTCGGTACCCGCCGCCCAGCGGGACCTGTTCCTGCAGCGCTGGCGTGACAGCGCCCAGTACATGGCGGCCGCCGCCGGTTTCCGCCGAACCCGGATGTTCCAGGCTGCCGGTAAGGCGGCCGAGGCGGTCTTCGTCAACGTCGGAGATTGGGACAGCGGCGCCGCCCTGCGCAACGCGCTCGGCACGGCGGAATGGCGGGAATTGACGCTGCGGATGCAGAACGATCTCGACCTCACCGCGCGGCCGATGATCTTCCATCCCACCCTCGAACTGGGACCCGGCGACATGCTGTCGCAGTGAGCCGGATGCCTTGTCGGACAACAATTCACGTCTGAATGTCAGGAGTACACCAATGTCACGCCGGACCCTCGGCACCGTCCTGGCGGCCGCTGTCGTTCTGTTCACCCTCTACCTCGGGATTTCGTTCGTCCTGACTCCCGAGACCGCGGCCCAGGGCTTCGGTCTGCCGAATGTGCCCGCCGGCGACGGCGGCGGCTTCCTCATCGTGAAAGGCTGCCGCGAACTCGCGATGGGCCTGGGCACGGGCATCCTGCTGATGACCGGCCGCCGCCGCGCCCTGGGGTGGGTCCTGCTGATGACGGCCGTCGCCCCGTTCGGCGACATGATCAACGTCCTGGCGCATCACGGCTCCGCGGCCACCGCGTTCGGCGTCCACGGCCTGACCTCCGCGCTGATCGCGGTCACGGGTCTGCTGATCCTCCGCGAAACCGGCAAGGCGCCCGAGGCCCGGCAGGCTGCCGCGCCAGCGCCCACCGCACAGCTGTCGGCCTGACCTCCACACCCGAACGACCGCACCATCATTCGAACGAGGACTCGATGAAACAGCTCTACTGGGCCGCCGTCGGCTATACCGCACTGGGATTGCCGTCGGGGTTGGTCTACCGCGAACTCACCAAGGCCCACGAGTTCACCGGCAAGACCGAACTCGCCGTGGTCCACACGCACCTGCTGGCGTTGGGAACACTGTTCTTCCTGATCGTCCTGGTGCTCGAACACCAACTCGCCCTGTCGAACACCCGCGCCTATCGTTGGTTCTTCACCGTCTACAACATCGCTGTCCTCTGGACGGTGGCCTGCATGACGATCATCGGCACCCGGACCGTCCTCGGACACGGCGAATCCACGCCACTGGCGGAGCTGGCCGGCATCGGTCACATCCTGCTGACCATCGGATTCGTGCTGTTCTTCCGCACCGTGCACCAGGCCATCACGGCCCGCCGCGAGGAGGCGGTTCCCGCCTGATCCGGCCGAATCGGTGACGGCGGAGCCGGATGCTCGGGCCGTTGCGCGCAGACGCAACGGCCCGAGATGATCTCGGGCCGTTGGTCTTCGGACTGTCGTATCCGCGGCCATGCGAAGACGCCGCTACCTGATCGAGTTGGCCAGCCGGTCGGCGTAAGGGGCGATGAATTTTCCGACGATGGGAAGCGTCGCGCGGACACCGCCGGTGTTGTTCGCCTGGACCATGGCCATGATCCAGACGACGACCGTGAAGACCGCAACGACGAGTCCGGCGAGGCTGAAGATGATCCCCAGGGCCCCGAGGAGCGAGCCGACGATACTCAGCACGATATTGAGCACCGAGACCGCCCCGAAGAAGACGATCGATTGCGAGGCATGGAATTTCACATCGGGATCGTGCTTCCCCACGAAGAGGAAGATGATTCCGGTGAGCCAGCCCAGCGCGTACGACAGGATCGCGCTGGTCTTCTTGTCCAAGCCGGCGGACTGCGGTTGGTTCGCGGGAGGTTGAGAAAATGTCATGGGGTGAGTAGACGCCGCGCGCGCCCCCTACCGATCCCAACTTTCCCCGCGAACCCTGTAGGGCTTCAGGTCGATCCGTTGTCGGCGAAGGCATCGCGAGCTATTACCGCGTCGTCAACTGATAGTTGACGCGCACATGATCGTCAACCTATGTTTGACGGGCCGAATCGCGGCGGTCAGGAGGAACCGAGATGTGGGATGCGCCCATCGTCACCGGCGCTGCGGCCAGCCGTGGTGTTGTCGCCGGTCCGGTTCGCCTGGTGCACGGCGTCGACGACTTCGACGCGGTTCGGCCGGGCGATGTCATCGTCTGTCGCGCTACCGATCCGGCGTGGACGGCGCTGTTCGGCGTTGCCGCCGCGGTGGTGACCGAAACCGGGGGAATTCTGTCCCATGCGGCAATCGTCGCCCGCGAGTTCGGGATTCCGGCCGTGGTGGCGGCCGAGGGAGCGATGCAGACCCTGGCGAATCATCGGGTCATCTCGGTCGACGGAACCAAGGGACACGTTCATGCCGTTCGCTCGACCCACCATTGACGCTTCACCAGGCATGGCTGCTCGATACGAAAAGGAAGTCCGCGATGACGCACGTTTCACGCAGTTCGCTACTCGCGTTGCACGCAATTCGCCTGGGCGGGTTCGTCGATACGCACGCGGTCGCCGGCAGATACCGAATGCCCGTCGACCTCGCCGAGTCGCACGTGCGGGACTTCCGAGAGCGCGGTTGGATCAGCCGCTTCCGATTCGGGGCGGACGCGGGGTGGTCGCTCACCGAGAGCGGACGTGCGCAGAACGAGCGGCAACTCGCCGGCGAGCTGTCCGAGTGTGGGGCGAAAGCGTTCGTGGAGGACCTCTATCGCATGTTTCTGCCGCTCAACGCACGGTTGGTGCAGGCGTGCACCGCCTGGCAACTGACCATCCTTCCCGATGGCAGCATGCAGGACAACGACCACCAGGACGCGCAGCGGGACCGGCAGATCCTGGACGAACTGGAAAGCCTCGCAAAGGAATTGGTTCCGCTGACGAATACTCTCACCGAACGACTCGCCCGGTTCGCCGGTTACGACACCCGCTTCGCCGCGGCCCTCGCCCTGGCCGCCGATAATCCCGAGATGGTCACCGGCACCGAACACGACTCGGCCCACCGAGTGTGGTTCGAACTGCACGAAGATCTGATCGCCACCCTCGGTATCGACAGGGCGCACCCGTCCTAGACGAGTAAGTCCGAGGCGCCGTCAGTGGTCGAACGTGGTCGGGATCGGGTGACTGGTTGTCCTGCGCACTACCCGGTGATCAGCTGATCGAACTCCGGGCTGTTACGCCGGTCGCTGGAACTTGCCGTTTTGGATGCCGGTGATGAAGGCGTCCCATTCGGCGGGGGGGAAGAGAAGCGCTGGGCCGGTGGGGTTCTTCGAGTCGCGAACTCCGACCGCGCTGTTGGGGAGGTGTGCTACCTCCACGCACTCTCCGCCGTCACGGCTTCGGGTGCTTTTGAACCACTTGGCAGTGGGTAGGTCAACGCTCATGCCGCGTTCTCCTCTGGCTCCGGTTCGCCGGTCCTTGGCCCTTTGGGTCCCTCGCCCCTTGGGTTGCTGTTCGCTATGCGGAGGCTTGAATCGGCCGTCCTGAATGCCGGCGGTGAAGGCGTCCCACTCGGCGGGGGTGAAGATGAGAGCTGGGCCGGTGGGGCTTTTGGAGTCGCGGACGGCGACTGTGCCTTCCGTGAGATGTGCAACCTCCACGCAATCCTTACCGGCTCCGCTGCGGGTGCTCTTGAACCACTTGGCAGTGGATAGGTCGGCACTCACTCTTCGTACTCCTCCGCGATCTTCATCAGCAATGCCCTGGACTCGGACTGATTCAGTGCAGTGCGTTCGATAGCTGACAAAGCTGTGCGGTACTGCTCGATCTCGTCGTGTTTGTCCAGGTACAGCGCCCCAGTGTAGCCCTCGATATAGACCACGGGCTGCTCTGTGAGGGCGGGGTTCACGTGTTCGGGAAATTCCAGAAGTACAAACGGCCCCGCGTCGAGTCCGATGTGAGCGCCGACTTTCAGCGGGACGATCCTAACCGCGATGTTCGGCAGTCTGCTGAGGTGGGCAATGTGCCGCAACTGGTTGGCCATGACGGCGGCGCCCCCGATGTGGTGCCTTAGCGCCGCTTCGCTGAGAGCTGCATGGAAGCTGAACTGCTCACGCGATTCTTGAAGGCGTTCTTGGCGTTTAACGAGCAGTTCGACGTGGCGTTCGATCTCTTCGTCGGTCAGGCGAGGGACGTAGGCTCGCGAAACGGCACGTCGGTAGTCAGCAGTCTGCATCAAGCCGGGCAGAAGCGTCGGCTGAAACGATGTGATGCGCCGCGCGGCTTGTTCGAGTCCGATGAAGAGGTCCACATTCGCGAAAATCGCATCGCTGTACGACTGCCACCAACCAGTCTTGCGGGCCTCATCTGCCAACCACAGCAGTGCGCGCCGATCCTCGTCGCTGGCGTCGTAGGTGTCGCACAGCGCCCGGATGACCATTTTCTTGACTTGGCCTATTTGGCCATTTTCCAAGCGCCACAGAGTTTGTGAGCTCATCTCGGCAAGTTTCGCCGCCTTGTCTCTGGTCAGGTTCGCATGTTTGCGCAGCTCGGTCAGCCGCCGGGCCAGCAACCGTCGCGGGAGTGTGGTCGTGTGGTCTGCCATCGCGATCACTTTCGTCAGTGAAGCTACCGAGCCTTCCAGTTGATCTGGAAGGATTCTATTTGACCTCAATTGCTCTGTTATGTCTCCACTTTCGCGGCGAACGGTGGTGTACTCGACTTGTGCGAGCGGTGGGGCGGCCGACCCGGCAATCCGTAAGCACCTCAACCACATCCCCGTCTTCGGAAGCCCGAACATGTCGAAATTTCCCATGCTCGAACAGCCGGACACACAACCGGACACCGATGGAGGACGACGAAATGATAAGCGCCCCAGAGCTATCGGGCTTGTTCTGCCCGGCGTGTCCGGCGCGGACACATCCCGCCACGCACTGGCGATCGAACGGCATGCCGAGCGGCTGGGTTATCACTACGTCTACACCGTGCGGCCGCCCGAGGATCGGCCCGACCCCGTCGGTTACGGTCTGGCGATCGCCCTCGGTATCGACGCTGCGGCGGTCGTGGTCTACGACTTGAGCACCGTCGACCACAGTCCGGCGCGGGTGTGCGATTGGTGCGATCTGGAAACGGTGTGCCCGCCCGAGACGTGGGCGCGCAGCCCGATCTCACCGGAGTATGCCGGTCCGCCGCATCCGCTCACCGAGTCGATCGCTGGGCGAATCATGCAGCAGCACAAGGCGTGTAGTGCCCATCATTGTCCCCGTAAAGCCGCTGCGTTCGGGTTCCTCGTGCGGGCCGGGAAGATCGTTCCGCCGGTTCACACGCTGCGAGAGCGTGCCGCGGCGCGCGGTATCCGGCTCGACCCGATCGGCAGCGAACTGCCGGTGGCGGCGGGTCCGGACCTCGGCACGCTCCTGAGCGTGCTGGACGGGCTGCTCACCGATATGCGGGACCAGGGGTAGGCGGTGATGGACGACAGGACCAGGTGTACCGAGGCGGACGGCCTGGAAGCGGTCTGGGCGATACAGAAATTCCGTCATATCGAGATCAGGCGGGCGCGCGACACGGCCACCGGCGAAGTGATCGAGTTCGCGCCGGGCACCGATCTCGCGGCGGCGCGGGAACAGACGGCGCGCCGCTGGACTGCTGTCTGGGATCGCGTCGCCCACGAGATGTGGACCGAATGGATACCGGGACACCGCAATTCGGAATCTACGCCCATGACGCGGTTCCTCGGATGAGCGCGGAGCTGGACAAGTCGAAGTGGCCCAAAGCAATCGGATACGTTCGCTCCGATCTGGCGGGCGGTCGGCGAACCCGGATCGAAGCCGCGATTCGCCGGCGCGCGACCGAGGCGGGTTATCGCTTGCTAGGGATCGTCGCCGACGTGCAGGTGCCTGATCTGCTGGTCGCCCTGCGCCGGGTCGACGCGGTGGCGGTGATCGTCCATGATCTGGAGCATGTCGGCGGCAGTCCGCGATCGGTGTGCGGATTCGCGGCGCTGGTCACGGTGGAGCCCGCAGACATGTGGCGCTGGGGCTACCAGCCGGATTGGTAGTGCGGTCGGGAACGCTCGTCGCGGTGATGTGTCTGCGGTGCGACGTCGGTGATTGCCGGGCCCACAATCCGCACACCCGAATTTTTCGTGCAAACCTCCGCGGAAATGCGCGAAAACCGCCAAAAACGGCGGGGTTTGCACGATTAGTTCATCGTCACGGACGCGGTCCGGCCGAGCGCAGCTACACGGTGACCTGCGAGGAGGACGGGCGTGGTGCGATGGGCGATCTGCTGACCACCTGCACCACCTCCGAATGGACGAACGATTCGATGGCGGTGCCGGGTAGGCGGGCCGATGCGGTGGCGACCGAAACCCTGGCCGATCGGCTCGTCACAGTGGGGCTGCGGCTCAGCAGGCCCGGGGCCGTGGACGCGGCCTCGATCCTCGGGGTCATCGCGGGGTGGTCCGGGCCGATACCGGCGAGAGCGAGGACTACCGAACCGGATTCTGTTCAGCCCGATCCGGATCGGCGACGCGCCCGGCGAGCGTTGTTACCGTCGCTGCCATGGATTTGCAGCTGAGCGGTAAGCGGGCCATCGTCACGGGCGGCAGTAAGGGAATCGGCCTGGCCGTCGCGCGCGGACTCGCGGCCGAGGGCGTCGACGTGGTGCTCGCCGCCCGATCCGCCGAACCGCTCGTGGCGGCCGCGCAGGCACTCGCCCAGGAGAGCGGGCGGCGGATCGTCGCGGTGCCCACCGACACCGGCGACGACGAACAGGTGCGGGCGCTGGTCGAGCGCACCGTGGCCGAGTTGGGTGGGGTCGACATCCTGGTCAATGCCGCGGCCACGCCGTGGAGTGCCGGCGCGCCCGCGGATCTGAACGCCACCAGCGACGACATCGTGCGCCGCGAGGTCGAGATCAAGGTGCTCGGATATCTGCGCACCGCCCGCGCGGTCGCGCCGCATCTGATCGCGCAGGGCTGGGGACGGATCGTCAACATCAGCGGACTCGGTGCGCGGCAGGCGAATTCGATCGCGCAGACGGTGCGCAACGTCGGCGTCTCGGCCCTGACCAAGAATCTCGCGGACGAACTCGGCCCGCACGGGATCAACGTGACGGTCGTGCACCCGGGCCTCACCCGGACCGAGCGGCTCACCGGACGGCTGGCCGCCCAGGCCGCCGAATCCGGCGCCACCGTCGAGGAATTGGAGGCCGGTCTGGTCGCCAACTCGATCCGCCGGGTGATCGATGCCCGCGAGGTCGCCGACGTGGTCACCTTCCTGGCCTCGCCGCGCAGCATCGCGATCACGGGCGATGCCGTCGCGGCGGGCGGGGGAGTGCCGGGGCCCGTCTACTACTGAGGCGAAACCGACCTGCGCGCAAGACCTTTCAGCGTTCGCAGGCGGCGAGGAAATCGTCGACGATGCGGGTGCAGTCGGCGCGCCCGGCGCGGCCGATGCCGGTGAGCCGCACGAAGACGATCGGCCCGACGAGCTGCGCCAGCACCGCGGTGAGATCCCGATCGCCGAGCAGTGCGCGCGCCCGCGGGTCGTCGAACAATTCGTCGAACGGGCGGCGGTAGGTGTCGATGAGATGAGCGCGCAGCGAACCGGACCGCACACCCTCGCCGTGGGCCTGCGCGTCTCCGGTCGCCAGCCACGCCAGCGTGGTCAGATGCAGCGGTACGTCGTTGATCGCCGCGGCCTGTCGGGTGAGCAGTTCGATCAGCCGCTCCCGCAGCGGACCCGCGTCCGGTATCTCGACAACCGGCGGCATCAGCTCTTCCAGCGTCGCGGCACGCAGCCGCGCCACGGTGTCGAAATGCCGGTACAGCGTGGTGCGCGCGACGCCCGAGCGTCGCGTCACCGCATCGATGGTGACCGCGTCCAATCCTCCGTCGCGCAACAATTCGGCCGCGGCGGCGAGCAGGCGGCGACGTGAGCGCGCCTTGCGCGGGTCGTCCTCGGATTCGATCGCGGCAGTCGATGTCATGGTCTCAGGATTCCTCCTCGGCAAGATCGGCGGCCGCACGGGACGGAAACGATACTTCGAGTAGCATAGCGAAACTAAAAGTATCGTTTCTCGGGAGGCGCGATGAACGCAACCATGACCGAGCTCGTACCCGTGCGCACCCGATGGGTGATCGTCGTGTCCTGCCTGGCCGTCGCGCTGGTCGTCGCGTCGATGGCGGCGCTCTACACCGCCCTGCCGCAGATCGCCTCGGCCACCGGCGCCACGCAGTCCCAATTGACCTGGATCATCGACGGTTACACGCTCGCGCTGGCCTGTCTGGTACTGCCGGCCGGCGCCCTGGGCGACCGCTACGGCCGCCGCATCGTCATGATCATCGGACTGGCGGTGTTCGCGATCGCCTCGGCGATCCCGCTGGTGGTCGCCGGACCGGAATGGCTGATCGGCTCGCGGGCAATCGCCGGAGTCGGTGCGGCACTGGTGATGCCGTCGACGCTCTCGTTGCTCACCGCCGGGGTCGAGCCGGATCGCCGCAACGTCGCGGTCGGCATCTGGGCGGGCACGGTCGGTGGCGGCGCGGTCATCGGCATCCTGGGCTCCGGAGTGCTGCTGTGGCGCTGGTCGTGGCTGTCGATCACGCTCGCGATGGCGGTCTCGGGTGCGGTTCTGGCGGTCGCGGCGTGCACGGTCCCCGAATCGCAGGACGGTGAGCGCGCGCGCTTCGATCCGTGGGGTGCGGTGAGCGGCGCGGTCGCGGTCGGCCTGATCGTGATCGCGGCACTCGAGGCCCCGCAGCGCGGCTGGACCGATCCGATGGTGCTGGGCGCGGTCGTCGCCGGGTTGGCGGTCGGCGCGGCCTTCGCCGTGATCGAACTGCGCGCCGAGCACCCGCTTCTGGATGTGCGGCTGTTCGCCGGGCGCGGCTTCGGCACCGGGACGCTGTCGGTGGCGGTGCAGTTTCTGGTCTCGTTCGGGTTGTTCATGGTGATCGTGCAGTTCTTCCAATTGATCCTGGGTTATTCGCCGCTGCTCTCGGCGGTCGCGATGGCGCCGATGATCGTGCCGATGGTGGCGCTGTCGGTGATCGCGCCGTGGCTGGCGCAGCGGTTCGGGCTGCGGCTGCCCACCACGGTCGGGCTGGTCGTCGTCGGGGCCGGGCTGCTGTGCCTGTCCCGGCTGACGTCCGTGAGCACCTTCGTGGATGTGCTGTGGCCGCTGCTGATCATGAGTACCGGCCTCGGCTTGGCCGCGGCGCCGGCCACCGCGGCGATCGTGGACGGCGCGCCGGCCGACAAACAGGGTGTGGCGGCCGCGGTGAACGACGCCGCTCGCGAGATGGGCGCCGCGCTGGGTATCGCTCTCGCCGGCAGTGTGCTGGCGGCCGGTTACGGCCACCGCATGGCCGAGATCGCCGACCGGATTCCCGAACCGATCCGCGGGCCCGTCACCGGTTCGCTCGCGGGTGCGCTGGCCGTCACCGAGCGCATCGGCCCACAGGCGAAACCGCTTGCGGAACAAGCGAAATCGGCCTTCGCGCACGGCCTGCACCAGGCCACCCTGGTGCTCGGAGTGGTGACTCTCGTGGTCGCGGCGATCCTGGGTGTGTGGGCGCCCGCGCGGGCGCGCTCCGCCGCAGAGCCCGCCGGCGCGGCGCAGCGCTGAGCCGGTGTGTCGGGGCCGTCGTCCCCGCGCCGGAGTGCGCGGCCGTGTTGTGATGGATGCGGGCCGGGCACCGGTCACCCGCGGGTGTGCTGGCGGGCCCGCGCGAGCGGAGGTCGAATCGAGGAGCGGCGATGGCGCAGGCGAATGTGGCGGTGATCGGATACGGATTGTCCGGGGCGGTGTTCCACGCCCCGCTGATCGCCGCCGACCCCCGGCTCCGCGTGGCCGCGGTGGTGACCTTCTCGCCGGAGCGGGCCGACCAGGCGCGCGAGGAACATCCCGGCGTGCGGGTGTTCGCCACAGCCGACGAATTGTTCGGCACCGCAACGGATGTCGATCTGGTGGTGATCGCGAGTCCCAACCGCACCCACAGCTCCCTGACGCTGCGGGCCGTGGCGGCCGGGCTGCCGGCGGTGGTCGACAAACCCTTCGCCCTGACCGCCGCCGAGGGCGAGGCGATGATCGAGGCCGCCCGGAGGGCCGGCACCATGTTGACGGTATTTCAGAATCGGCGCTGGGACAGCGACTTTCGCACGGTACGCCGGCTGATGACCGACGGCGCCCTGGGCGAGGTGCGCCGCTTCGAATCCCGTTTCGAGCGCTGGCGGCCGCGGATCAAGGGCGGGTGGCGAGAGGTCGGTGGCGCCGACGAAGGCGCCGGCATCCTCTACGACCTCGGCAGTCATCTGATCGACCAGGCGCTCGACCTGTTCGGCCCGGTCGACGACGTCTACAGCGAACTCGACGCCCGCCGCCCCGGCGTGCGGGCCGACGACGATGTCTTCGTGGCGCTCACTCATGCCTCGGGCGTGCGGTCGCATCTCTGGATGAGCGCCGTGGCGCCCCAGCTGGGTCCGCGCTTCCGGGTGCTCGGCTCCGAGGCCGGTTACGTCTGTTACGGGCTGGACCCGCAGGAGGCGGCGCTGCGGGCCGGTCGTCGCCCAGGCGACGGGCAGCCGTGGGGGAGTGTCGATCCCGTCGACTGGGGTCAGCTCGGCGCCGAGGGCGATCTGCGCCTGATCCCCAGCGAACCCGGTGCCTATCCGGACTTCTACGCCGGGGTCGCCGCCGCCCTGCTGGACGGCGCCGAACCGCCCGTGGATCCCGCCGATGCCGTTGCGGCCCTGCGCATCATCGAGCGGGCGCGCGCGGTGGCGGCGCGCTGAGCGGCCGTCAGCGTTTGCGGGCGACGCCGCCGTAGGCCGCGATCTCGGCGGTGCGGCCGACCTCGCTGGAGTCGGCCTGCCACTGTGTGATGCAGGTGAAGCCGGGCTCGACGAACTCGAGTCCGTCGAAAGCCGCGGCGATCTCGGCACGCGTGCGCGGATAGTACGGTGTGCCACCGGTTTTCGCGTATTCCGCGCACAGGTCGACATACGGCTGACTGTCGTCGGTGCCGTCCCAGAGCACGAGGTAGCTGCCGGAGGGGACCGCCGCCAGCACCGTGCCCACGATGCGCAGCATGTCCTCGTAGCTGCGGGCGTGGCCGAGGACGCCCATGAACATGACGGCCACCGGCTCCTGCAGATCCAGGATGGCCTCCGCCTCGGCGATGATCTTCTCCGGCTCGTGGAAATCGGCGTTGACGTAGGTGGTCACGCCCTCCGGAGTGGTGCTGGTGAGCAGCGCGCGGGCGTGCGCGAGGACCAGCGGGTCGTGGTCGACGTAGACGACCTTGGCGTCGGGCACGACGCTCTGCGCCACCTCGTGGGTGTTCTGCATCGTCGGCAAACCGGTACCGATATCGAGGAATTGCCGGATTCCGGCCGCACCGGCCAGGTGGCGCACCGCCCGGATCAGGAATTGCCGCGACTGCACCGCCATGGTCGCGATATCCGGATCGATCTGCAGACTCGCCTCACCGACGGCGCGGTCGACCTCGTAATTGTCCTTGCCGCCCATCCAGAAATTCCAGATGCGCGCCGAGTGCGGGATATCGGTGCGGATCTGCGCCGGATCGTCGATGGCCATAAGTGCTGAGCTCCCGTAGGTGTGGGGCGCCGCCGAACCGCGCGGCATCTCGTCGGTGCGAACTACGCGAGTATAGACCTCCTCGCCGCGGTCGTGTCGGAATATGTTGCAGGGCCGAAATATTCGCAACCGATCTGGGGGAACGGCCGTGCGGACCGAGTGGATTATCCGGTACCTGTTGCGCGGCAACATTATTCGGGGAGACGGCGCGGCGGCACGGGGGTGACGGCGCCTTCCTGTTTAGTTAGCTGAAAGTGTGCCAATCGTCTTGACTGCGCGCGTCGGCCGTCGGCGTCGTACGCACTCGCCCTCGCTTTCGACGGCGGAAGCCTGGTGTCTCTCAACACTAATCAAGCGTCCAATCTGGAAAGTTGTCCATATCGGCACGCTGAATCGACTCGTCCCATTCGGTCTGTGCAGGCGTGGTTTTAGGTTTTCCTTGCCTCAGGACGTAAGGTTGCCGATCGGTTACTGGATATCTCTTCTCACATGGAGGTGGTAGAGGGCTTGCACAGCACAGTGGTCGTCGTCGGGTCCGGATTCGGGGGGATCGGCATGGGAACGGCGCTGCGGCGCGCGGGGATGGACGATTTCGTCATCCTGGAGGAATCGTCCGAATTGGGTGGCGTGTGGCGTGACAACACGTATCCGGGGTGCAACTGTGACGTACCGGCGCACCTGTATTCGTTCTCGTTCGCGCCGTATCGCGATACGGCTGTCCGTTTTCCGGCCCGCCGCCGGACCTTGGAATACCTACGGTCCGTCGCCGCCGCCGAGGGCCTACCCGCCCACCTGCGCACCGGCACCGCCGTCACCGAGGCGACATACTCGGAATCGGAGGCGCGCTGGGAACTACGGACCGCGAACGGGATTCGGCTCACCGCCGACATCGTGGTCTTCGCCGTCGGCCAATTGCATCGCCCCAACATTCCGGAGATCCCGGGCCGCGACGAATTCGGCGGCGCGTCGTTCCATACCGCCGGCTGGGACCACGCCGCAGCACTGCGCGGCCGGCGGATCGCCCTGATCGGCACCGGATCCAGTGCGGCGCAATGCCTGCCGACGCTCGCCGACACCGCCGCATCCGTGCGGATTTTCCAGCGCACGCCGCAGTGGATCCTGCCCAAACCGGCCCCCGAATTCGGCCCGGCGACCCGTGCGGCGCTGCGGCTGCCCGGTGCGCAGCGCGCCTACCGCTGGGGTCTGCAGCAAGCCGCCGACTCGTTGCTGGCGCCGATGATGCACCGCCAATGGCCCGCCCGGCCCGCGGAATGGGCGGCGCGGCAGTATCTTCGACGGAGCATCGCCGATCCGGTGCTGCGCGGCCGGCTCACCCCGGATTATCCGATCGGCGCCAAACGGATCGTCTTCGACAGTCACTTCTATCGCACGCTGCGCCGCGACAACGTGGAACTGACCACCGCCGCGATCGCGCGCATCACCCGCGACGGCATCGTGACCGCCGACGGCGGACGCTACGACGCCGACGTCATCGTCTACGCGACGGGTTTCCGCGCCTCGGAATTCCTGGCCCCGATCACGGTGCGCGGCCGCGGCGGCCGGTCCCTGCAGGATCGATGGCGTTCGGGGCCGGATGCCTTCATGGGCCTGGCGGTGCCGGGATTTCCCAACGCCTTCCTCATCGCCGGACCCAACTCGTTCACCCCGGCGGGTAGCAATCCGGCGATGAAGGAGCATCAGATCGCCTACATCATGCGCTGCCTGCGCTGGCGTGACGAGATCGGTGCGGCGGCCATCGAGGTACGCGCCGACGCGATGGCGGCGCATCGGGAATGGCTGGCCGACGCGCTCGCGACCACGGTGTGGTCGACGGATGTGCCCAGCTGGTACACCCACGACAGCGGCGCGATCACCAATCCCTGGCCGGCCTCCGTGCGCACCTACGCCCGAATGCTGCGCCGCCCGCCGGCGCTGAGCTTCGCACCGGTGCACCACACCGCGACCGCCGAAGCGGTCGGCGCCTGACCCGGATCGCACGAAAGGACCGCCCGGTGCGAAAGTCATCGCGCCGGGCGGTCTTCCGGTCAGGCCACGGTGGCGTTCGCCGGGACGCGCCGCCGCGCCCGTCGGGTGACGCAATCGGTGTACGTCACCCGGTCGCGATCAGTCCTCGTCGTGGGCCAGATGTTGCTTGGCCTGGTCGTAGTCGCCCTCGAGCTGCTGCCCGGGTCCGTAGACGAGATGGATGACACCGGTACGGAAGGCGGTCGAGCGCAGCAGAGTGAGCGGGAGGGTGGCGTCGGCGTCGTCGAACAGGCGCATGCCGGACCGCACCGCGATCGGATGCACCAGTAGATGCAGTTCGTCGAGCAGCCCGGCGCCGAGCAGTGCGCGCACCACCGATACCGAGCCGGAGATGGCGATATCTCCGCCGGGTTCCCGCTTCAACGCCGTCACCCCGGCGATCAGATCCCCCTGCAGCACTTCGGAATTGCGCCAGGTGAAGGTGTGATCGCTGCGCGACACCACGATCTTGCGGGCATCGCCCAGCTTGCGGCCGAAGTCGGCGTCCGGCCCGCCCGCGGCCTCGCGTTCCGGCCAGGCGCCGGCGAAGCTGTCGTAGGTCTTGCGTCCCAGCAGCAGGGTGTCGGCGGCGCCGAGTTGAGCATCGACCGCCGCGCCCATCTCGTCGTTGTAGTACGGAAAGTGCCAATCCTGCGGGTTCTCGACGACGCCGTCGAGAGCGATGAACAACCCGGCCGTGATCGTGCGCATGATGTCTCCTGAATCCGAAAGTCCCTGTCGCACAATTCGACGGCGCGAGCGCGCCGAACTCATCGCCGCCGGAGAAGGCCGCGTGGATGCGGACGCGGTGGCGGGAACGGAGCAAAAAGTGAGCGGTTCCCCATATTTTGTCGGCAAATATCCCGTTCGTCCCATGCTGTCGGCGATCCGCCCAGGTCAGCGGCAATGCCGCGAGGTGTCGAATATGTCCAAAACGGAGTAGAAGGTGAGCGGAGGCTCGCATTACCGTTCCATCAGGTAACACCTACGGCCGGTGATCGGGCGGTGTCGATATCGCCCGATCACCGATCCGGCAGATCTCGCGAAGGCTGCGGATCCGGTCGGTGACAAGGAGGTCAAAGTGACTACAGCAAGCACAGTCGGTGCTGAGCGCGCGATATCCGGCCGCGCCACCTCGCTGTCCATGCGGGATGCGCAGACCATGTCCCGGGAACTGGTCCTACACCTCGGCGGATCCGTGGCGCCGTTCACCACCCTGCCCGCCGACGTGATGTCCGGTGACGTGTCGGCGGTCGCGCGGATCTGTGTGGAATGGTCGATCCGCCGAGTCAACGGCGGCGATCTTCCCGAACGCACCGATCGCCTGCGGGCCGCGGCCGCGCGCTGGTGCCGCGCCGGTATTCCGATCGAAGTGGTCGTGCACGCCGTCCACGAGGGATTCAAGGCCGGACTGGACCTGCTGTTCGCCCGAGCCCAGGCCAGCGATGCCGAACTCGTCGTCAAGGGCACCGCCACCGCGCTGGAACTGCTGGACCTCATCACCGCGACCGTCAGCAAGGCCTATGTCCAGGAGCGCCGCGCCGACGCCGTCGAGCATCACACCGCCGTGCACACGCTCACCTCGGCGCTGCTCGGCGGGCACGCCACCACGAAGATGGCGCGCGAATGCGGGATCCGGATCGCCGAGCGGTATCACGTTCTCGCGCTGTGGATTCCGCCGCATCCCGACGAGACGCATCCGCGGCTGGATCGCAACGTGGTCGCGCGCCGCAAGCTGCGGCGGGTGCAGGCCGCGCTGGCGAAACTGCTGCGCAACCAGCCGCTGGCCATGCTGTCGGTCGACGGCGGCACCGTGCTCGTCCCCGAAACCGCCTGCACCGAACCGGAATTGGACGATCTCGTCGCGCAGCTGTCGGAGCTGGCCGGGGTGCCGCTGACCGCCGCGGTGGTGGGCGCCGCCGCGGCCGACGTCCCGGCCGCGGCGCAACAAGCCCACGATCTGCTCGACACGGTGCGCCGGCTCGGACGCGGGCCCGGGGTCCATCGCTTCGCCGAACTCGCGCTGCAATACCAGCTCACCCGGCCCGGGATCGGCCGCGACATCCTCGATGCTCGCCTCGCGCCGCTGGACGACCACCCCGAACTGCTGGAAACGCTGCACGTGTTCTTCAACACCGACCTCAACCGGCAACGCGCCGCGCGGCAGCTGTGCATCCACCCGAACACCATCGATTACCGGCTGCGCCGCATCGGCCAGCTGACCGGCTTCGACCCGTCGCGCACCACCGGATTGTGGTATCTGCGTTCGGCATTGATCGCCCGGCTCAGCATCGCCGACCGCGAGGCGTCGACGCCGGCGCGCCGGCCCGCCTGAGCCCGGACGTCACGCGTCGGGGCCGGCCGGTGGCGGGTCGGTGGTGCCGTCCAGGTGCGGGTACACCACCTCCTGCACGATCAGCAGGACCGCGGCGGCGCACGGTATCGCCAACAGTGCGCCGAGGACGCCGAGCAGGGCGCCGCCCAGGATGATCGCCACCACCGTGACCACCGCCGGCACCCGGACGGTGCGGTCCATGATGCGCGGGACGAGCAGATAGTCCTCGAGCAGCCGCATCGCGAGGAAGAATCCGGCCGTGGCGATGCTGACCGGCAGCGAAACGGTCAGCGCGACGGCGGTGATGATCAGCCCGGCGACCGTCGAGCCGATCAGTGGCACCAGGTCCAGCAGCGCCACCAGCACCGAAAGTATCAGCGGGTACGGCACCGAGAACACCGTCAGCCAGACGAAGGTGGCGATCGCGGTGATGAGCGAGATCAGCAGATTGCCCAGGACGTACCCGCCGACCTTGGCGAAGATGGCGTCGCCGAGCAGGATGGCGCGAGGTCGGCGCGACTGCGGGAAGAACCGGTACAGGCTGTGCCTGATCCGCGGGAAATTCGCCGAGAAATAGATGGTCAGCACCGCGACGATCAACGCGCTGGCCAGCGCGCCGAAGACCCGCTCACCGGCGCCGAGCAGGCCGTGCCGCAGCGAGGGGTTGTCGGTGAGCCCGTGTCGGAGTTCCTGATCCAGGTGTAATCGCTGCGACCACGATCGGATCAGCGGGTACTGGTTCTCCAGGTCGTGGAGCTGGTCGGTGGCGTGATCGACCAGATCGCCGCCCTGGATGATCAGCGGTGTGATGGCCGCGGCCAGGAATCCGGCGACGAGCAGTGTGGCACAGCCGAATACGACGGCCACCGCCGCCCAGCGCGGCAGCCGGTGCCGATGCAGCCAGGCGACCACGGGCTCGATGCCGATCGCCAGGAACAGCGCGACGCCCACCAGGACGAGGGCCTGTCGCGCGGTCGCCAGCATCTGCACGATGCCGATCGCGAGGAGTACGCCGAGGCCGCCGGTCACGCCGATCACGAACGGAGAATTGCGGTCGAACCGCGGGCCCGGCCGCCCGTGGGGGTGCCGCGCACCGGCCGCCTCGGAGGCCGCGCGTTCGGCTGCCGCGATCGGCTCCGGGACCGACGGTTCGCCCTGCGGGCCGCGCTCGGCGTCCGAATCGGCGGAACTGCCCATTCTTGGCAGCGTAGTGCCCGTGCGCCCTGCTCGGGCCGGACTAGGTGGGCGGGCCCGTACTGAAACCGGGTCGGCTCACAGTCCGAGTGCCTGCGTGAATACCGGCCAGCCCCGGTGCAGGTCCTCCTGCCAGTAGCCCCAGGAATGGGTGCCGGTGGGACGCATGTCGAAGGTGGCGGGGATGGCGAGCTCGGTGAGTCGGGTGCGCAGTTCGCGCGTGCAGCGGACCGCGCCGGTTTCCAATGCTCCGCCGACGAGGATCTGATCGGCCAATTTCGCCGGGCTGGAACGGATTCCGGGACCGTCCAGGGTGTCGAGAGGTCCGGGGAGCCCGGTGCCGGTGGAGACGTAGATCGCGGTGCCGCGCAAGCGGTCCGCGTGCAGGTAGGGGTCGTTGGCCGCCCACGCCGGATCCGTCGGCGGCCCCCACATGTTCACCGTATTGCCCATACCGCCGGCCACGACCGCGTCGACGATGAGCTGGCCGGCGGGATCGCTGGTGCGTGCGCAGCCCGAGTACGACCCGATCGCCCGGTACAGGCCCGGGGCGGCCAGTGCCAGCTGAAAGACCGAGGTCCCCGCCATGGATATGCCGATGATCGCGTTCGTGCCGTTCCCGCCGAAACCGGAATCGATGATCGGCGGCAGTTCCTCGGTGAGGAATGTCGTCCACCGCTGCCGGCCCAGGACCGGATCGTCGGCGCGCCAGTCGGTGAAGTAACTGCTGGCTCCGCCGAACGCCACCACCACGTTGACCTGTTTGTCGGCGAAGAACTGTGCGATATCGGTCCGGTTGATCCAGTTTCCGTCGGCGCCGCCGTCGATACCGTTCAGCAGATACACCGTGGGGGCCGGGCGCGACCGGTCGGGCGCGGGAAGGACCTCCAGCCGGATCGGACTGTTCATCGCCGCGGAGTGGACGGTGACCGTGAGGGCGCGCGGCGAACCGGGCGCCGCGGCCGTCAGGACGGAACCGTCGAGGGAGGGGTGGGCATCCGTCATGGCTTGTGTGGCCGAAACCGAGGCGGTGGCAGGCGAATTCGGTGCGGAAGGAGGTTGGGCGGAAGGAGGTTGGGCGGAAGGAGGTTGGGCGGCAGGCGGTTGGGCGGCGGCCGAACCGCAAGCGAGCCCGGCCGTCATCGACAGGGCCGCGGCCAGTCGCGCCGAGGTGCTGCAGAAGCCGTGTGCGACAGCAGAATTCACGCGCTGCCTTTCCTGGATACGAAACCGCGCAACCGCTGACGCCGACGATAGGGCGGTACAGTGTTGCCCGACAATCACATCGCGTCGGTTTTGGTCCGTATGCCAGCGCGGGCGCGTCCGGTCTGGTAGTGGCCACAAATTCCGCGTTATCGGCTGCCGGGATGGGGGTCTGCGTCGTTGACTGTGGTCGGCCGTCGGGGAGTCGTGCCGCGAACACCTGTCGAGATCGGAGTGCGAGGATGGTCAGCCGTCCGCCGAGAATGCGCATCGCCCGTGCCGTCGCCGTCCTGTCGGCCGTGATCACCGTGGCGGCAGCGATCACCGCCGCGAACGATCGCGCGGGCGCCGACCCCGACGATCCGGCGACCGTCACCGCGCCCGACGGATCGCATATCAGCGATATCCATCGGCGTGACGACCGGATCCTCGATATCGGCGTGTACTCGGCGGCGATGCGCACTGTGACTCGCGTACAACTGATTCGGGCCGCCGACCCGGACCGGCCGGCGCCGACGCTGTATCTGCTCAACGGCGCCAACGGCGGCATCAGCGACGGCAGTTGGTCCGATCGCACCGATATCGCCGAGTTCTTCGCCGACAAGCAGGTCAACGTGGTGGTGCCGTTCGGCGGAGCCAGCAGCTACTTCACCGATTGGCGCGCCGACGACCCGGTGCTGGGCCGGCAGCGGTGGCGTACCTTCCTGACCAAGGAATTGCCGCCGATCATCGATTCCGGATTCGGCGGAACAGGAGTGAACGCGATCGCGGGAATTTCGATGGCGGGGACCTCGGTCTTCCAACTGGCGCTGGCCGCCCCGGGTCTGTACAAGGCGGTCGGCTCGTACTCCGGATGTGTGCGCACCAGCGACCCCCAGGGCCAGTTGATCGTCGACGCCGTGGTCGGAAATCGGATGGGCAATACCGTGAACATGTGGGGGCCGCCGACGGATCCGGCGTGGGCGGCCAACGACCCCTACCTGCACGCGGACCGCTTGCGCGGCACCGCGATCTACGTCTCCACCGGCACCGGGCTCCCGGGACCGCTCGACACCTTCCAGGGCGCTCACGGCGACCCGACGCAACTCGCGTACCAACTGGTCTTCGGCGCGGCCCTCGAAGGGGTGACGAATATCTGCACCCACCAGTTGCACGACCGCCTGCAGCAACTCGGCGTGCCCGCGACCTTCGACTTCCGGCCGACCGGTACCCATTCCTGGGGCTACTGGCAGGACGACCTGCACACCTCCTGGCCGGTGTTCGCCGACGCCCTCGGCGCGTGAGGACGCGACCCGGTCAGCGCACGCGGTCGTAGACGACGGCCATCTCGCCCAGCTCACCCGTTTCCTGATGGGAGAGCGTCCAATTCGTCGCCGGCAGGCCGTCGTCGAACAGACGCGGTCCGCCACCGGCGATCTCGGGGCAGACGGTGAGGTAGAGGCGGTCGAGCAGATCGGCGGCGAGCAGATCCTTGATGACGCTCGCGCTGCTGTTGACCAGGATGTCGCCGCTGCCGGTGCTGCGCAGGTCGGCGATCAGGTCGGCGGCCGGGGCGTTCACGATGCGGGTGCGGTCCCAGGGGGCGTCGGTCAGTGTGCGGGACAGCACCACCTTCTCCGTATCGACCAACCACTTCGCATATCCGCGGTCGCGCGGGTCGGCGGAGTCGTCGGCCGCGACCGAGGGCCAGAAGCCGAGGAAACCCTGCGCGTTGAGCCGGCCGAGCACCGCCGTCGTGGCGTTCTCCCGCATCCGGGTCATCTGGTCGCGCGCGACCTCGGTGGTCGCGTAGCGCACGATCGGGCCCATATCGCCCGGGCCGGCGGGGCCGTGGTACCGGCCGTCGAGGGTGATGCTGAGGTTGGCGGTCACTTTGCGGGTGTCGCTCATCGTGGGGCTCCTTCGTTGTTTCGTTTATTCGGTGGACGTGGATGCGCCGACGGCGTCGGCGAGGTTGTCGAGGACTGCGGCCCAACCGGTTTCGATTCCGGCGATGAAGGCGACCGCGTCGACGGTGGTTTCGGTGATCGTCAATTCCATGTACATGCGGGTGCCCTCGGCGGTCTCGGTGAGGGTCAGGGAGTAGCGGCCGGTGAAGGCCACGGAGCCCGCGGCATCCAGGACGGACAGCTCG
Source organism: Nocardia aobensis NBRC 100429 (assembly GCF_000308375.1). Classification (GTDB taxonomy): domain Bacteria; phylum Actinomycetota; class Actinomycetes; order Mycobacteriales; family Mycobacteriaceae; genus Nocardia; species Nocardia aobensis. The sequence continues at coordinate 5,259 of NZ_BAFQ01000082.1, read as the reverse complement.
AAGACCAGGCGCTCGTTCTTCTCCGCGGCCAGCACGCGGCCCTGCGAGCGATACCGATGTCCCTCGGGGTCGCGATAGTCCAGCACGGCCCGCCCGCCGGGTGTGGGTTCGAGTACGCATTCGGTGATGCGCATCGGCGCCGGCGCCCACCAGGCCGCCAGCAGGTCCGGATCGATCCAGTGTCGCCACACGGTGTCAGGCGGTGCGGACAGCATGCGCTCGAAGTTGAACGTCCGCCCGTCCGCCCATCGGTCCTGGTGCGCCGCAGCGGTTTCCGCGTCGATCGCCGCGCGGTAACGGGCAACCACATCCCGCTCACCGGCATGCGCGTCGGCGGTCTCCGCCACCTCGCACAGCCGCCGCCCCAGCTCACGCAGCGGTCCCGCCTCGAGGGCGTACACCCGCCGCTGCCCCAGCGGAAAAACCGCCACCACCCCGGCCCGCGCCAGCGTCTGCAGATGTTTGGTCGTCTGCGGCTGTCGCAACCCGGTCGCCTCCGCCAACTCCCCGACCGAGCGAGGCCGCTCGGCCAGCAGCTCGACGATCCGCCACCGCGAACCGTCGCTCAAGGCGGAGAAGATCTGATCCATGAGCTAAGTATTCACCCAAAAGAATATTCCTGTCAAGGAATATCTTTCCGGCGGGTGGAGCAGGGCTCGCGGTGTGTCAGCCTGGCCCCGGTTCCGGCGAACTGCGGACTGGAGACGAGGAGCATCGTGCCGTGCGCCGATAGTGTTGGGACTATGCTGCTGTGGATCAATGGGCCCTTCGGCGGGGGTAAGACCCAGACTGCATTCGAGCTGCACCGGCGTCTTCCCGGCAGTGTCGTCTGCGATCCGGAGGAGGTGGGTTTCGGACTGCATCGAATGATGCCGTCGGCGTTGCGTGGCGACTTCCAGGACTTTCCCGGCTGGCGGCAGGGTGTGTTCGAGGTCCTCGACCACGTGCTTCACAAGCACGAAGGCGTGGTGATTGCGCCGATGACGGTCGCTGATCCTCGGTATTTCGAGGAGACGGTGGGACGGCTGCGCTCGGCGGGACACGTGGTGCGCCATTTTGCGCTGCTCGCCGAACGGGAAACCGTTCTGAATCGTCTTCGTGATCGTGGACTCGGGATCGCGCCCCTCCTCCGCTCGGTCGGTCGGAGCGATCTACTGCTGCGCCGAGAACAGTTCGCGGTGGACAAACTCGACTACTGCCTCGAACAGTTGAGCAAGCCTGAGTTCGCCGAACATATTTGGACCGACACCACCGCGGTGACGGCAGTAGCCGACCGTATCGCCACCATGGCCGGCTTGACGCCGGCCCCCGACACCGACGGTCGGCTGCGCGGCAGGCTGCGCCGGATGGCGGTCACCGTCCGTCACGCCCGTCGATGAACACGAATTCGGCGGGCGACGGCCGTACTGGAGTTCAGTTATCGTGCGCGTGAAGGAGTGATATGGACGGCGGCTGTCTCTGCGGCAATATCCGGTTCACCGCGACCGGTGCCCCGGACTTTCCGCACCTGTGCTCGTGTGAGCACTGTCAGCGGCTCTCGGGCGCGCCGGTGATGGCGTGGGTGTCCTTCCCGGAGAAGGGATTCGCGTGGACCGGTCCGGGCGGCGAGCCGGCCTGGTTCGAGACGTTCCCGCAGATCTGCCGTGGGTTCTGTCCGAAGTGTGGTTCCTCGATCGCGTCCAAGGGCGATGAAGCCGGTCTGGTGGGCGTCACGATCACGGCGTTGGACGATCATTCCGGGCTGATTCCGGTCAAGCAGAGCTTCGCGCACAACGCCGTCCCGTGGTTGGCGCCGTTGAACTGAGACACCGCTCTCGCGGGGCGGGTCCCGCGCATGTGCCAGGACCCGTCGGGTGCCGAAATGCATGGGGGCGTCGCGGAGGTCGGTGGCACGGTCGGTGTCAGATGGTGACCACGATTTTGCCGATGTGTTTTCCCGCTTCCAGGTGGTGGTGGGCGGCGACGATGTCGTCGAGGGGGAACACGGTGTCGATCGTGGGTTGTAATGCGCCGGTGCGGATTCCGGCGTTGAGGAAGGCCGCGATGCGGTGGACCGCTGCCGGATCCAGCGTGTGCTCGAAGCTCATGTACCGGATCATCGTGATCGGGGCGGCGGGGAACGGTGCGGGTCCGGGGTCGAGCCAGCCGACGGTGATCAGGGTGCCGCTGAACGGTGTGGCTGCGCTCGCCAGTTCCGCCAGGCCGGGGCCCATGACGGAGTCCAGGATGATGTCGGCACCGGCGCCGTCGGTGAGCCGGTGCGTCGCCTCGACGACATCGTCGTGGTCGGTGACGATGACCGCGGTGGCGCCGGCGGCCAGCAGGGTGTCCTTCTTGGCGGTATGGCGGGTGACGGCGAGGGGGATGGCGCCGATCTGATTGGCGATCTGGATGGCGGCCAGGCCGACTGCGCTGGAAGCCGCGGTGATCAGAACATGGTCGCCCGGTCGCATCGCGGCCTTTTCGACGAGCGCGCCGTAGGCGGTGGAGTACGCCACCCACAAGGCGGCAGCGCCGGTGGCGTCCAGCCCGGCGGGACGGGCGATGATCCGGTCGACGGGGAGGACGAGGTGTTCGGCGTAGGTGCCGTTGGTGTCCATGTCGGGTACGGCGGTGACGATGACCGGATCGCCGACGGCCCATCGCTGTACGCCGGCGCCGAGGGCGTCGATGGTGCCGGTCGCCTCGACGCCGAGACGAGCATGCGGCAATCGGATCGGCCGCGGTGACATGCCGGTGCGCACCATCTGGTCGAGCCGGTTGATGCCCACGGCTTCGATCCTGAGGCGAACTTCGCCGGCGCCCGGGGTGGGGACCGGCTCGTCGACGATGTGCAGGACTTCGGGGGTGCCGGTTTCGTCGAACACGACGACTCGTGACATGAGGTCTCCTGATCACGCTATTTCTAGTGCATTCGTTCTATAAATAGAGATAGTACAGTCGTTCTAGAAATGTCAATCGCACGCGAGGGAGGTGGCGATGGCGGGGCGCCCGGTCGACCGTCAGCGCAGGGACGAACTGCTGGACGCGGTGGTCGATTACACCGTCGAACACGGGTTTTCGGAGTTGTCCTGGCGGCCGGTAGCCGCCGGTGTCGGGGTTTCACCGACCACGCTGGTGCACCACTTCGGCACCAAAACGCGCATGCTCCAGGCCATCCTCGAGCGTTTGCGACAGCGGATGTTCGATGCCACCAGCGATGCGGCCGGTGCGCATCCCGACCTGGCGACGGCAGCGCGGGCGGTCTGGGCGCGGACTTCTGCCCCGGATCGGGAGGCGGAGTTCCGGTTGTTCTTCGCCGTCTACGGACGTGCCCTGCAAGCCCCCGAACAATTTCCGGACTTCCTCGACCACGTCGTCACCGACTGGCTGGCCTCGCTGCGCGACGCTCGAGCCCCGGGCGCTGATCCCGAGACCGCAAGTCGCACAGCGACATTGGTCATCGCGACAATTCGCGGGCTGTTACTCGATCTGCTCGCCACCGGCGACCGCGACCGGGTCCAGGATGCTGCCGAAAGCTTCCTGAGCACCCTCGAAGATCAACCGCGGCCCGCCCCGGCCCCCGGCGGACGCACTTAGCGCCATCAGTCTCTCGACCGCGCCGACCCGCTCAGCACCCACGTACCCACGACAGCCGCTCCGCGGTGCGCACGACTGCTGGAACACGAATCAACACCAGCGCGCAGCTGTCGGTGATCGCTCGAACCGCCGGCTGAGCGCGGCCGGCACGAGGGGGCCGTCACGGCGAGATCGCGGGGTCGTAAAGCGCTCGCCGTGAACGGTTTCCGGATCAGCGGTGGGCGTCGAGTACCTCTCGCAGCCGCTGTGCGAATGCCTCCGGCTGCCCCGCGTAGCTGGCGTCGCCGCCGGCGAAACCGCTGTGATGGCTGGGGAATACGGTGGGCTGCTGTCCGAGGAGGGCGGCTGTCGCTGCCGCGGTGCGGCCGGTCAGCACGTTCCCCGTCTCCTCGCCGACGGCGATGAGGACGCGGGTCGGGGCCTCCGTCAGTGCGGCGACGTCGGGCCGGTAGCCGCTGACCGCCCAGGACCGGTCCGAGACCAGCGGATCGTCGCGGGAGCCGTCGTCCTCGGTGGGCATTCCGAACTGCGCCGGGTCGGGGGTGGGCAGGGCGAAGAAGTCGTCGGTGAATTCGCCCTGCCAGGACGCCATCGCAATGAATGCGGCCATACCGGCGCCGAATCCCTTGGCCTCGTACGCATCTCGCACGCCGATCTGTGCGCGACGGGCCGCTTCCGCGTCGGGCAGCGCCGGCAGGATCGGCGGTTCGTGCGCCACCAGTGTGGTCACATCGCCGGGGTGGGCGGCCACCAGGGCCAGGGCGGTCACGGCTCCGCCGCTGCTGGCGAAGATCTCCACCGGGCCGCCGATGTGCTCGATGAGCGCGTGCAGATCCTCGGCCTGCACGACGGGTGAATTATCGGTGCGCCCGTCCTTGCGCACGCTGCGCCCCAGCCCGCGCGGGTCGTAGGTGATCACGGTGCGGTCGGGGAAATAGGAGGCCAGGGTGGCGAAACCGTCGGCCGTCATCGGCTGGCCGACCATGAGCAGCGGCGCCCGGCCGTCGGCGGTGGGCAGCGGACCGCGGACGTCGTAGGTGAGGTCGGCCTCGGGGGTGCTGAGGATTTCTGTCTGCATGCTCCTAGGACGAGGCGGGCGCCGGAAATTCATCGGTCACCGCCCCCAGTGTCGCGGCGAACAGTTCGGTCACGCGCTGCCAGGAATCGGCCGCTGCCGCAGGGTCGTGCACCGGACGTCCGGGGAAGAAGTAGGCGTGCTGCGCACCGGGATAGACGACCAGTTCGTAGTCCGCCCCCGCCTGGGCGAGCGCGGCGTCGATGGCCGCGCGCTGCTCGGCGTCGATCACATGGTCGCGCTCGGCGAGCAGGAGCAGCAGCCGGGTGCCGCGTTCGGCGATCGACGAGGTGTGGGCGAGCAGCGGATCCGGGATGCTCAGCGCGGTACCGGCGACCGGCAGCCAGCCGGGGTAGAAGATCGCCGCGGCGTCCAGATCCAGCCGGGTCGCGGCGAAGTAGGTGATATGCCCGCCGAGGCTGAAACCGAGTGCGCCGGTGGTATCGCCGCCCGCACCCTGTTCGCGGGCGAAGGCCACGGCCGCGCGCAGATCCGCTTCCACGCCGTCGCGGGTGAGCGTGCCGAGCAGCTCGAAGGCCCGCGCCCGGTTCTCGTCGGATTCGGCCAGTCCGGCGGCGGTCTCCGGTCCGCACCGGTGATACAGA
>NZ_BAFQ01000083.1 GCF_000308375.1 Nocardia aobensis NBRC 100429 | reverse complement strand
GAGCCGTTCGCTCACCGCCGACACCCCCGTCACGCTGGGGCCGGATCATTCGGTGTCGGACGCGCTGGCGCTGATCCACAAGCGCGCCCACCGCGCCGTGGTGATCGTCGAGAACGACAAGCCGGTCGGTGTCGTCACCGAAGCGGCCTGCGCTGATGTGGACCGCTTCGCCCGGCTGCGTACCGTCGCCGACGCCGATTTCGTCAGCGCCGCCGCCACCGCCTCGCCGCGCGAGATCTTCGACCGGCTCGAGGCGGCCCATGCCGGTCTCGCGGTGCTGGTCCACGACGACGGCACCCTCGCCGGTGTGGTGACCCGCACCGGCGCGGTCCGCGACGGTATCTACACCCCCGCCGTGGATCGTCACGGCACACTGCGCATCGCGGCCGCGGTCGGGGTGAACGGCGATATTCCGGGGAAGGCGAAGGCTCTGGTCGACGCCGGCGCCGACGTCCTGGTCATCGACACCGCCCACGGCCATCAGGAGAAGATGCTCGAGGCGTTGCGCGCGGTCGCCGATCTGAAACTGGGTGTGCCGCTGGTGGCGGGCAATGTGGTGTCCGCGGCCGGAACCCGCGACCTGGCCGAGGCGGGGGCCGACATCGTCAAGGTCGGTGTGGGCCCGGGCGCCATGTGCACCACCCGCATGATGACCGGCGTCGGCCGCCCGCAGTTCTCCGCGGTCGCCGAATGTGCCGCGGCGGCAAAGGATCTCGGCGTGCACATCTGGGCCGACGGCGGCGTCCGTCATCCCCGTGACGTGGCGCTGGCACTGGCCGCGGGCGCGTCGAACGTGATGATCGGCTCCTGGTTCGCCGGCACCTACGAATCGCCCGGCGATCTGCGCGTGGACCGCGACGGCAACGCCTACAAGGAGAGCTTCGGCATGGCCTCCAAGCGCGCCGTGGCCGCCCGCACCGCCGCCGACAGCGGATTCGACCGCGCGCGCAAGGCGCTGTTCGAAGAGGGCATCTCCTCCTCGCGGATGCGGCTGGATCCGGAACGCCCCGGCGTCGAGGACCTCATCGACCACATCTGCTCCGGCGTGCGCAGCGCCTGCACCTACGCCGGCGCCCGCACGCTCGCCGAACTGCACGAGAAGGCGGTGCTCGGCGTGCAGTCGGCCGCCGGTTTCGCGGAAGGACGCCCGCTGCCCTCGGGGTGGTGAGGCTCACCCACGCGGACGGCGGGCCAGGAGGAGCCCGCCACACACCGGGCGTCTCCGCGGCCGCCGCGAGCCGATTCGCCGCGCCGCAGGGGGCGCGGCGCGCCGTGCCGCTCGGTCGCCGCGGGGATCCCGGTAACATAGGCTGTGCCGACCGGCGGGGACTGCTCCGCCGACCGGCATTGCGTTTTTGTTCGGCTCGTCCACTTGCGAAAGGAACCAGTTGTCACCCGCGTCCGAGGGCGCCACACAGGAGGGCTCCTCTACCGAGCCGGGTGACCAACCCGGCGCCTCCGTCTCCGCAGATCCTCCGTTACCCGGTGGGCGGTGCCGATCGTGTCCGTAGTGCTCACCATCGTCAGCCTGCTGGGATTCATCGCGCTCACCGCGGGCACGGCGATCTTCGTCGCTGCCGAATTCTCGCTCACCGCACTCGAGCGCAGCACCGTCGAGGCGCACGCCCGCGAGGGTGACCGTCGCGCCCGCCAGGTTCGCCACGCGCATCGCACCCTGTCGTTCCAGCTGTCGGGCTCGCAGCTCGGCATCACCATCACCACCCTGGTCACCGGTTATATCGCCGAACCCGTGCTGGCCCGGCTGATCGAGCCGATCTGCACCGCACTCGGCGCCGGCCCCGGGACCGCACAGGGCATCTCGCTGGTGATCGCCCTGGTGCTCGCGACCTCGCTGTCGATGACCTACGGCGAGCTCGTCCCCAAGAACATCGCGATCGCCAAACCGCTGACCACCGCGCGGTGGACGGCAGGTCCGATGATCGTGTTCACCACGGTCTTCTCCTGGCTGATCAAACTGCTCAACGGCGCCGCGAACTGGGCGGTGCGCCGGCTGGGCATCGAACCGGCCGAGGAATTGCGGTCGGCACGCTCACCTCAGGAACTGGGCTCGCTGGTGCGCACCTCCGCCATGCGCGGATCGCTCGATCAGCGCACCGCCCTCGTGGTGGACCGCTCGCTGCTGTTCGGCGAGCGCAGCGCCGAAGACCTCATGACGCCACGGGTGAAGATCGAAACACTGGATCAGAACGACACCATCACCGATCTCATCGCCGCCGCCGGCCGCACCGGACTGTCGCGTTTTCCGGTCATCGACGGCGATCTGGACAACACCCTCGGCATCGTGCACGTCAAACAGGCGTTCCTGTATCCGGGCGCGCAGCGCGGCACGATCGCGCTGTCCTCGATCGCGCGGCCGGTGCCGATCGTGCCCGCCAGCCTCGACGGTGACACCGTGCTGGAACGGGTGCGCGCCGACGGGATGCAGCTCGCACTGGTCGTCGACGAATACGGCGGCACCGCGGGCCTGGTGACCATGGAGGACATCATCGAGGAGATCCTCGGCGACGTCCGCGACGAGCACGACGAGGAGGAACTCGACGTGCGCCGCACCGCCCTGGGCTGGAATTGCTCCGGCCTGTTGCGCATCGACGAGGTTTCCCGGGCCACCGGCTACGACGCGCCCGAGGGTGAATACGACACCCTCGGCGGACTGGTTCTGACCACCCTGGGCCGGATCCCGGTGGCCGGCGACGAGGTGTTGCTGCCCACCCCCAGCTCGACCAACGGGCACGGGATGCAACCGCATACCCACGGCGGCTGGCTGGCCCGGGTGGAACGAATGGACGGACGGCGCATCGACCGGGTGCTGATGCAGCCGGTGGACGCCGATGCGGTGACGACGTGGGAGCTCAGCCATGGGTGATCTGTTCGGACTGTTGCTGACCGTCGTCCTGCTCGGCACCAACGCCTTCTTCGTCGGGGCCGAGTTCGCGCTCATCTCGGCCCGCCGCGACCGGCTGGAAACCCTTGCCGCCCAAGGCAAACGGGGAGCCTGCACGGTGATCGGCGCGGCCGAGCATCTGTCGATGATGCTGGCCGCCGCCCAGCTGGGCATCACCATCTGCTCGCTGCTGCTGGGCCGCATCGGCGAACCGGCGATCGCACATCTGCTCGAGCGTCCGTTCGATCTGGTCGGCGTACCGGATCAGCTGCTGCATCCGGTGGGATTCGCGCTGGCCCTGGGGATCGTGGTGATCCTGCACATGCTGATGGGCGAGATGATCCCGAAGAACATCGCCTTGGCCGGGCCGGAGCGGGTGGCGTTGCTGCTGGTTCCGATCATGCTGTGGTGGCTGCGCCTGGCCCGCCCGCTGATCGGCCTGTACAACCTGGCCGCCAATCTCACTCTGCGTGCACTGCGCATCGAGCCCAAGGACGAACTCGACGCGACGGTGTCGTCGGTGGAGCTGGCGGAGATGATCGGCGAATCCCGCTCGGAAGGTCTCATCGACGAGGAGGAGCACCGCCGCCTCACCCAGGCGCTGGGCACCACCGACCGCATCGTCGCCGATGTGATGGTCCCGCTGGCCAAGACGCGGTGTGTGCCGCTGCGCGGTGACGGCACCACTCTCGGCGATATCGAATCCGCGGTCGCCGAAACCGGCTTCTCCCGCTATCCGGTGCGCGCCACCGACGGCTCGCTGGTGGGCTATCTGCACGTCAAGGACGTACTGGACAAGGTGGCCGACGATTCGGCCGGACCGTCGACACCGATCCCGCGCACCGATATCCGGCCGCTGCCGACGCTGAGCATGGGCACCACGCTCTACGAGGCACTGGCCCGGTTGCGCCGCACCAGCAGCCATCTGGGCCGGGTCATCGACACCCGCGGCAACACCGTCGGCATCGTCGCGCTCGAGGATCTGGTGGAAGAGTTCGTGGGCACCGTGCGCGATGCCACCCACCGGGTGGCGGAATGACCGTGGACGCGACACCGGCGGTGCAGGGGCTTCGGGTCCTGCCGCCGGACCGGTGGCGGGCCCGGGCACAGGCGCATCGGGAACGGGTCGACGAGATGGTCGGCCCGTACCTGCGCCAACGCGCCCACGGCGGCACACATCCGGTGATCGACTTCCTGTTCACCTACTACGGCCACAAACCGGCCCAGCTGCGCCGCTGGCATCCGGGTTTCGGCGTGGCGCTGGCCGACGCCGAGGAGTACGCGCAGCGCCGCGGCTATCACCGGGTCGAGACGCCCGGCGGACCGGTCCATACCGCCGGCCCGGCCTTTCTCGACCGCCGCCGCGACACCGTGGAATTCGTCGCGGCCCTGCTGTCGGCGACCGCGGACCGGCCGGCGCACCTGTCCTGCTTCGGATTACACGAGTGGGCGATGGTCTACCGCAGCGACGACGTGCGCCACCGGCAGGTCCCGCTGCGGCTCGGACGTGCCGGAACCGACGCCGTGGTCGATTCGATGTCGTTGCGCTGCACGCACTTCGACGCCTTCCGCTTCTTCACCCCCGAGGCCGCGCCGCGCAATACCGAACAACTCACGCGCGAGGACCAGGCCCGCCGGGAACAGCCCGGCTGCCTGCACGCGGGCATGGATCTGTACAAATGGGCGTTCAAACTGGTGCCGCTGATCGATTCCGATCTGCTGCTGGACTGTTTCGCCCTCGCCTGCGCGGCCCGCGAAATCGATATGCGGGCCAGTCCCTACGACCTCACCGACTACGGCTACCAGCCGATCGCCATCGAAACCCCCGGCGGCCGTGCGGAATACGTCCGCGCTCAATCCGAGCTGGCCCGGCGGGCGCAGCCGCTGCGCACCGAACTGCTCGGCCGCTGCCGGGCACTGCTCGCGTCGTTCTGACCGTGCGGTGAGCGGCTCAGCTCGCGCGCCGGATACTCAATTCCGCCGTGGCGTCGTAGATCCACGACATATCCGCCGCCGCGAAATCCGCCAGCCAGGTGGACGGCGCCGCCGAGGTGAGCGTCTCGAAGTTCCAGTAGTCCTTCCACAGCGAGACGCGCCCGTCGCGCACGCGGTGCACCGAGACGAAGGGCAGTTCGGCGCGCTCGCCGGTCGGCCACACCCAGGTTTCGGAGTGCTCGTAGATCACGTCCGGCCCCTCGGCGACCAGCAGACCGTCGTGATTGGTGTATTCGGCCAGCCCCGCCAGCCCGATGCGCAGGCGCTTGACGGTGTCGGCGGGTCCCTTCGCCGCCAGCGTGGGACCGGTCGGCACGTCGAGGTAGATACAGTCCTCGGTGAGCGATGCGGCCACCGCGTCCCAGTCGCGCCGGGCCAGTGCCGCCCACAGCCGCAGCACTACCGCCCGCGGTTCGTCGTTGTCGGACATACCTTTTCCTCGCTCTCCGGTTGGGTTCCGGTGCTTTCCGATCCCGCGCCGCGCGCGGTCACACCACCGGGTCGATGGTGGCGTTGATGGTATGGATGGTGCCGTCGGGAATGACGAAGGTCTCGGTGATGTCGACGGTCATCAACCGCACTCCGGCGACACCGGAGTCGAGCAGATAGCGTGCGGTCACCACATCACCGCATTCGGTCATCCGCAGATCGCGAATATCCTGAATTACCGAATATTGGACGCCGTGATTCAGCTCCTGAGTAAGCTGCGGCCCCGAATAGCCCGTTTTCAGCCCGGCTTCGACCCGGGTGGCGTCCGGCGCTAACGGCACGGCACTCGCATCGTGTGAAACCAGCGCGTCGATATATGCGCGGGCGACGGCCTGCCGGGGCGTATCGGCCGGATTCGGTGCTGCCGCAGCCATTCCCACTCCGGCGTTCAACGCGGCAGCCACCGCACCCGATATGACTGCAACGTGTTTCATTCCCATGCGCAGAGTTTGTCTCACGTGTTGCTGCGGCGCAACAGCTCGGAGCACCCGGACCGCTTTCTCCGAAAACCGACCCGATGAGAAGGTGGCTGAGCTACCGTTTCGATGCGTTGTCCGCAACCGGTGGTACCGACTATCTCGGCGGCGGTGACGCCCAGCCCGTTTCACTGTGGAAAGTGGGGGTCCCGCAATGGCGCGGAGCTCTGGCAGACGCACGCCCAAACCACTCATCGCCGCGGCCGCCGCCGTACTCGCCGCCGCGATCCTGCCGGTCGGCGGCGCATCAGCGGATCTGCAATCCGATATCGCCACCCAGGTACAGGAATTCCTCGATATCGGCAAGGTCGCGGTGCCCCCGGCCGACTGCGGTCCGGGTTCGCGACCGGAAACCGGTATGCAGGGCGACGTTCCGGCCGCGGACCGCGCCTCCGGTCGCAGCACGCAGGGCTACACCTGCAATATGTCGTTCGTCGGCGGATATGCCGGGCACGGCGCCGGCATCACCTCGACCACCTACGATCACTGCTCCTACACAGGCTCGTTCTTCCCCGGCGATCTGCTCGGTCCCGCACAGGGCGTGCAGGTGATCGACGCCTCCGACCCGGCGCATCCGGTGTTGAGCACCACCCTCACCGAACCGGCGATGATGGCCGGCACCTGGGAGAGCCTGAAGGTCAACACCGCACGGAAACTGCTGGTGGGCACCGGAGTTCCGTTCCTCGAGGGCACGGGCTACCTGTCGGTCTACGACATCTCCGACTGCGCGCATCCACGACTGCTCAACCCGGGACCCGGCACCAACCTGGCCATGCCCCTGCCCATCACCACCCACGAGGGCGGCTTCTCCCCCGACGGCCGCACCTACTGGGCCTCGGGCATCGCGCCCGGATTCGTCAGCGCGGTCGACCTCACCGATCCGGCGAACCCCCACGTGATCTGGCAGGGGCTCACCGGCATCGAGGCGCACGGCTTCGGCATCAGCCCCGGCGGCAACCGCATGTATCTGTCTGCACTGGGCGGATTCACCGTGCTCAATATCAGCGCGGTGCAGCGTCGCGATCCGAATCCGCAGGTCAACCACATCGGCCGGGTGTTCTGGACCGACGGCTGGGCGACCCAGCACAGTGTGCCGGTCAGCTACGACGGCACGCCGTATCTGTTCACCGTCGACGAGGCGGGAGCCGGCGGGGTGAAACTGGTCGACCTCTCCGACGAGAACAACCCCAAGGTCGTCGAGAAGATCAAGTTGCGGATCGATCTGCCGGAGAATCAGGACAGCATGCTCGCCTCGTCGATGGGCGGGTCGGTGTTCTCCTACGATCCGCACTACTGCGCGGCCGACCGTCCCGAGAATCCGACGGCGCTGGCCTGCGGATGGGAATCGTCCGGCATCCGGGTATTCGATGTGCGCGATCCGTTCCGGGTGCACGAGATCGCCTACTTCAATCCCCCCGCCCGCACCGGACAGAATCTGCAACTGTGGAATTCGCCGCACGCGCTGGGTTCCCTGATCGGACCGCCCGCGCTGGAAGGGTTTTCGGTGGCGCGCGCCATTCTGGACGGCAAATTCGATCCGGCCCAGGCCTTGTCGCCACGCACCGGGATGCTGGCCTTCGGTGACGTGTCCTCCGACTGGTGTTTCGCGCCCCCGGAATGGCACGGCAGCCAGCTGTGGACCTCCTGCAACGACAACGGATTCATGGTGCTGCAACTGGACAACGACGTGTATTCACCACCCGCCGACCAGCAGTCGATCGTGGGGTCCTAGATGTCGCGGTGGCTACGCTGGGGATCCTACGCGGCGGTGGCGTTGATCCTGCTGGTGATCGGCGCCGCGCTGCGTCCGGTCGTCCTGCCCGAGAAGCACACCGCCGCACCGGTTCTCGATGCCACCGAAATCGGGTTCGCCCAGGATATGACGGCTCATCACCAGCAGGCGATCCAGATGGTGCAGCGCCTGGATCCCGGGGTGGATCCCCAGGTATCGCGGCTGGCGCAGCAGATCGACCAGTCACAGCGGGTGGAGATCGGCACCATGCTCGGCTGGCTGCGTCTGGCGAACGCCGCTCCGGCAACGGACCGGCCGATGGCCTGGATGACCGCGGATACGACTGCGGCTCACCATCATTCGATGAGCCCGACGTCCACTGCCGCCTCGCCCGGTATGCCGGGGATGGCGACCATGGCCGAACTGGATCGGCTCTCGGCCGCTCGCGGCCGCGATGCGGAAGTCCTGTTCCTGCAATTGATGTACCGCCACCACCAAGGCGGTATCGCGATGGCTCGCGCCGCCGATCAACAGATCGCCTCCGGTCCGGTGAAGGAGCAGGCCCGGGCCATGCTCGTCGCCCAGAGTCAGGAGACCGGGTTGATCGCGCTGATGCTGAACCAGCGTGGGGCACAACCACTGCCCTAGGCTCTTCCCGCGCGGCGCAGGGGCACACCACTGCGGTGTCCGCCGCGTCGGCGACCCTACGAGACGGCCGGTGGGCCGGAGTGACTTCCCCGGCCGGCGCAGGTTTGTCGGTGGGTGCCGCTATGGTCGCTGGGGCGGCACACAATCGAGAGGTTCGGACGCGCATGACTGTCGGTACGGCGATCACCATTCCCACGCATATCCACGGTTATCCGGATCTGGCGTTCGGCGGGTATGTGGCTGGCCTGCTCGCCGATCGTGTCGGTGGTGAGGTGCGTGTCGACTTCCGGCGCGGTGTTCCGGTGCGGACGCCGGTGCAGATCACCGATACCGAATCGGGCAGCGTCCTCACCGATTCCGACGGCACGGTCCTCGCCGAGGCGAGTCCGGGCTCGGTGGAATTGGCCGTCACGCCGCCACCCACGTGGGAGGACGCGGTCGTCGCGTCACGGGATTCGTTCGCCGCGGGGCGTGCCATTCCCGACTGCTACGGCTGTGGCACCACGAACACACCGGGCCGGGGCCTGCGGCTGTATCCGTGGCGGCTGCGCGACCAGGACCTCGTCGCGGCCGCCTGGATTCCCGATGCCGAATTGGCCGGGCCCGGTGGACATCTGACCACGGAGAACATCTGGTCGGCCGTCGACTGCCCCGGCGGCTGGGCCGCCATCGAACTGTCCGGCATGTCGCCCGGGGGCGTCACGGCCGCCCTCACCACCCGTCGCATCGGGCCGGTGCGCGCCGGGGAGAAATACCTCGTGTGGTCCTGGCCGATCGCCACCTCCGGACGCAAACACACTGTCGGCGTGGCCATTTCCACGCCGAAAGGCGATCTGCGCGTCCTGGCCGAAGCGCTGTGGATCGAGCCCCGGCAGTAGCGTTGCTTCCGTCTCCCGGTCGTTCGCCTACTCTCGGGCGCCCGCCAGACTGCGGTAGGCGGCAGCGTAGGAATCCGGGCGGACGTCGCCCATGAGCAGGTACTGCTGCAGGAACCCCATCATCGCGCCGAGCATGATCTGGGCCAGCGCATCGATATCGGTTGCCGCGGAGAGTAATCCGGCCTCGCGGGCGCGCACGAGCAGCTCCCGCCAGGCGGCCCGGACTTGCGTCAGCCGCTCGCGGACGATCCCGGCAACCGCCTCGTCCCGCCCTGCCTCCGCCCACGCCTGCACCGCGACGCGCGGAATATCACCGCCGCGGGCCAGATCCGCTATCTGCCCGAGAACCGACTCCAGCGCGTCGATCGGCGCCACCGGCGTTTCCCCTTCGGTGAGCCGCGCCAGATTCGCGGTCATCCGGCCGAGCACGGAATCGGCGATCGCGCGGATGATGTCGTTCTTGGATGCGAAGTAGCCGTAGACCGCCCCGGCCGACATCCCCGATTCGGCGATGACCGCGGACATCGTCGTCTTGTGGAATCCCTCGCGGGCCACACACCGCACGGCGGCGGCGATGAGCTGGTCGCGCCGGGCGTTACGACGCTCTTCGGTCAGTCGCGGCATCACCGCATCATAAAAAGAACGTTCGTTCTTGACAATCTCGGCGCGCCCGGCGCATGCTCGAAACACAAAAAGAACGTTCCTTCTCTTTGGAGTTGCGATGCGACCGTCGCCCGCCACCGTTCTCGGACCGGTTCTGGCCCTGTCCGCCCTCATCACCGTGCTGGTCACCGCCTTCGCCTGGCCGACCAGCAACCTGGCCCCACGCCATCTCCCGGTCGGCGTGGCCGGCCCGGCGCCCGCCGTCGAACAGGTACGCCAGGGCCTCGGCGCCCTCGGCGATTCGGCGATCGACGCCACGACGTATCCCGACCGCCCCGCGGCCGTTCAGGCCATCGAGGATCGCGACATCTACGGCGCCATCGTGATGGGCGCGAACGGGCCGGAGGTGCTGACGGCCTCCGCAGCCGGTCCTGCGGTCGCCCAGGCCCTGAGCGAGGCCGCCCGGAGCATGAGCCAACGGATGCAAACCCCTGCGCCACAGCTGAATTCCGGGCAGTCGCAACAGCCCAGTCCTGCCGCGGGCCAACCCTCGACTACGTCGCAGCAACTGTCGCCGGCTCCGGTGGTCACCGATGTGGTCGCGACGCCTCCCGCCGACCCGCACGGCGCGGTCTTCGGCCTCACCTTGGTCCCCATGGTCATCGGCGGTCTGCTGACCGGCGCCGCACTGTCGCTACTGCCCCTGGGCCGCACCGCCCGGATCGGCGCGGCCGTGGCCGTCGCACTCATCGCCGGATTCGCGGTCACCGCTGTACTGCACACCTGGCTCGACGTGCTGACCGGGAATTATCTCGCCAACGCCGGAGTGGTTGCCCTGGCAATCGGCGCGACCTCCCTGACACTTCTCGGCCTGCGCGCCGCGCTCGGCCTCCCAGGGCTCGGGTTGGGTGCGGCAACCTTTGTCGCACTGGGCATTCCACTCTCCGGCGCCATGTCCGCGCCGGAACTGCTGCCGACCGGCTGGGGCACCCTGGGAACCCTGCTTCCGCCCGGCGCGGCCGCCACCGCCCTGCGCTCGACCGCCTATTTCGGCGGCTCGGGCTCGGCAGCGGCGCTGGCGGTGCTGAGCTGCTGGACTGTGGGTGGACTGTTGCTGGCGACTCTACCCCGGCGCACCCGCCACCTTCCTGAGCAGGCGCTCGACGCCGCACCCACGCAGCTCGCCCGGACGACGTGATGGACCCCGCTCGCCAACCCGGCCCGTGGCCATCGGTTGCTTGTCGGGCGCCTTCGCAGTGCCCCGCAGCGTGACGAACCCGCCGCACAGCTACCGACATCCCGGATCGCCGCTTGTCGACGCCTCGCGGGCCTGCCGAATTTCCGGGCCGGATGCCGACCCGGGGCACCCGACCGCAGTTGTGGCCCAGGATACAATCGGGCCTGCTCAATCGATGCCGACCGCGACCGTGCAACTACCCACGGGTAACATGACAGGCGTACTTTTTCCATCCGGCTTTCTCGAAATGAGGCAGTAGATGACAGAGCGGATTCAGGTCGGCGGGCTCCAGGTGGCCAAGGTTCTTCACGATTTCGTGGAGAACGAGGCGCTCCCCGGCTCCGGCGTAGATTCCGCCGCGTTCTGGACCGGTGCGGAGAGCGTCATCAACGACCTCGCTCCCCGCAACCGCGCCCTGCTGGCCGAACGCGACGAGATCCAGGGCAAGTTGGACGCCTGGCACGCCGAGAACCCCGGCGCCGGCTACGACAAGGCCGCATACAAGCAGTTCCTCACCGAGATCGGCTACCTGCGCGAGCAGCCCGCCCCCTTCGCCATCGACACCCAGAACGTCGACGACGAGATCGCCACCACCGCCGGCCCGCAGCTGGTCGTGCCGGTGAGCAACGCGCGTTTCGCCATCAACGCCGCCAACGCGCGCTGGGGCTCGCTCTACGACGCGCTGTACGGCACCGACGCCATCTCCGAAGCCAACGGCGCGGAGAAGGGCACCGGCTACAACAAGGTCCGCGGCGACAAGGTCATCGAGTGGGCGCGCAACTTCCTCGACGACGCCGTGCCGCTGATCACCGGTTCGCACGTCGGCTCCAAGGCCTACAAGATCGTCGACGGCGAACTCGAGGTCACCCTCGAGGACGGCACCGACATCGGCCTGGCCGATTCCTCGGCCCTGGTGGGCTACCTGGGCGATCCGTCCGCGCCGAGCTCGATCCTGCTGCGCCACAACGGTTTGCACATCGACATCCAGATCGACCCGGAATCGCCGATCGGCAAGACCGACGACGCCGGCGTCAAGGACGTCGTGCTCGAGTCCGCGGTCACCACCATCATGGACTTCGAGGACTCGGTCGCCGCGGTCGACGCCGAGGACAAGGTGCTCTGCTACCACAACTGGCTGGGCCTGATGAAGGGTGACCTGGCCGAAGAGGTCAGCAAGGGCGGCAAGACCTTCACCCGCACCATGAACCCCGACCGTGTCTACACCGGCCTCGACGGCAACGACGTGACGCTGCACGGCCGCTCGCTGCTGTTCGTGCGCAACGTGGGCCACCTGATGACCTCCGACGCGATCCTCGACGCCGAGGGCAACGAGGTGCCCGAGGGCATTCTCGACGGCCTGATCACCTCGCTGATCGCGGTGCACTCGCTCAACGGCAACGCCAAGGTCAGCAACTCGCGGACCGGCTCGGTCTACATCGTGAAGCCGAAGATGCACGGCCCGGACGAGGTCGCCTTCGCGAACGAGCTGTTCGGCCGTGTCGAGGATGTACTGGGCCTGGCCCGCAACACCCTCAAGGTCGGCATCATGGACGAGGAGCGCCGCACCACGGTCAACCTCGCGGCCTGCATCGCGGCCGCGAAGGACCGCGTGGTCTTCATCAACACCGGCTTCCTGGACCGCACCGGCGACGAGATCCACACCTCCATGGAGGCCGGCGCGATGATCCGCAAGGCCGAGATGAAGAAGCAGCAGTGGATCCTCGCCTACGAGGACTGGAACGTCGACAACGGCCTGGCCGACGGACTGCAGCACAAGGCGCAGATCGGCAAGGGCATGTGGGCCATGCCGGATCTGATGCACGACATGCTCGAGCAGAAGATCGGCCACCCGCGCGCCGGCGCCACCACCGCGTGGGTCCCCTCCCCGACCGCCGCCACCCTGCACGCCACCCACTACCACCTGGTGGACGTGTTCAAGCGGCAGGCCGAGATCGCCAAGGGCGGCCCCCGCGCCACCGTCGACCAGATCCTGGAGATCCCCCTCGCCACCGACACCAACTGGTCGGCCGAGGAGATCCGCAACGAGCTGGACAACAACTCGCAGTCCATCCTGGGCTACGTGGTCCGCTGGATCGATCACGGCGTCGGCTGCTCCAAGGTGCCCGACATCAACGACGTCGCACTCATGGAAGACCGTGCGACCCTGCGTATTTCGAGCCAGCTGATGGCGAACTGGCTGCGCCACGGCATCGTCACCGAAGAGCAGATCGTCGAGAGCCTGGAGCGGATGGCGCCCGTCGTCGACCGGCAGAACGCGGGCGACCCGGCCTACAAGCCGATGGCCCCCGACTTCTCCGGCAGCATCGCCTTCCAGGCCGCCAAGGAACTGATCCTCGAGGGCGCCTGCCAGCCCAACGGCTACACCGAGCCCATCCTGCACCGCCGCCGCCGTGAGGCGAAGGCGCTCGCCGCGAAGGGCTGATCCGAGACTCGTCGCGACTCTGTCGCGGCGAACTCGCCCGACATCGCAACCCCGGTCGTCGTCGGCGACCGGGGTTGCGCCATCTCCGGGATCGACGTGTCGAGGTCGATCCTCGGCGCCGCCGAGCGCTCCGGCTCGGGAATGCGTGGCGGCATCGAACCGTTGTCGGCACATATGCGAATTCTGATCGTGTACGCGCATCCCGAACCCGATTCGCTCACCGGCGCTCTCAAAGATGTTGCGGTACACCACCTCCGCGCTAGCGGTCACGAGGTGGTGGTCAGTGATCTGTATGCGATGGGGTGGAAGGCGCAGGCCGATGCCGCCGATTTCGGCGAGACCGGTGCGGACACCTTCATGCAGGCCTCCGGCGAGGCGTACAGCAACGGCACGCTGACCGCCGATATCACGGCCGAACAGGACAAACTCCGCTGGGCGGAGGTGGTGCTGATGCACTTTCCGCTGTGGTGGTACTCGATGCCGGCCATCCTCAAGGGCTGGGTGGACCGGGTGTTCACCAACGGCTTCGCCTACGGTTCGGGCAGCACCGCGCTGCCCCGATACGGCGCGGGCGCGCTGAGCGGGCGTCGAGCCATGCTGGTGGTATCCATCGGCGGACGTGAGCCGGCCTATTCCGAGCGCGGCATCAACGGTCACATCGACGACCTGCTCTTTCCCATCCACCACGGCATCCTCTACTACCCCGGTATGGATGTGCTGCCGCCGTTCCTGGTCCACGGCACCATCCGGGTCGACTCCGAACGGTTCGCGGATATCGCCGCCGACCTGCGCGAACGGCTGAGCCGGATCGAGACGATCGAACCGATTCCCTACCGCACCCAGGCCGGTGGCGACTACGACCGCAGCCTGCGACTGCGCGACGATCTGGGCCACCGCGCGATCGGGTTCGGGCTGCATCGCGCCGGCTGATTCGGGACGCCGGCGTGGCTGAGCGCACACTCGCAGGTCGCGAGATCGGGAATACTTCGCATACCGCCGGTGCTGTAATCACCGCACCAGGGGGTTGACGCGCAGCCGGATCGCCTGCGGCGGCGAAAAAATGAGCCGACAACGGCGGTAACGCTGTGTCACCATGACAACGATGATCAACCGGTCCCGCCGGCACAGTGGGACCACTCGACGAGTAACGGGAAGGAGGAGGTGGCCGATGTATCCGAAGAGTATGCGCGACGAGATGAACAGTGTTGCCGGGCAGCGACTTTCGACCGGCATCGAGCAGTCGCAGCCCATGCTGCGGCATGCCGACCGGGAATCCGGCCCCCTCTTCCAGCACGCCTGACCGGCTCCCGCCTTCCTTCTCGTTCCGCCTTTCACGAAACATGGTGACTCCCATGCTGTCTCGTCACGCCGAAAGACCCCTCACTCCCGACAACTGGATACACGCGCAGGTGCTGGTCCTCAACGCCTCCTACGAGGCGCTGACCGACATCGGCGCCGACCGCGCGGTGGTGCTGGTGATCAGCGGGACCGCCGAGACCGTGGCCGAGCGGCAACCTCATTTCCCGATTCGTTCCAAGCATCTGGAAATCGCTCTGCCGCAGACGATTCGGCTGCTGCGCTACGTCTACCTCGAGCACAGCGTGCTCGTACACGACGAGAGCCGAGCCACCCTCGCGGGCGTGCTGCGGCGCGACGACCACCGGTGCGGATACTGCGCCGGCTGGGCGCGCACCGTCGACCACATCCGCCCGCGCAGCCGGGGCGGACCCAACACCTGGAACAACCTGATCGCGGCGTGCGGACCGTGCAACACACGTAAGGCCGATCGCACCCCGGACGAGGCCGGGATGCGGTTGCTCTGGGAACCCAAGGCGCCCACCGACATGCAGCGGCGGCAGCGACGGATCTGGAAGGACCTCGTCGCCGCAGGCCCACAGTGAACAGCAACCGGCGCACAGCGAACAGCCGCACAGTGAACACCCCCATATCCCGAGAAAGGAGGGATCCGATATGACAACTACGACTCCGGCACTCACACTGGTGGATCTGCTCCCGGTCTCGGATACGCAGAGCTGGGAGCAGGCGGCCTGCAAGGGTGACCCGAACCACGATGCGTGGTTCCCGTACCCGTCGCAGGACTTCGACTACGCGCGCGGAATCTGCGCCGGCTGCCCCATCCGCCGGCAGTGCGCGGAATTCGCGGCCACCACCGGCCAGTCCGGTGTGTGGGGCGGTCACGAATTCGACCGCGGCAAGCTGATCCGCGACTGACACCGACACCGCGCGAGTGGTCCACGCCACTCCCTCCATCGCGAGCCGGCGCCCGACCGATCCTGGTCGAGCGCCGGTTTTCGCGTGACCATACACTGGAAAATCGTGGGCACACATCGCAGCGCGGACGGATCACGGGGCGTCAGCAAAGGTTTGGTTATCACCGTGGTAGCGGTCCTGCTGCTGATCGCGGCGGTCGCCGGTTGGTTCTGGCTCAGCAATCGCTCGGCATCGGAGAACCGCAGCGCCGCCGGTCAGTGCATCGAGGGTCCGGTCACCCTCGCCGTCACCGTCGATCCCGATATCGCCGCTCCGGTGCGCGCCGCCGCCGACCGCTACAACGCCACGCACCCCCAGGTGCGCGACCACTGCGCGAAGGTGTCGGTCACCGAACGCACCAGCGCCGCGATGGTGTCCGGGCTCACCGCCCCGAACTGGGACGCCAAGCTGGGCCCGCAACCCGGTCTCTGGATTCCGAGTTCGTCGCGCGCGGTCGAGCAGATGCGGGTGCCGGGACTGGTCCAGGGCACGCCGGCGTCGATCGCCGTCAGCCCGATCGCGGTGGCCGCTCCCGGTCCGCTGGCCCAGGCGATGGAGAAGGCCGACCTCAGCTGGTCGGATCTGGCGCGTCTGCAGCGCGGGGCGCTCGGCGATATCGGCCTCGGCAGCTGGGGGCCGCTGCGGATGGCGATGCCTCCGGGTGACGATTCGCTGGCCGCCGCGGTGGCGGTCGGATCGGCCGTCTCGGGCTCCGATCCGCTGACCGATGAGGCCGCCGCGTCCGGGCAGGTCGTCGCGGCCATCTCCGGATTGGCCGCCGACGCACCGGAATCCGGCGACACCGCCTCCGCGCTGGCCGCGGTCGCCGATCCCGCACAAGGCCCCAACTCCCCCATCCACGCCGTAGCAGTTACCGAGCAGCAAGCCAAGACGCGCCCGAACGTCGCGCTGTTCCATCCGACCGGCGCCGCGCCGGTCGCCGATCACCCCGCGGCGATGCTCACCGGAAGCTGGGTGGACAAGACCCAGAACCTCGTCGCCGGCGTGTTCGCCGACTTCCTGCGCGCGCCCGACCAACAGAAGCTGTTCACCGACAACGGTTTCGGCGCCGCGGCCGCCGCACCGGTCGCGGTGCCGGCGAAATCGGTTCTCGATCGCGTGCAATCGGTCCTCGCCCACCCGGTGCTGGGCGTGCAAGCCACGATCCTCATCGACACCTCGGCGTCGATGGCCGCCAACGACGGTTCCATGTCGCGATTGAACAACGCTCTCGCCGCGGTGCAGTCGACCCTCGACACCATGCCGCCGGATTTCGGCGCCGGCGCCTGGATCTACGCCAACCAATTGACCGACGGCAACCCCTACCGCATGGTCGCGCCCACCCAGGCACTCACCCCGCAGCATCGCAGCGAATTGTCCACGGCCCTGGGCAATGTCACGCTCGCCGGTTCCAGTACCGACCGCACCTATCCCTCGCTGGAGGCCGCCTATCGCAGTGCGGTGAAGAACTACTCCTCGGGGAAGACGAACTCGATTCTGCTCATCACCGGCGGCCCCAACGACAATTCCTCGGTGACCGGGGATCAGCTGATCTCCGATATCACCGGCGCCACCGACGCCGCGCATCCGGTGCGGGTGGACGTGATCGTGATCGGCGGCCAGGGCGCGCAGACCCTGCAGAATCTGGCGCAGAAGACCGGCGGCACCTACACCAAGGTCAGCACCTCCGACGACATGACCTTCGGCACCGCCGTCAACCATGCGCTGACCACGCCGTAGCGCTCCGGCGCGTTGAGTGCTTGCTATTCACTAGCGCTCGGCGGCACCAGCCGCTAGTGCTAGTAGGATGCAAGCAGTTGATGGAGGAGGTGCGGTGTCCGAGGAACAGCGGCCGGGGGAACAGCTGCCGGCGCAACAGCGGTCGGGCTGCCCGATCAACGCCGCCATCGAGGTGGTCGGCGATCGCTGGACGATGCTGGTCCTGCGCGACATCATGTTCGGCGACCGCCGCCATTTCCGGCAGCTGCAATCACAGTCGGAAGAAGGCATCGCCTCCAACATCCTCGCCGACCGGCTCAAAACCCTCGTCGATGCCGGACTGCTGACCCGCGACGAGGTCCGCCGCGGCCAGCGAGCCACCTACAGCCTCACCGAACCCGCCATCCAGCTCGTTCCGGTACTGGTCGCCCTGGGCTCCTGGGGGCTGCGACACCGTCCGACAACCCACGAACTGCGGGTCCGCGCGGAACTGCTCGAGGCCGGCGGCCCGCAGCTGTGGGCGGAATTCATGGACGAACTGCGCGAACGCCATCTCGGCATCGCACGCCCGGACACCGGCCGGCCGACCGCCACCGAACGCCTCGCCGAGGCCTACGCGCAGGCGGTCGCCGCCGAACAGTGACCGCCTGCGCTCGGCCCGTACTCAGTCGGTGTAGGCCTCGAGCGGCGGGCACGAGCACACCAGGTTGCGGTCACCGAACGCTCCGTCGATGCGCCGGACCGCGGGCCACACCTTGGCGCGGCCGGAATGCACACCCAACGGGTAGACGGCGGTTTCCCGGCTGTACGGATAGTTCCAGTCACCGACGAGGGCGGCGGCAGTATGCGGAGCGCCGCGCAGCGGGCTCTGCTCGACCGGCCAGGTTCCGGCGGCGACCTCGTCGATCTCGCCCTTGATCGCGATCATCGCGTCGGCGAAAGCGTCGAGCTCGTCGAGGTTTTCGCTCTCGGTCGGCTCGACCATGAGCGTGCCGGCGACCGGGAAGCTCATGGTCGGGGCGTGGAATCCGTAGTCGGCCAAGCGTTTCGCCACATCGTCGACAGTCACGCCGGTGCGCTTGGTGATCTCGCGCAGATCCAGGATGCACTCGTGGGCGACCATGCCGTTCTCGCCGGTGTAGAGCACGGGGAAATGCGGATCCAGCCGTCGCGCAAGGTAATTGGCCGAGGCGATCGCGGTCAGCGTGGCCCGGCGCAGGCCGTCGGCGCCCATCATCCGGATATAGGCCCACGTGATCGGCAGGATCGAGGCCGACCCGTACCGCGCCGCGGACACCGCGTGCGAATCCGGCTGTAGCGGATCGCCCGGCAGATACGGCGCCAGATGTTCGCGCACCGCGACCGGACCGACACCGGGGCCGCCGCCGCCGTGCGGGATGCAGAAGGTCTTGTGCAGGTTCAGATGCGAGACGTCTCCGCCGAAGCGTCCCGGACGGGCAAGTCCCACAAGGGCGTTCAGATTCGCGCCGTCGACGTACACCTGCCCGCCCGCATCGTGCACGAGCGCGCACAACTCGGCCACCTCGTGCTCGTACACGCCGTGGGTGGACGGATAGGTGATCATGATGCAGGCCAGCCGGTCGGCGTGATCGGCGATCTTGGCGCGCAGATCGTCCAGATCGACGTCGCCGTTGTCCCGGCATTTCACGACCTCCACCCGCAGTCCGGCCATGGCCGCCGAGGCGGCGTTGGTGCCGTGCGCGCTGGAGGGAATCAGGCAGGTGTCGCGGTGGGTGTCGCCACGGTCGAGGTGATAGCGGCGGATCGCGAGCAATCCCGCGTACTCACCCTGACTGCCGGCGTTGGGCTGCAGACTCACCCGGTCGTAACCGGTCACCGCGGCCAGCCAGTGCTCCAGATCCTCGATCACGCGCAGCATCCCGGGGGTGTCCTCCACCGGCGCGTACGGATGCAGCCGCGCGAAACCGGGCCAGGTGATGGGCTCCATCTCGGCGGTGGCGTTGAGCTTCATGGTGCAGGAACCGAGCGGAATCATGCTGCGGTCCAAGGCGATATCCTTGTCCGACAGCTGCCGCAGATACCGCAACATCGCGGTTTCGGTGTGATAACGGGTGAACGCCGGATGGGTCAGATAGGCCGAGGTCCGGGTCTCGATCGAGGGCAGCGCGGCCGTCTCCGGCATTCCGTCGGCGCCGAAGCACTCCAGCACGATCGCGACCTGGGCATCGGTGGTCGCCTCGTCGCAGGCCACCGAGACGTGATCGGCGTCGACCAGGCGCAGATTGATCCCGCGTCCCTTCGCCTTGGCGACCACGGCCTCGGCTCCGCCGGGCACCGAGACCAGCACGGTGTCGAAGAAGCGTTCGTGCACGACCGCGTCGCCGAGGCCGGTGGCGAGCCGCTCGGCATGGCCGTGCACCCGCCGCGCGATCGCGCGCAGTCCATCGGCGCCGTGATAGGAGGCATACATCGCGGCCACGATCGCCAGCAGCACCTGCGCGGTGCAGATGTTCGAGGTCGCCTTCTCACGGCGAATGTGCTGTTCGCGGGTCTGCAGCGCGAGCCGGTAGGCGCGGTCGCCGTCGGCGTCCACCGAGACGCCGACCAGGCGGCCGGGCAGTTGCCGCGCGTGCGCTGTGCGCACCGCGAGATATCCGGCGTGCGGTCCGCCGAAGCCGAGCGGGACACCGAATCGCTGCGTGGTGCCGAAGCAGACGTCGGCGCCCTGCTCCCCGGGCGGGGTGATCAGCGTCAGCGCCAGCAGATCGGCGCCGACCGCGACCAGCGCACCCCGATCGTGCGCCGCGGCGATCACCGCGGCCGGATCCGTGATGCGGCCGGAGGCGCCCGGCGTCTGCAGGACGACGCCGAAGAAGTCGCCCTCGGGCAGCTCGCCGGAACTCAGATCCGCCTCGACCAGCGTGATGCCGAGCGGCTCGGCCCGGGTGGTCAGCACGGTGCGGGTCTGCGGGAAGAGGTCGGCGTCGACGAGCAGTCGCTGGGAGGTGCTCTTGCGGTTGGCGCGCTGCAGCAGCGTCATCGCCTCGGCGGCGGCGGTCGCCTCGTCCAGCATGGAGGCGTTGGCCACCTCCATCCCGGTCAGATCGGAGACCATGGTCTGGAAGTTCAGCAGCGCCTCGAGCCGGCCCTGGCTGATCTCGGGCTGATACGGCGTGTAGGCGGTGTACCAGGCAGGGTTTTCCAGCAGATTGCGGACCAGCACCGGCGGGGTCAGGGTGTCGTAATAACCGAGGCCGATCATCGACGTGGCGACGGTGTTCGAATGTGCCAGCGCCGCAAGCTCGGTCAGAGCGTCGTGTTCGGAGACCGCGGGCGGCAGCACGTCCAGCCCGGTCTCGCCGGCGGCATCCAGAATGCTCGCGGGAACGGCACGTGCGGCGAGTTCGTCCATCGACCCGACGCCGACGGTATCGAGGATCCGATCGAGTTCGGTGGTGTCGGGTCCGATGTGGCGGTCGGCGAAACTACGGGTCACGGCAGCTCCAAGGCTCGGGCGGGTCGTCGGCCCTCCCCCTCTGTCGTGGCGCCTGAGAGATTCGGGGTCGCGCGCGATCCCTTTCCCCATGGGCGGGCGGCCCGCATTGTGTGCGGCCGCCGCTTTCCAGAGGCGTCGAACTCCGTACGGTCCCTGATGCCTGAGAGATTGACGGGGAGGTGCTGCTCCTTCGGCGTCCAGGACGTACCCGGAACTCTCCCGCACGGCGGCGACGCACCCTCAGTCTAAGCGGTGCGCGGTAAACGCCATGTTGCCGACCCAGCTCAGCACGCAGTCGGCTCCGTCACATTCGGCGCGGACGACTATCCGGTCTTGCGGTTCTCCCGGGCCTTGCGGCGATAGGCCAGTTCGTCCTCGGGCCGGTCACTCGCCTCGTGGGTTTCGGCGCGTTCGGCCGGGAAGTTGGCGATCGCGCCGGTCAGCTCGCGCATGGCTCCGCTGACGGCGATGCCGAAGACCCCCTGCCCGCCCTGCAGTAAATCGACGACCTCTTCCGGCGACGAGCATTCGTAGACGGTGGTGCCGTCGGAGAACAGCGTGATCCCGGCCAGATCCTCGACCCCGCGGCTGCGCAGATGATCGACGGCGATGCGGATGTTCTGCAGTGAGATACCGGCGTCGAGCAGCCGCTTCACGATCTTGAGGACCAGGATGTCCTTGAAGGAGTACAGACGCTGGCTGCCTGAACCGGTGGCGCTGCGGATCGAGGGGACGACGAGCCCGGTGCGGGCCCAGTAGTCGAGCTGCCGGTAGGTGATACCGGCCACCTGGCATGCGCTGGGGACGCGGTAACCGACCAGCTCGTCGGGCACCGTGTCGTCAGGGAACAGCCCTGGCTGCACGACCGCGGTGGGCCGCGGGTCGGGTGCTGGTTGCTGCGGTCGGTCTCCCACTGCTACTCCCTCACTGCATCGCCGAAGAAGAACAACGGCCTAACTGTCGAGGCTACTCTGTCGATTGTCTCGGCAGCACGGGCATGGAGCCAAACTCCGCGTGCGGCGTGTTTCTCACCCTCTACGTGAGGTATAGAGCACAGTCCAAGATCATCTCACCGCCGCGCGCGGTGGCCGATGATCAAGCCGGACTTCCGAACAGCTCAGCTGTCGGTGCCCTCGAAACAGCTCAGCTGTCGGTGCCCTCGAGACAGCTCAGCTGTCGGTGGCCTTGAAATCGTCCGGTGACACCGACTCGAGGAACTCCTTGAACTTCTCCACCTCGTCCTCGCGTTCGTCGGGCATCACCAGCCCGGCTTCCTCGAGGACCGGTTCCTCCGCGTAGATCGGGCAACCGACCCGCAAGGCGATAGCTATCGAATCCGACGGACGTGCGGAGATCCGCACGTCGTTGTCGAAGACGAGGTCGGCGTAGAAGGTGCCCTCCTGCAAATCCACGATTCGCACCTCTTTCAAGGTGTGGCCGAGGTCGTGGATCAAGATCTTGATCAGGTCGTGGGTCAGGGGCCGGATAGGGGTCACCCCCTCCTGCTCGAGCACGATGGCGGTCGCCTCGGCCTGACCGATCCAAATGGGCAGATAACGGTCGCCCGACTCTTCACGCAGCAGCAACACGGGCTGGTTCTGGGGCTGCTCGACCCGGATGCCGATCACACGCATTTCACTCATCGCACTGGCCTCCCATACTCGCCGGCCGCCCGCACGAGCCCAGCTGGGCAGGCCGTATCACCGAGTCTAGGCGAAGAATTCAGCCGCCGAGGGAAGCCCGCACCGACGTCTTCACCAAGCTGGTATGCAGCGTCAGCGACAGCGCCGCCAACTCGCGTACCGTCTCCTCCGCGCGGGCCCGGGCATCGGCGTCGCGACTCTTGGCTATCGGCGCGGCGATCTGAGCGATCATCGCCGCCTCCCGGTCCGCTGCCAGCTTGAACGCCCGCAGATGCCGTGCCTCCAAACCGAATTCGCTCATCGCCTGCGCGGTGCGAGCCAAGGTGACGGCCTCGGCGCCGAAGAATCCGGCAGCGCCGGGCGTGATGAGCCCGGCGCGAATCAGTTCGGTGAGAAATTTCTCATC
This sequence comes from Nocardia aobensis NBRC 100429, assembly GCF_000308375.1. GTDB lineage: Bacteria > Actinomycetota > Actinomycetes > Mycobacteriales > Mycobacteriaceae > Nocardia > Nocardia aobensis. The sequence goes on along the minus strand of NZ_BAFQ01000083.1, from coordinate 23,998 downwards.
TATCCCGGCCTGCTCCAGCAGATCGGCACGCGTGACGCGCATTTCGTGATCGAGGCGCAATTCGTCCGGCGACACCTCACCGGGCACCACGCCCAGCCGCCGGGGCGCCGCGGGTGCGCCCACCGTGCGGGTGGACTCGGGCGCACGCCCCGAGCCGTCCACACCGGCGCCGTCGGCCCGGGCCCGCGCTTCGCGCACACCCAGGGTCGCCGCGCCGCGGTCGATCGCTTCGAGTTGCTCCTTGATCACCTTGAGCGGCAGATACTGATCCCGCTGCGCGGTCAGCACGAACTTCAGCCGCTCGACATCGGCGACCGAGAATCTGCGATATCCCGAAGGCGTGCGCTCCGGGCGGATCAGCCCCTCGGATTCGAGGAAGCGGATCTTGGAAATGGTGATGTCCGGAAAATCCGGACGCAGCAGGTCCAGCACGGAGCCGATCGACATTCCTCCGCGTGTCCATTGCGCTGCGCCAGTCATCAGTAGAATCCGCCTCGGCCGTTTATGCGCTCGGCTCGTTGACCTGCGGCCGCGGTCCGGTCAGGAAGACCAGCCGGAACTTGCCGATCTGCACCTCGTCACCGTTCTGCAGCTCCGAGGAATCCACCGGCTCGCGGTTGACGTAGGTGCCGTTCAGGCTGCCCACGTCGACGACCTGGAAGGTGTCCTCGTCCTGCCGGAACTCCGCGTGCCGACGGGACACGGTGACATCGTCGAGAAAGATGTCGCTGTCGGGGTGACGGCCCGCCGACGTGGTGGGCTGATCCAACAGGAACCGCGACCCCGCGTTGGGACCGCGCTTGACCACCAGCAGGGCGGCACCCGCGGGCAGCCCCTCGACCCCTTGCACCGGCTGCTCGCCGGTCTGCTCACCGGAGCGCGACGCGTCGACCTCGTTGAGGAAGTCAGCGCGGAACACCGAAGTCGTTTCGGCCGCGCTCTCCCCGTATCCCGGGTCTTTGTTCTCGCTCACCCTTGCTCTCCTCCTCGAACCGATTTTCCGTACCGGTATCCGGCGCCAATTCCGAGCGCACTGCCCTCGACCCGCGCCACCCATCGCGACCGGCTGTCGCGCTGTCAGGTGTCACCGGCAAGTTCCGGCAGAGTTCCCGGCACCGGCCGCCGGCACATCTGTTGGCATTGACCGTACCCTGCTGGGCCGCACCCGTGCAGGTAGAACTGGGAAGGCTGACTCAGCCCTCGATAACTCCTTGGTAACCTGCGGCATCGAGCAATGCGCCGAGGGCGGTTTCGAGTGCCTCGGCGTCGTCGATCTGCAGCTCGAACATCCAGCCGTCACCGTAGGGGTCGGTATTCAACGACTCCGGCTCGGAGTCGAGATCCTCGTTCGCCGCAACGACTTTCGCGTTCAGCGGGGCGTAGATCTCCGAGACGCTCTTGGTCGATTCGACCTCGGCGATCGCCTCGCCGGCGGACACCACGGTGTCGACCGCCGGCAGCTGCACGAACACCACATCACCGAGCTGCGACTGGGCGTAGTCGGTGATACCGACCCGGACACGGTTCGGCGCGATCCGCTGCACCCATTCGTGTTCCTCGGTGTAGCGAAGGTCCTCGGGAAGGTTGGTCACAGGCTGATTCCTCTCACGGGGCGTCCTTTCACGGGCGTCGGCCAACCGGCGTTCGGCACAACTCTATCGACCCGGACCGACACGGCGGATCGCCACACCCGCTACGAAGTTGCTCGCGGCGCAACAGGTATGGTCCGAGCGACCGCGAAGGCCTTGCGCAGATACAGCAGACCCGTCCACACGTAGACCGCGGTTCCCCACCACAGCAGCGCCCAGCCGAACGCCCGGCCGAAACCGGCGGCCGCCCAATCCATCTGGCCGGCCAGCAACCACGGCAGCGCCGACATCAGCGCGAAAGTGGCGGCCTTGCCGAGGTAGATGACCTCCGGCGGATCGAGGTTGCGGCGGCGATAGATCGGCAGCGTCGCGCTCAGGATCAGGTCGCGCCCGATCAGTACGACCACGAACGGCCACGGCAGGATTCCGCGCACCAGCAGACCGAGCACGGTGGCGATGAGATACAACCGGTCCACCAACGGGTCCAGCAGGGCGCCCAGCCGCGAGTACTGGTCGAGCAGCCGGGCCAGTTTGCCGTCGAGGTAGTCGGTGACACCGCTGGCGACCAGCAGCGCGAACGCCCAGCCGTCGGCATGCAGGACCAGCAACAGCCACAGGAAGACCGGCACGCCGATCAGCCGCAACACACTCAGCACGTTCGGCACGGTGAGAATGCGGTCGGTCTCCGCGCCGGCCGCGACGTCCGCGGGTTCGCGCGCGGGCTCCGAATGCTCGGAGGCCTGATGGTCGGGGCCGGACCCGCCGGCCGGTCGGTTGCTCACGCCTGTTGCTTACCCGAACCGATCGCGCCGCGCCATTCGGGCACGCCGCGACGGGTGCGGCGGCACGATAGGTTTATCAGTCGCATCCGGCAGGGTGGCACACCAGCACGTGACACAATGAGTCCTAAATCGTTTCATTGTGGATGCGGTGACGAGAGGAAGACATGCCCGACTTCGACTACGACGTGGTAGTGATCGGCTCCGGTTTCGGTGGCAGCGTCAGTGCGCTGCGTCTCACCGAGAAGGGCTATCGGGTGGCCGTGCTGGAATCCGGACGGCGCTGGCCCGCGGAGTCCATTCCGAAGTCGAATTGGAATGTGCGCAAGTCCATCTGGGCGCCGCGCCTGGGCCTGACCGGCCCGCAGCGGATCAGCCTGCTCGGCAAGTGCGCGGTGTTCTCCGCCGCGGGCGTCGGCGGCGGCTCGCTGATCTACGGCAACACCCTCTACGAACCGCTGCCGAACTTCTACACCGACAAACAGTGGGCTCATATCGCCGACTGGCGCAGCGAACTGGCGCCCTATTACGACCAGGCCAAGCGGATGCTGGGCGTGGCGCCCAATCCGCGTGTGACGCCCGCCGACGAGGTGATCCGTTCCATCGCAGACGATCTCGGCGTGGGTGATACCTATCACCCCACCAATGTCGGCGTGTTCTTCAACGAGGAGCAACCCGGTGTCGAGGTCGACGACCCGTACTTCGGCGGCGCCGGCCCGCGCCGCAGCGGCTGCATCCACTGCGCGCGCTGCTTCACCGGCTGCCCGCACAACGCCAAGAACACCACCCCCACCAACTACCTCTACCTCGCCGAACAGGCCGGCGCCAAGGTCTTCGAGCTGACCACCGTGACCCGCGTCCGGCCGATGGTCGGCGGCGGCTACGCGATCGAGACGCAGCGTGCGGACCGCTGGGTTCGCAAGGGCCGCAAGACCTTCACCGCCGAACAGGTCGTCTTCGCCGCCGCGGCGCTGGGCACCCAGAAGCTGTTGCACAAGATGCGCGACGACAAGGTGCTGCCGAATCTCTCGCCCCGGCTGGGTGAGCTCACCCGCAGCAATTCCGAGGCCATTCTCAATGTGGTCAGCCGGCAGCGGCGCGACTTCGCCGAGGGCATCGCCATCACCTCCTCGATCCACCCCGAGCCCGACACCCACATCGAGGTCTGCCACTACGGCAAGGGACAGAACGCGCTGTTCCCGATGTCGGTGCCGATCGTCGACGGCGGCGCGTTCCGATTCCTGCGCTTCCTGCTGGCCATCGTGCTGCACCCGCTGGTGTTCGCGCGCAGTCTCAACGCCCGCCATGCCTCGGAGAAGTCGGTGATCCTGCTGGTGATGCAGTCACTGGACAATTCGCTGACCTCGTTCCGCCGCTGGGGGCAGCTGAAGACCAGGCAGGGCACCGGACAACCGAATCCGACCTGGATTCCGCTCGCGCACGAGGTCGGCCGCCGATTCGGCGAGAAGGTCGACGGCGACGTACACGGCCTCGTCATGGATGTGTTCGACATCCCCGCCACCGCGCACTACATCGGCGGCTGCGTGATCGGCGAAGGGCCCGAGAGCGGTGTGGTGGACCCGTACCAGCGGGTCTTCGGCCACCCCGGACTGCATATCGCCGACGGATCCGCGGTCACCGCGAACCTCGGGGTGAACCCGTCGCTGACGATCACCGCGCAGGCCGAACGCGCGATGGCGTTCTGGCCCAACAAGGGTGAGGCCGACCCGCGCCCGGAACTCGGCGCGGCCTACCGTCGTATCGACCCGGTCGCCCCGTACTACGCCACCGTGCCGGACAGCGCGCCCGGCGCGCTGCGACTGCCCATCGCGCCGATCGATCCCGCGCCCGCCGAACGCTGACCGCCGACACCGGCGCGTCGAAGTCTCCCCCGGACCCGTAGTGCCCCTTATGCTTTCCGGTATCGAGTGTCGACGGAAGGGCGGTCGCCAATGCTCGTGCGAGTGCAGAACGCGGCCGGAACCCTGGCCGAGCGGGTCCTCATCGACTGGCTGCGCACCTGGAAGGGTCCGGACGACCCGCAGGGCGTCGCGACGGTCAACTGCGGTCTGTTCTACGCGGACCGGTTGCATCAGTTCGACGCGGTGATTTGGACGCCGACCACCTGCGTGGTGATCGAGGCCGAGGCCCTGGTCGAGCGGGTGAGCGGCGACCTCGAGGTCCCGCTGAACGGGCCGTGGCGGGTCGGCGGGCACGTGGTGAGTTTCGACGGCAGCGAGCGCGGCACACCGCTGGACCGCTCCCGCGAGCACACCCACGCGCTGCAGAACTGGCTGGCCGAACGCGGACTGGGCCAGCGCGTCGTGCAGGGTGTGGTCGTGGTGGTGCCGCCGCACGGCGCGAACCCGACGATCCGTCAACTGTGGAACGATCCCGGCTTCCAGGTGGTGCTCGGCGACGACCCCAAGCGGCTGGCCGACTGCCTGACCGCGCTCACCTCGCAGGGCCGGGCGCAGTGGACGGTGAACGACGTCGCACTCACCTTCCGCGGATTGGGCATCCTGCCGTATCTGCCCGCCCCGCAGGATCTCGTCGCCGAGGGATTCGGCGGACCGGTGGACACCACGCTGTGGTACGGCGGACCGCAGCAGGCACAGGCCGAAGCGTTCATGGAGGAACAGGCCCACGCCGATCAGCCCTACGGGCTCCCGGCCGCGATCACGATGCCCTGGTACAGCCCGTGGAACCTGTATCCGAAGGAGGCCGACCGGATCGATCCCGGCCGGGCGGTGCTGCGTATCCTGCTCGCGATCGGCATGCTCGTCGGGGCTGCCTGGGTGGTGTGGTTCGTGATCACGCTGGTCCTGAACTTCGGGCCCGGCTGAGCCGCACCCGGCTCAGGCCGCGGGCGTGCCCGCCGTGCGATCGGTGTCCCCGCGACCCGATTCCGCCTGTCCACCGGTTCCGGTCTCGTCGGCGTCCTCTGCCCGAAGCCGCCGGTTCTCGTACCGCAGGCGCAGTGTCGTCGTCACCGTCCAGCACGCGGTTACCGCCGCGATCGCGAAGGCGGTGCCGCCGACGACGTCGGTCGGATAGTGATAGCCGCGCCCGACCATGCCCACCGCCACGGCCGCCAGCGCGAGCGCGGCGAGCACGCCGATGACGATGCGCCAACGCACGGTGGCGGCGACGAGCAGCACACCGGTCGCGATGGCGACGAATTGGACGGTGTGCCCGCTCGGATAGGCGAGGTAGTGGTGTAAATGCCTGTCCCACAGCGGTTTCAGCGCCCAGGTGTTGATCGCGACCACCAGCTCGGGGACGACCACCAGAAATCCGGCACCCCACCAGTCGCGCCGCCGGACACAGTAGAGCACGCCGATCAGCAACAGCGGCAACACGATATAGGCGTTGCTCGGCACCACCAGCGCGTCGTAGACACCCCGATGCGCGTCCAGGCCCTCGTGCACCTCGTCACCGATCGCGCTGTCGAACGTGGTCGGTCCCCCGCCGGCGGGAAAGCTCAGGGGGACCGTCACGGTGATCAACAGGCCGATCAGGGTGACGGCGGCGGCAACGAGACGCGCTCGATATCGAGCGACCGGCGGTGGAGCGGACACCTGTCGACCATAGCCGCGTCCGGCTACTGCCCCACCCTCACCGGCCGCCGATATCGAGCACGGCTTCACGCGCCCTGGTGCACGCTCGCGTCGTCGAGCATCGCCGCGCGCAACATGGCCTCGGGCACGCCGAGCGCCTCGACCAGGGTGGCCGACTCCGGGCGCAACCGGTCCACGAGTTCGTTGACACCGCGGCGCACCGACTTGGCCCGATCCACCGACATGAAGCGGTGCATGATGTACCAGGCCTGATTCTGTTCGATGGTGGAGTACACGAACAGATCGCAGACCGTGTCGGCCAGCGCTCGCGCCTCCGGATCCTCGATATCGGCGATGCCCTCGATGAACGCCTCCAGCACCAGCCGGTCGATATGCGCCTCACCGGCGGCGAGGATATGGTCCTGCGCGTTGTTGAACGCCTCGAACGGGCCGGTCTCCTCGGCCCGCGCGCGCAGCCGGTGCGCGGCGGTACGGGTCAGATAGTCCTCGCGGTCGGCGAACAGCTGCAGCTGCACCGAACGCCGGGCCGGATCGCCCTCGTCGACGCCGTCGTCGGAACGGTCACGCAGACGCTGGATGAGCTGGCGCACACCCGAGGTCTCGCGCACCACATCGCGCGCCATGGTGGCCGCGAACTTCACCCAGCCCAGAGCGTCGAGATCACGCACCTCGTCGGAGTAGGCGGTGAGCAGCTCCTTGGCCACCAGCTGGGTCAACACCACGTTGTCACCTTCGAAGGTGGTGAACACGTCGGTGTCGGCCTTCAGGGTGACCAGCCGGTTCTCGGTGAGATAGCCTGCGCCGCCGCAGCATTCACGGCATTCCTGGATGGATCGGGTGGCGTGGCGGGTCTGCGCGACCTTCAGGCCGGCGGCCCGCTTCTCCAGCGCGCGCTGCGCTTCCGGGTCCAGATTCTGCCCGGTCTGCACCAGGTGCATGCGCCGCACCAGATCGTTCTGAGCGAACGACAGCGCGAACGCGCGCGCCACATGCGGAAACAGCCGGCGCTGATGGCTGCGATAGTCCAGCAGCAGCGTTTCGCTGCCGTCGTCCGGATCGGAGAACTGGCGGCGCTTGTCGCCGTAGCGCAGCGCGATACTCAACGCCACCCGCGCACCGGCGGCGGCCGCACCACCGACACTGACCCGCCCGCGCACCAGCGTGCCCAGGGTGGTGAAGAACCGGCGGCTCGGGTTCTCGATATCGGAGCGGTAGGTCCCGTCGGCGTCGACGTCGGCGTAGCGGTTGAGCAGGTTCTCCCGCGGAATCCGGACGTGATCGAATTCGATGCGGCCGTTGTCGACGCCGGGCAGACCGCCCTTGAGACCGCAATCCGAGGTGGTCACGCCGGGCAGGTCGTTGCCCTCCTCGTCGCGGATGGGCACGAGGAAGCAGTGCACGCCCTTGCTTTCGCCGCCGGTGATCAGCTGGGCGAAGACCGCCGCCATCCGGGCGTGTTCGGCGGCGCCGCCGATGTAGTCCTTGCGAGCGGAGGCGGTAGGACTGTGCACCACGAATTCGCCGGTCGCCGGGTCGTAGGTGGCGGTGGTCTCCAGATTCGCCACATCGCTGCCGTGCCCGGATTCGGTCATCGCGAAACAGCCGAGCAGATCCAGCGACAGCAGTCGTTTGACGACGTCGGTGTGGCGGTCGGTGCCGAGATTTTCCACCGCGCCGCCGAACAGCCCCCACTGCACACCGGCCTTCACCCACAGCGACAGATCGGTGTAGGCGAGCATTTCCAGGCCGGTGACAGCACCGCCGGGATCGCCGGTTCCCCCGTGTTCCAGGCTGAAACCTTTTTCCGCATAACCGAATTCGGCGATGAGGCGCATCTGTTCCAGCACCCGCGCACGGGCCTGGCGGTAGTCGAGATAGGGATCGCCGAACAACCGGTCGTCGACCAGCTGCCGGCGCGCCTGCTCCCTGACCTCACGCCACGGGCCGTCGAGCGCGGCCCGCAAATGGTCGGCGGTCGACTTCCCGGTCTTCGATGGTCCGGTGTTCGATGTCCCCGTGTTCGATGTCCCGGCCTCCGGCTGCGCGGAGTTCGATCTCACGGAATCTGCTGCTTCGGTACCCGTAGCCGTATCGGTGCCCATGGTTATCGACTGTAGCGGGAGTGCGGACACGCCGGTGATAACCAGCGAATTGCCCAGCTCGCCACTCCCGCCGGGGAGAGGGAGCTGATCCGCGACCGCCTATCGGCGCCGACTACCGTGTGTCGTGTGACAGATGAGTTGGAGCCCGAACTCGTCCGCACGGGGCCGGAGACCCAGCCCAGTTCGTTGTGGCATCGGGCGATGGGAGCGGTAACCGATCGGCTGGTCGCGCAGCGGCGCGCCACGGTGGACTCGGTGGTCGAGGCACCGGCCCCGCTGAAGCCGATCGATCTCACCGACGACGCCGCGGTAACCGAGGTACTCGACCTGGCCGAACGGGTCGGCGAGGTGGTGCTCGCCTCGGGCACCGCCGTGACCGACACCAGCACACAGGTCGAATTCATCGCCGCGACATACGGTTTGGCGCAATGCGATATCGACGTGACCTACAACTCGATTCGCATCTCCGCCGACCGGGGTCCGTCGCTGCCACCCGCCAGCACCATGCGGGTGGTGCAGTACCGCTCGCTGGACTTCACTCGCCTGACGGCCGTCGACCGTCTCACCCGGCGGATCCGCCGCGAGGTGGTGCCACCCCAGGAGGCGCACGCCGCGCTCGACGCGATCACCACCGCGCCGCACCCCTACAACCGGTGGATCGCCACTTTCGGCTGGTCGCTGCTGGCGGCGTCGATCGCGCTGTTGCTGGGCGGTGGCGCGCTGGTCGCGGTCGTGAGTTTCGCCACGACGTTGCTGATCGACCGCTGCAACCGCGAACTGAACAAGCGCGGCCTGCCCTTCTTCTTCCAGAACATGATGGGCGGCATCATCGCCACCCTGCCGGCGATCCTGCTGCAAACCTTCGCCGAGGGTTTGGAAACCAATCCCAGCCTGATCGTCGCGGCCGGAATCACCGTGCTGCTCAGTGGTTTACAGCTGGTCGGCGCGGTCGAGGACGCGATCACCGGCGCACCGATCACCGCCGCGGCCCGCATGTTGGAAGTACTGGTCATGACCGGTGCGATCATCGGCGGCGTCGGTTTGGCGCTGCGCGGAGCCCAGGCCTTCGGCGCGCAGGTGCCGCCGATCGACATGTCGCCGTCCTACGACATCACCAATCTGCCGTTGAAGATCACCGCCGGTGCGGTGGCGGCGGCGGCCTTCGCCCTCGCCTGTTATGCCGAGCGCCGGGCCCTCACCGTCGCCGCCCTCAGTGGTGCCGGGATCACCGTGTGCTATCTGTTCGTGCAGCACGCCGGTTTCGGTCCGGTGATCGCCGCGGCGGTTTCGGCCACCGCGATCGGTCTCGCCGGTGGTCTGCTCGCCCGCCGTGCGGTGACGCCTCCGCTGGTCGTCGCCATCGCGGGCATCACTCCGCTGCTTCCCGGTCTCAAGGTCTACCGGGGCCTGTTCGCGCTGATCAACGACGATCTGCTGGTCGGGCTGAATCAGATGTTCGCCGCGCTGGTGGTCGGCTGCGCCCTCGGCGGCGGTATCACGCTCGGTGAGTGGTTCGCCCGGTGGCTGCGCCGCCCGCGGATCCTGCGGCGGGTCACCGGGGTGCGACCCGACGACTTCACCTGAGACCGCCGGGTCCGCGGCCCCGAGCCGGAGGATCGATTTCGCCCGAGATTCCTCAGGCCGCGAATCCGATGGAGCGGGCCAGATCCGCCAGCGTCGCATCGAACAGGGCGTCCGGATTACCCACCGGCATCGGGTAGTTGCCGAACACTTCGAGCGTGACGTGCCCGTACAGCCGCGCCCAGAACTGGATCATCAGATAGGTGACGCCCAGGTCCAGCTTCTCGGCGGGGAATTTCTGCCCCGATTCGGCGAGCACGGCGAGCAGTTCGGTCTGGAATCCGACGAGGTCTTCGCGCAGCGCGTGCGGGATCACGTCGGTCGGCGGGGTGACGATGTCGTAGGTGGTCAGCAGCCGGCCCGCGGCCTCCAGGAAGATGCGGCCGAACGGTTCGTCGAATTGCCGCATGGCGCTGGCCGAACCACCGGCCGGCGAGGCGAACACGAGCGTGAACTCGTGGGCGTGGGCCAGGGCCCACTGCCGGAAACCCTTGCAGATGGCGAACAGCTGGACCATGCCGTCCTCGGGCAGCTCGGCCACCTGCTCGACGAGCTCTTGGGCCAGGTCGGCGCAGATATCGCTGCGCAGCGCACCCACCAGATCGTCGCGCGAGGCGTAGTACCGATACAACGCGGGCGCGGTGATACCCAACTCACGCGCGATGGCGCGCAGGGTCACCGCCTCGGGACCCTGCTCCACCAGGAGCGTGCGGGCCACGCGCCGGATATCGGCGTCGCTGACCGCGGGCATCCGGCCCCGTCGTGCGGCTGTCATGCGTCGTCCTTCGTCGTATGCGCACCGGCCTCGACGTCACGGGTACGTCGAGGCCGGTGCGCACACTGTGTCCTGGGCCGCCGGAGACCGGGGTCGCCGAGGGTGCTGCCCCGGCGGCCGCGGCGCTCACTCGTAGGCGACCTGCCAGCTCTTGATTCCGTTCAACCAGCCCGAGCGTAGCCGGACCGGCTCGGAAACCTCACGCAGGTTGGGCATCACGTCGGCGATGGCGTTGAAGATCAGATCCAGCTGCAGCCGGGCCAGGTTGGCGCCGACGCAGTAGTGGGTGCCGGTGCCGCCGAATCCCACGTGCGGGTTCGGGTTTCGCATGATGTCGAATTCGAACGGCTTGTCGAAACGCTCCTCGTCGAAGTTCGCCGAGGAGTAGAACAGGCCGACCCGCTGGCCCTTCTTGATGGCCTGGCCGCCGATTTCGGTGTCCGACAACGCGGTTCGCTGGAACGCGATCACCGGGGTCGCCCAGCGCACGATCTCGTCGGGCGCGGTGCGCGGCCGCTCGGCCTTGTAGAGCTCCCACTGCGCCGGATTGTCCACGAACGCCTTCATGCCGTGGGTGGTGGCGTTGCGGGTGGTCTCGTTACCTGCCACGGCCAGCAGGATGACGAACCACGCGAACTCCTCCGAGCCCAGCGCCTCGCCCTCGACATCGGCGTTGAGCAGCTGGGAGACGATGTCGTCGGCCGGGCATTTGCGCTTCTCCTCGGCGAGGTTCCACGCGTAGCCCATGACCTGGGCGTTGGCCATCTTGTAGCTGTCGGCGTACTCGGGGTCGTCGTAGCCCATCATCTGGTTGGACCACTCGAACAGCTTGCCGCGATCCTCCTGCGGTACGCCGAGAAGTTCGGCGATGGCCTGCAGCGGCAGCTCACAGGCCACCTGCTGGACGAAGTCGCCGCCGCCGGTCTTCTTCGCCTCGTGCACGATCCGCTCGGCGCGCTCGCGCAGCGCGGCCCGCAGACTCTCCACCGCACGCGGGGTGAAGCCGCGCGAGATGATGCGGCGCAGCTTGTCGTGCGCCGGCGGATCGGTATTGACCAGCATGGCCCGCTGGATCTCGATCTCCTCGCGGGTGATCTCGCCGTTGAAGCGGATCACCGCGGTGTTCTCCTGCGTGGAGAAGACCTCGGAGTTCTTCGAGATCTCCTTGATATCGTCGAGCCGGCTCACCACCCAGTAGCCGCCGTCGTCGAAGCCACTCACTCCGTTGGGCTGGTCGACCCACCACACCGGAGCGGTGCGGCGCAGTTCGGCCCATTCGGCCACGGGCAGGCGCTGCGAGAGCAGATCGGGGTCGGTGAAATCGAAATCGTGACTGATGGACGGCAGAGACGGCGCGGACACGGTACCTCCTTTGGAACACGTTCCTAGGAGTGAACCACACCACACCCGTTTTGTGAACACCTATTAGTAAATAATGTTCACGAGCTTGTTCCGGTACCCCAGCAAATCTCCGGCACCACCTCTGAACAGCGCGGACAGCGTCCGGGCCGGCCTCGACGCGTGGTCGGAGCCGGCCCGAGGGAGCGCTCAATCCAGCCGCAGTTGCGGAGAATACAGCTCCAGCCAGGTGTGCAGATCGATGATGCGGTCCAATCCGGCGCGCACGGCGCTGTCGAGGCCCGCCGGGTCGAGGGCGACCGCCCGCTGCAGCCACTGCCGGTCGATGAGCTCGAACAGCCGTGGATCACTCTCGGCGAGAACGTGTTTCGCCTGCTGCTGCAGCACCGCCGCGTAGCCCGGATCCTGCGTCGACGGGTACGGGCTCTTGACCCGCTGCACGACCGATTCCGGCAGCACATGCTCGGCCGCATGCCGCAGCAGGCTCTTCTCCCGGCCATCGAAGGTCTTCAGCGACCACGGGGTGTTGTAGACGTATTCGACCAGGCGGTGGTCGCAGAACGGGACCCGCACTTCGAGGCCGACCGCCATCGACGCGCGGTCCTTGCGGTCGAGCAACGTGCGCACGAATCGGGTCAGGTGCAGGTGGCAGACGGTCCGCATCCGGTGTTCGACCTCGGATTCGCCGTCGAGGTGCTCGACCTCGGCCACCGCGGCGCTGTACTGGTCGGCGACGAACTCCTCGAGCCGCAGCCGTTCACGCAGGGCCGGGTTCAGGATCTGCCAGCGTGCGTCGCCGGTCAGGGCGCTGTTGAACGCGAGCCACGGAAAGTTGTCCGCCTTCAGCGCCACCTCGTCGTGGAACCAGCGATACCCGCCGAACACCTCATCGGCCGACTCCCCCGACAGTGCCACGGTCGACTGCTGCCGGATGGCCGCGAACAGCAGATAGAGCGAGGTGTCCATATCGCCGAAACCGACCGGGATGTCGCGGGCGGTAACCACCGCGCGCCGCGCCGCCGGATCGGCCAGATCGGCCGGATTCAGCATCACGTCGCGATGGGCCGAGCGCACCAGCGCCGCCACCTCCCGCACGAATGGTGAATCCGGGGTGTCGCGCATCTCGTCGGGAACGAAGTTCTGCTCCTGGTTGGCGAAATCCACCGAGAAGGTGCGCAACTGCTCGCCGTCGCGGGCGAGCCGTGCCGCGGCCAGTCCGGTGATCGCGCTCGAGTCCAGCCCGCCCGACAGCAGCACACAGCGTGGCACATCGGAGATCAGCTGGCGATCGACGATATCGGTCAGCAATTCACGCACCCGTGCGACGGTCCGCTCCTGGCTGTCGGTGTGCTCGACGGCATGCAGCCGCCAGTAGGTACGGGTGCGAATTCCGTTGCGGTCCACCGTGACCAGCGTGCCGGGCAGCACCTCCGCCATACCCTTCCACAGCGACCAGCCGGGCTGTTTGGTCATGGCGAACAGCTCGCGCAGGCCGTCGAGGTCGACCGCCTTGGCCGCGAGCGGGTTGGCGAGGATGGCCTTGGGCTCGGAGCCGAACAGCACGCCGTCGGGAGTCGGGTAGTAGTAAAACGGTTTGATCCCCATCCGATCGCGCACCATGACCAGCTTCTGATGGCGCTCGTCCCAGATCGCGAAGGCGTACATGCCGTTGAGATGGTCGACGACCGACTCACCCCACTGCAGGTAGCCGTGCAGCACCACTTCGGTGTCGCTGTCGGTGTCGAAGGTGTGCCCGAGAGCACGCAGTTCGTCGCGCAATTCCCGGAAGTTGTAGGCCTCGCCCGAGTACACCATGCCGACGTCGCCCGCCGGGGTCGGCACGGTCATCGGCTGCGCGCCGCCGGGCAGGTCGATGATGGCCAGTCGCCGGTGCCCCAGTGCCGCGTGTTCACGAACGAAGGTGCCTCGCCCGTCCGGCCCGCGACAGGCCATGGTTTCGGTCATCGCATCGATAACCCCCTGCTGCCGGGTGAGGTCGTCCGAGAACGCCACCCAGCCCGCGATTCCGCACATTCCGCCGCCTCTCCAAAATTTAGTTAGCTTAGTGAACGATGCGTAAAACCGTTGTAACACAAGGCCTCTCGGACGCGCCACCCTGCGCCCGACTTGTCCGAGCTTGTCCGAACTCGCCGCTTTCGCCCGAATAGTTCTCTTCGCCCGCGGCGGGCGAACGCCCGGAAATCACCGGTTCCGCCACACCGGACCCGCGCCGACGGAACGCGCCGCAACTCCTATCGTCACCCCGCCCCTACTTCGGCTCCCGGCCGGGTTGCCATCCGGTAGCCCATCGCGAGAACGAGAGTCGCGGGTTCACGGTCTCGACGTCGGCGACCGCCATCACCGAATTCAGCGCAAGGAAGTCGAAATGCTCTGCCGACGGTGCGATTACGACTTCGGCACCGGCCGCGCGGACCTGATCGGCGAGCGGTATCCGACTCGCCTCCGGCACCCACACCAGCCGATAGCCCAGCCGCTCCGCCAGCCGCCGCACCTGAGCGATATCCCAGTCGAGACACGGCGACTCCGGATGCACCCAGCCCAGCGCGACCGGGAGCACATCTTTCACGACCGCTGATCCCGGCGACGCACCTCGCCACGCAGCGGAGCGCGTACCAGCGCGACGGTCAACACGAGCAATCCCACGGTGAGCAAGAACAACATCCACATCGCACACTCCCCTCGCTGTCCGGTTCGGAATGCCGCAGCGCCGGAAACCGAAGCCCTCGCCACCGCGGCCGCGTCCAGATTCGCGCGGACCGCCGCCTTCGGGCGACGACGAAAGCGGCGTCAATCGGTACACAAATGGGGCGACATTCAGGCGTCATTTGCTTTACGGTGGGCGCATGGGAACGCCGAACGTCGCCTTGCGCGCCGCCCGCACGGCACGGCTACTGAGCCAGGACGATCTCGCCCGCATGTTGCGCGAGGCCGGATGCGTCAGCGCGACGAAACGACTCGTCCAGCGATGGGAATCCGGCGCGACCGCCCATCCCCGCCCGTCACATGCGCGGGCCTTGGAACAGGTGATGCGCCTGCCCATCGAAAGCCTCGGATTCGGCGCGGTGATGGCCGGACGCAGCCTGTCCGGCGACGACACGGCCGGCCATGAAGTCCACTCGGCCATCGGCGACGTCCCCCGGGAGCGCCATCCCGGCCAGGCCGCACCGCAGCCCAATGCCGGCACGTACTCCGGAATCTGGTTGTCCCGCTATGAGTTCTACTCCTCCGGCCGCGAACAGACCTTCACGTCGTCGCATTACGTGGTCGTGCTCCAGCACGAACAGAGGCTCACCGTCCGCAGCCTGCCGAAGTCGGCGGCGGGCACACTCGAACTCGACCTCACCCTCGACGGGCATATCGCGACGGGCACCTGGTCGGAAACCACGGCCCCCAGCGGCTACTACAAAGGGGCACGTTATTTCGGGGCGATCCAGCTGCTGTCGGAGCTCACCGCCACCCGGTTGGCGGGCAAGTGGGTGGGCTTCGGCAAGAACTTCGACGTGAACGTGGGGCCGTGGGAGCTGGTCCTGCAGGACCGATCGACGTCGAAAGCCACGATCGAGAAATACGATCGCCCGCCCCAAAGCGATTGATCCGCAAGGGTTCTGCCGCCGGAATCGCATGGGCGCCCCGCTCGAGCGGGAAGACCGCGCTCACGAACGATCCGTGTCCACCGCCGGGACGGTGCGCCGATCGACACGGACACGGCCGGAGGCGGTCGTGCTGAACTTTTCGTGCAAACCTCCGCGAAAATGGCGGAAAACTCGCAAAGACGATGAGGTTTGCACGATTTGTTCACCCGTCCGCCGCTGGCGACGAAACGGCAGTTCACCGGCAGCCGCTGGTCGCCGCCTGCACGGCCGCGCGTGGGTTTCTCGTCCGAAAGTTTGATTCCGGCGCGCTCTCGGGCCGGTATCGTCGGAGGCGAAGTTAGGTTATCCATACTTGTCGTCCTACGAAGCGAGGAAATCTCCGATCATGCCGGACGCCACCTCTACCGAGCAGCCCGTGCCGTTCTCCGCGCAGATCCGCTCCGCCACCGCCGAACAGCACGAGCGCGCCGAGAATTCCACCTTCATGAGCGACATGCTGGGCGGCGCATTGGACGTCAGCGCGTTCTATCGCTATACCGGCCAGCTCTGGCACATCTATCAGGCACTCGAGGCGCATTGGGACGTGCTCGCCGACGATCCGGTCGCCGGTCCGTTCATCCGGCCCGAACTCGCGCGCCTGGCCCATCTCGAGGACGATCTCGCACATCTGGGCGGGCCACAGTGGCGCGACGACATCACCGCCCTGCCCGCCACCGCCGAGTACGCCGCCCGGATCACCGAGTGTGCGCTGCACTGGCCCGCGGGGTACGTGGCCCACCACTACACCCGCTATCTGGGCGATCTGTCGGGCGGCCAGGTCATTCGCGGCACCGCGGCGAAGCTGTGGCAGCTGCCCAAGCGGGGCGACGGTGTGCGCTTCTACGTCTTCGATCAGATCGCGAATCCGGCCGCCTTCAAGCGCGGCTACCGCACCCTGCTCGACGAACTGGCCGTTGACGATCTGGAGAAGCAGCGGGTGCTCGGCGAGTGCCGGCGCGCCTTCGATCTGAATACTGCCGTATTCGCCGATCTGGCAAGCGAATTCCCGGTCCGCCGCGAGGGCTGAACCCTCCTCCGGCGTTCTTGGACAGCCGACCGGAAGGTCGCTAGTCGATAGCCAGATGCGTCTCTGAGTTACATCAAAATCGTTGTTACACATACCGATCGGCGCTCCCACGTGGTGACCAGTCCCACACCGCAGGGGGCGCCGTTTGGTTGCGGGCACAAGTCGCCGCCAGCTAAAGTTACTCACCAGTTAGGCACGCAGGGGTTCCTACAGCGCCCTCGATTCTGATAGAGGCCGCTTCGTTCAGTCCGCATCCACCGACGCATGTCGGACGAACAACGTTGTGCAACAACATGTTCGACATGCAAGGAGGGGTAATGGCTACCTATATCGTGACCGGTGGGACGGGTTTTCTGGGACGGCGCGTGGTGGAAGGACTCCTCTCCGCCGATACCGACGCCGTGGTGCACGTGCTCGTGCGTGAGGCCTCGGCGGCCAAACTGGCCGAGCTCGCGACCCGATGGAATGCCACCGACCGAGTGTTTCCGCTGGTCGGAGACCTGACGGCCCAGGGTTTGGGGCTGGTGGACGAACCGCCGGCCGCGCAGCACGTGGTACATCTGGGCGCGGTCTACGACATGACCGCCGATGAGGAATCCGCCTACGCGGCGAACGTGAACGGCACCCGCGCGGTGATCGCGCTCGCCACCGAACTGGGTGCGATGCTGCACCACGTCTCGTCGGTGGCGGTGGCCGGTGACCATCGCGGAAAATTCTTCGAAGACGATTTCGATCTCGGCCAGAACCTCGAATCTCCTTATCACCGAACGAAATTCGCTGCCGAGCGATTGGTGCGCGAGAGCACGGGACTGCGCTGGCGGGTGTATCGCCCGGCGATCGTCGTCGGCGATTCGCGCACCGGTGAGATGGACAAGATCGACGGTCCGTACTACTTCTTCCCCGCCATCGCGCGGCTGGCCGCACTGCCGGGCGGGCTGCCGCTGCCGCTGCCGGATCTGGGCGCGACCAATATCGTCCCGGTCGACTACGTCGCCCAGGCGATGGTCGAACTGATCGGCCGACCGGGTCTGAACAAGCGCACCTTCCACCTGGTCAATCCGCGTCCGCAGCCGTTCACCGAGATCTACAGCGCGCTCTCGCGAGCCGCCGGCGCATCCGGTGGCGTGGGCCCGGTTCCGGGCAGTCACACCGCACTGGCGACGCTGAACCGCCTGCCCGGTGTCACCGCGGCGCGTGATTTCCTGTTGAGCCAGTTCGGTATTCCCGCCGAGGTCGCCCCGCACACGTCGTTCGCGTCGGAATTCGTCTCCGATTCCACCCGGGCGCTGCTGCGCCGCATCGACCTCGAGGTCCCCGCCTTCGACACCTACGCCGAAAATCTGTGGCGGTACTGGCGCGCACATCTGGATCCCGACCGGGCACGCCGGCACGGCGGCGGCGACCGGCTGCGCGGCCGGATCGTGCTCATCACCGGCGCCTCCTCCGGTATCGGCCTGGCGACCGCGCATGCGGTGGCGCGCCGCGGTGCGACGGTGCTGATGGTGGCGCGCGGGATCGACGAACTCGAGGCGGCGGCGGCCCAGGTGCGCGAACAGGGCGGCGACGCCTACAGCTATTCGTGCGACATCACCGACGAGAAGGCGGTCGAGCTGCTGGTCAAGCAGGTGCTCGCCGACCATCACCACGTCGACTACGTGGTGAACAACGCCGGACGTTCCATCCGTCGCTCCGTGCTGAACTCCACCGATCGCATGCACGATTTCGAGCGGACGATGGCCGTCAACTACTTCGGCGCGGTGCGGCTGATCCTGGCCCTGCTGCCGGCCATGCGGGAACGCCGCTTCGGCCACGTCGTCAACATCTCCTCGATCGCGGTGCAGACCAAACAGCCGCGTTTCGCCGCCTACGTGGCGAGCAAATCGGCGCTGGACACCTTCAGCGAGATCGCGGCGGTCGAGAACGCCGACGCCGGCATCACCTTCACCTCGGTGCGGATGCCGCTGGTGCGCACCCCGATGATCGCACCGACCGAGATGTACCGATCACTGCCGGTGCACAGCCCCGAACAGGCGGCGGCGATCGTGGTGCGCGCCCTCGAGGAGCGCCCCGCGCGCATCGACACACCGATCGGCACCTTCGCCCAGGTCATCGACACGGTGATGCCCTCGGTGAAGAAAGCCATTCTGCACCAGGGCTTCCGGCGGACCGCCGACTCCGCCGCGGCCCGGCACGGCCGCACCGCATCGAGCGATACGACCGAGACCGGCGGCCGCAGCCCCCTGCTGGCGCTCGCACCGGTGGTGCAGCCACTGATGGGCTTGCCCACCCCCGCGGCTCGGATCATCAACCGGCTGCCCGGCCTGCACTGGTGAATCCGCACCTACCACCGGACCCGGTGTCCGGTGGTAGGTTTCGCCGGTGAAACGCAGGCTTCTGCTCGGCGGCGCGCTCGTCGTCGTCCTCGCGGCGGTGCTGTCGGCCGGCACCTACGTCCTGATGAATTCGCGGACCTTCCAGGTCGCCGGTCGCGTGGTCCACCGCGTCGACACTGCCGGAAAGGTCGTCGCGCTGACCATCGACGACGGCCCCACCGACCGCACCCCGGCGATCCTGGAAACACTTGCCGCTGAACATATTCCGGCCACCTTCTATCTTGTCGGCCGTGACCTGGCCGCCCATCGCGACTACGGCGCGCAGATCGCGGCCGCCGGGCACGAGCTCGGTAATCACAGCTACACCCATCGACGGCTCGTATTCGTCACTCCCGCGACGGTCCGCGGCGAGGTCGAGCGCACCGATGCCGAAATCGAGCGCACCGGGTACCACGGCCCGGTGACCTTCCGCCCGCCCTACGGCAAGAAGCTGGTCGCGCTGCCCTGGTATCTGTCTGATCACGACCGCACCACCGTGATGTGGGATGTGGAATCCGATTCCACCGGTGGCGCGAGCACCGATGTCATAGTCTCGGACACGGTGAACCGCGCCCGGCCGGGATCGATCATCTTGTTGCATGCGATGTACCAACCGGCCGCCGCGGCGGCGATTCCGCGCATCGTCGCGGAACTCCGTTCGCGCGGTTACGGTTTCGTGACCGTCTCGCAACTGATCGCTGGCACGAAACCCACCGGAATGTGACCGAACTCCCCGGCCGTTTCGGCCAAAACTAGAACGTGTTCTAATAGTCTAGAGGTATGGAGCGATTGACCGGGCTGGATGCCAGCTTTCTGTACCTGGAGACCGACACCCAACTGCTGCACGTGTGCGCGCTGCTGATTCTCGACCCGCCCGCCGACGGGACGAACTACGAATTCACCGCGCTGAAGGAGGAACTGGGGCGCCGCCTGCACCTGATCCCCTCCATGCGCCGCCGCGTCCATCGGGTCCCGTTCGACCTCGACCACCCGGTCTGGGTCACCGATACCGGCTTCGACCTCGACCGGCACGTCCGCCGCCTCGGGCTGCCCTCCCCCGGCGGGCCGAAGGAACTGGCCGAACTCGTCGGCGACATCGCCGCGCAACCGATGGACCGCGACCGGCCGCTGTGGGAGATGTGGGTGATCGAGGGCCTGGCCGACGGCAAGGTCGCCGTGGTCTCGAAATACCATCACGCCGCCGTCGACGGCGTCACCGGCGCCAACATGATGGCGTATCTGTGCGACGCCGAACCGGGTGTGCGCTACCCCGATCCGCCGGCCGAGAACCACACGGAGTCCGGCGAGCCCAACGATCTCGCCCTCGCCGCCGAGGGGCTGGTGCGGATGCCGGCGAAACTCGGCGTGGTCGGCATGGTGCCGAAGACACTGGGCAAGCTGGGCGGGATGGTGCAGCGCCGGCGTGCCGACAAACAGGGCATGGCCTTGCCGTTCACCGCGCCCCGCACGCCGTTCAACCGAACCATCACCCGCCATCGCAGCGTCGCCTTCACCACCGCCCCGCTCGCCGACATCAAGGAGATCCGGGCGGCGTTCGATGTGAAGATCAACGACGTGGTCCTGACCGTCATCGCGGGGGCGCTTCGGCAATATCTGAGCGAACACGACGAACTGCCGGAGACCTCGCTGATCGCCTCGGTACCCGTTTCCACCCACGAGACCTCACGGCACGAACGCGGCGTCAACAAGGTGTCGACCCTGTTCGCTCAGCTCTACACCGACGTCGAGGATCCGGTGGAACGACTGCGGCTCATCGCGGAGGGCAACGTCGGCGCGAAGGAGGAACACGAAGTCCTGGGTGCGGACTTCCTGCAGGATTGGGCCGAATACGCCCCGCCGAACACCTTCCGGATCGCGGTGCGCGCCTATTCGTCGTTCAAACTTGCCGAACGCCATCCGGTGGTGCACAACCTGGTGATCTCCAATGTGCCCGGACCGCAGCAGCCGCTGTACTTCCTCGGCCACCGCATCGACTCACTGTTCCCGTTCGGCCCGGTGTTCCACGGCGCGGGCCTCAACGTCACGGTGCTGTCGGCCAACGGCGACCTCGATTTCGGCTTCATCGCCTGCCGTGAACTGGTCCCCGATCCGGACCGGATGGCCGACGCCGTCCACGACAGCATCTCAGCGCTCCTGAAGGCGGCAAACGCCCAGCGCTGAGCGCGTCAGCTCTCCCGCCGAGCGGCCACCGCCGCGCAGGCCTCGAGGAGTACAGGGACAAAGGCGTCCGCCTCGAGTACACAGGCCGCATGTCCGGCCGAGACGAGGAAAATCTCCGCTCCGGCAATCATTTTCGCCATTTCCAGCTGCCGGTAGACCGGCAGCGCGTGGTCGTGTGTCGTGATCACCACGCCCGTGGGCACATCCAGGCTCGACAGCCACGGCGAGGAATCGAAGCGCCCCAGTTCGGCGATCGCCTGAGTCATCGCCCACCCGCTGGTGGTGCGCAGCTCGGCCAGCGCCCACCGATCCATTCGCCCTGTCTCCCAGGATATTTCGGGCATATGCGGCAGCCTGTTCGCCGCCTCCGCCACTCGGCGCCCGGCCGTCTCGGTCATCACCCCGGCCACCAGCGCCATACCGCCGTGGAACAGCCGCTCACGCCATTTCTCCCGGAACCGGTAGGTCGTCGCGCACAGCACCAGGCCGCCGACGAGGTCCGGCCGCCGGTGCGCCACCGATTGGGCGACGATACCGCCCATGGAGTACCCGGCCAGGATCGGCCGCTCCACGCCGGTCAGCTCCGCCACCGCGACGACGTCGTCGGCGAGATCGTTCAGATCGAAACGCGGCGAACGGATTCCGTGCCCGTGCCAGCGCTGGTCGAACAGCACCACCCGATAGTGTTCGGACAACTCCGCCAGAGCCGGGAACCAGTTCAGCATCGCGGTGGTCACCAGGCCGTGCAACAGGATCACCGTCGGCGCGCCCTCGGGCCCGGGAATATCGACCAGATAGGTCCGCCCGCGCCCGGGCAGATCCACCATCCGGCCCGCCGGCACCGAGTTCGTGCGCGATACGCGGGTGCCGAATCGCCCGCCGGCCGCCCCGCGACCATTGCCCGCCGTCTGCCGCTCTGCCGCCATCGCATCCTCCCGCATCGCCGGCCCGGTCATGAATTAGAACACGTTCCAATTCGATGGTACCGGGTGCCACCGCGGTCACCGGGCTCCGGGAAGCAACACCGCCGCACCGGCGAACCGGCCGTGTGCCAGATCGGCCAGGGCCCGGTCGGCGGATTCGAGCGGATAGGGGTTGATGCGAACCTGCATCCGATGCCGGCCGCAGAACTCCAGGAACTCGCGTCCGTCCGCGCGGGTATTGGCGGTGACCGAACGAACCTCACGCTCCTGGAACAGATGACGCTGATAATTCAGCGCCGGAATATCGGTGAGGTGAATGCCGGCGATCGACAGCACACCGCCTCGATCCAGCCCCGCCAGCGCGGGCAGGACGAGATCACCGACCGGCGCGAACAGGATCGCCGAATCCAGCGGCACCGGCGGCGGATCGGCCGCACCCTGCGCCGACGCCGCGCCCAGCCCCAGGGCCAGCTCCCGCGCGGCCGCGTCACGGGTCATCACGTGCACCTCGGCGCCCTGAGCCAGAGCGACCTGAGCGGCCAGATGCGCGCTCCCGCCGAAGCCGTAGATGCCGAGCCGTCCCCCTTTCGGCAACGACGCCCGCCGCAGCGCCCGATAGCCGATGATGCCCGCGCACAGCAAGGGCGCCAACTCCGCATCGGCGTACCCGGAAGGCAGCGGATACACGTAATCGGCAGGCGCCGTGGCATATTCGGCATAACCACCGTCGGCGTCCCATCCGGTGTACTGCGAATTGGGGCACAGATTCTCCGCGCCGCGACGGCAGTACGCACACACCCCGCACGTGCTGCGCAACCACGCGATACCGACCCGGTCACCGGGCGCGACGGCCGTCGCTCCCTCACCCACCGCGACCACTTCCCCGACGACCTCGTGGCCGAGCACCACCCGCTGCCGATGCACCGCCAGATCCCCCTCCGCGACATGCAGATCGGTGCGGCACACCCCGCAGGCCAGCACCCGCACCAGCACCTCGCCCGCGGCCGGCTCCGGAATCGGGATCCGGGTGCGGACCGGCGGGGATTCGTCGATCGGGCCTGGCCGCACCACCTGCCAGGAGGCCATCGTCGCAGGATTCATCGCACTCCTTCCGACACCGGAACGCCCGCGCCACGGCGGGAAGATCGATGGTAGTCGCGCCCACCGACGAACCCGGCGTATCCGGCCGCCGAGGCGGTCACCACCATCGGAACGCGGCGTTGATAGCGTCGCTGCGTGCCCGCGCCGTCAACCGCCTTCACCCTGCCCATCGGGCGGGTGCACGCGATCGTCGACCTCGCGCGCCGGCGCGGCTGGGACACCGGGGAACTGCTCGCCGAAGCCGGGATCGCGCCGCAACTGCTGGATCAAGGACGCGCCCGCGTCACCGTCGGACAAGCCGTGCACCTGGTGCAGCAACTGTGGCGCAGCACCGACGACGAACTACTCGGACTGGGCGGCCATCCGATGCCGCGCGGCACCTTCCGTCTGGTGTGCTTCGCCCTGCTCGGTTCCCGCGATATCGCCGCCGCGCTGCACCGGTTCCGGATGTTCCAGAAGGCCCTGCCCGGCTTCCCGCCGCTGCGATTGAGCACCGACGCCGGCGAAGCGCGAATCGCGTTCGACCTCAGCGATATCCGCCATCCGCACGGCCTGATCATCGACACCATGCTGATGGTCGTCTACCGCTTCCTGGACTGGTCGGTCGGCGGCTCGCTGCGACTGCTGCGCGTCGAAGTCCCCTATCCGCCCAACGATCTCGACGACTACGACCTGATCTTCGGTGCGCCGGTACGCTTTTCGGCACCCGATCCCGCCCTGGTCTTCGATGCCGCCGTCCTCACCGCACCCCTCGTGCGCGACGAGGACGATCTGCTGCGCTTCCTGCGCAACGCACCTCAGGCCGTGATCGGCCGCGGTGACGATGCGGTGTCCACCGCGGCGCAGGTACGCCGGATCCTGGAACGCGGCGGACCACGGCACTGGCCCGGCGTCGAGCAGATCGCCGCCGAACTGGCCGTCAGTCCCGCGACACTGCGCCGCAAACTGAGCGACGAACACACCTCACCCAGTCGC
>NZ_BAFQ01000084.1 GCF_000308375.1 Nocardia aobensis NBRC 100429 | reverse complement strand
TTGGTGGTGGTGGCGAGGGCGGCTTGGAGGCGGCGGAGTTTGCGGCGGGCGATGATGGTGGGGTCGAGGTGGGGGTTGGCTTGGTCGGGGTGTGGGGGGATGTGGAGGGCGAGGATGTGGTAGTTGTCGGCGATTTCGATGCCGCATTCGCGGGCCATGGTGCTGGTGGGGTGGCCGCCGAGGAGTGCTGAGGTGAGGGTGTGGACGGCGTTGTGGTGTTCGGAGACGACGGCGCGGAGTTCGCGGACGTAGGCGCCGGAGACGGCGGTGGTCATGGTGTCGAGGATTTCGACGAGGAGTTTGGCGCCTTGGAGGAGGTTGGTGTAGTCGGTGTGGGTGAGGGTGAGGGTGGGTTCCGCGTCGGCGGCATTGTTGCGGGCGCCTGCGCCGTTGGTGCTGCCGCTGTTGGTGCTGCCGCTGGTGGTGGTGTTGGTGCGGGTTTTGGTGGTGGCGTTGGTGACGACGAGGTCGAAGCCGATTTTGAAGCCTTCGTGGATGGCGTGGTGGATGGTGTCGATGGGGACGCCTTCGCGGGCCCAGGCGGCGGCGGCGTCTTTGAGGCGTTCGGTTTTTTCGGGGATGTCGCGGCCGTCGAGGAGGCTGATGGCGAGTTCGAGGCAGGTGCGGGTGATGGTGGTGATGTCGCCGTGGATGGCGTCGCCGGGGAGGGTGCCGCAGGGTGCGACGTTTTCGACGAAGTGGCCGACCATGTGCCGCGACAGCGACCACACATCCTTCAACGGCGACGACAGCAGTTGACCGGACATGGTCAGGCCGGGGCGCGTCGAGGTGGCGGTGGCGTCGCCGGATGCGCTCGGCGAGGCGGCAGAACCCGGCGTGGCAACAGACATTGGCGAAAACTTCCTTCCCCCGCCCGTTTACTGCGCTGCCTTTATAACGTAACCGTAACGAGACCCCGATGGACGCCTTTCGCCCATCCTCGTGACAAATGAGGAGGCCACCCGGGCGTGGCCTGGTGAGCGGTCACAACTCGGCCGCCGGATGAAACGGGCCGGTCAGTTCGGTATTCCCGCCGATCAGCAGGCGTTTGAGCACCTTGCCGGTTT
>NZ_BAFQ01000085.1 GCF_000308375.1 Nocardia aobensis NBRC 100429 | reverse complement strand
GCCCCGGCGCCGCCTAATCCCGCGAAGGCGGGAATCCGCCCGTGGCGACCGGCCCCCACCGCTGCACCTCGATCCGGATCAACGACTTGTTCTGCCGCGCCATCGCCGCGCGATAGTCGTCCCAGTCCGGATGCTCACCCGCGATGCAGCGGTAGTAGTCCACCAGTCCGTCCAGCGCTTCGGGCATGTCGAGCACCTCGGCGCGCCCGTCGATCTGGACGTACGGGCCGTCCCAGTCGTCGGACAGCACACAGATCGACACCTGCGGGTCGCGCCGGACGTTGCGGGTCTTGGCCCGCCCGGGATAGGTGGAGATCACGATCCGGCCGGAGCCGTCGACGCCGCAGGTCACCGGAGACATCTGCGGGGCGCCGTCGGCGCGTGTGGTGACCAGGACGCCGCGGTGACGCTCGCGGGCGAAGTCGAGCAGTTCGGTCCGGTCGACCTCGGTGGCGGTCGCGATCCGTGGCATGGGCGATCCTTTCTCGACGGTCCTCTCGCACCCACCCTGCCATGATCGATTCCCCTACAATGGCCGGAGTGCAGTTTCTCCCAGGACACACGCCGCCGTACGACCTCACCTACGACGATCTTTTCCTCGTACCCAATCGCACCGATGTGTCGTCGCGGTTCGATGTGGACCTGTCCACCAGCGACGGAACCGGCACCACCATTCCCATCGTGGTCGCGAACATGACCGCGGTCGCCGGGCGCCGCATGGCCGAAACGGTCGCGCGCCGCGGCGGCATCGTGGTGCTGCCGCAGGACCTGCCGATCACCGCGGCCGCCGACACCATCTCCTTCGTCAA
>NZ_BAFQ01000086.1 GCF_000308375.1 Nocardia aobensis NBRC 100429 | reverse complement strand
CCGACCGCGGCCGCAGTCAACGCCAGCACGAACGAGCCGCGCGTACCGAGCCGGCGCGCCACCCGCGCCCCGCCCATCGAACACACGAACACCGCTACCGCCGCCGGAATACCCAGCAGCGCCGCGCCCAGGACGTCGCGACCGGCCACCGACTGCAAATACATGCTGGTCAGATAGCTCATTCCGGCCAGCGACATCATGCCCACCGTGGACGACCCGATCGCCACGCGGAACAGGCCGCGCCGGAACAGGCTCAGATCCAGCAGCGGTTCGGCCAGAGTGCGCTGGCGCCGCACGAATGCCACCAGGACTACGACACCGGCGAGGCCGAGCACCACCGAGACCGCGTCGACGCCCTCGGCCGCCGCTCGTTTCACCGCGTACACCAGCGGCAGGATGCCGCCGATGGACATGATCACGCTCACCGGATCCAGCGGTCCGCGACCGGCGGAGCGGTGTTCGGGCAGCAGCAGCGGTCCCAGCGCCAGCAGCACCAGCAGTACCGGCGTATTGATCAGGAAGATCGACCCCCACCAGAACTTGTGCAGCAGCAGGCCACCGATCACCGGTCCCACCGCCGAACCGCCGGCGAAGAACGCCGTCCAGATGCCGATGGCGGTGCCACGGGCCCGCGCCTCGGGGAACAGGCTCGAGATCAGCGCCAGGCTCGACGGCAGCAGCGTCGCACCGCCGACACCCATCAGCGCGCGCGCCGCGATGAGTACCCCGGCGCTGGGCGCGAAGGCCGCCAGCAGCGAGGCGATGCCGAAAACCGTTGCGCCGGCGAGCAATATGTTGCGCCGGCCGATGCGGTCACCGAGATTGCCCATGGTGATCAGCAGTCCGGCGATCATGAATCCGTAGATGTCGAGAATCCACAGCTGCTGTTCGGCCGAGGGGTCCAGATGCTCGGTCAGCGTCGGCATCGCCAGGTACAGCACCGACATGTCCATCGACACCAGCAGCACCGGCAGGATCAACACCGCCAGACCCAGCCACGCCCGCCGGGGGGTTGCGCTCGGCGCGGTGTAGCCCGCCGCCGAGGTCTCAATGCCGACCATCACCTATCCTTCATCTCGTGCGTACGTCGTACGCGACCGGGGTACAGCGTACGCATCCGGCCGGAGAAAGGAAAGCGAGTTTCGATGCCGAAACCTTCCCACCCGTCCTCACCTGCGCCTTCGGGCTCTCCGAGCCCGTCTCAGCCCGAGCGGCTGACGCGGGCGGCGATCGTCGACACCGCCATCGCATTGGCGGATGCCGACGGCATCGACGGATTGTCCATGCGCCGCATCGCCGAGCGGATGGGCGTGGGCGCGATGTCGCTGTATCGGCATGTACCGAACAAGGACGCACTGCTGGCCGATATGACCGACGAGGTCGCGCGCCGCTACCCGTATCCGGCACCGGAAGCCGGCTGGACCTGGCGTGACCGCGTGCGCGCGGCCGCCGACATCGACTGGCAGCTCTACCGGCTGCACCCGTGGGTGCTGTTCACCTTCGCGGTGCCGCGCTACAACTTCGGCCCGCACAGCCTGGCGTGCCTGGGCTGGCTGACCGAAGGTCTGCTCGAACTGACCGATGATCGCCGCGAGGCCACCGCGATGGCTCTCGAGGTCTGGAGTTATATCGCCGGCATCGCTCTCCAGCAGGTCAGCGCCACCATTCTGGCCGCCCGCGAGGACGAGCACGACGAATCCTCCGGTCTGACGGCACTTCTCGAAGGCACCCCGCGCTGGCCGAGCCCGCCCGCGCTGGCGCCCCTCGAAGGCACCGGACTCGGTGATCTGCTCGATCCGGTGCGGCAATTGCATTCGGGCCTGTCGGCGATGTGCGACGGTTTCGCCGCACGCCACGGCTGACCGTCGCTCAGTAGTACGACCGGCCCTGGACGCCACCGGAGACCGACCACACCTCCACGATCAGCCCGTCCTCGACGCGCAGGATATCGGTGCCGCTCACGGCGATCTCACCGCCGGCGACCGGTCGCCGCGAACCGTACGGCCGCGCCACGGTCCCGGTACGGCGGTCGTCGATGTCGACGACCGCTTCGCCCTGGGTTTCGAATCGCTGCCCGGGCGCGGCCGCGCGGAAGTCCGCGATCCGGCGCGCGAACGTCTCCGGGTCATGGATGCCGTCGTAGGCTTCGGCGCCCGGCTGGGCATACCGAAGTGTGAAGTGCGGGGCCATGATTCGGCTCGCGAGCTCCAATTCCCCGTTCCACATCGCCGTCCACCGGTCGAAGAGTTCGATTCCGTATGCGCGCACGTCCACTCCAATAGTCTCATTGATACGGTATGACGGATATGAAGCTATAGTCTCAGTGAGACCGTGTCAATGCCGTTCCGAACCGAGACGTGCCGAACCGAAAGCTGACGACCATGGCGGATCTGGGAGCGCAGGACCATATCGTGCTCGGGCTCATCGCCCGGCACGGCCCGCTCACCCCCTATGAACTCAAAGCGCGCATGGAGGAGAGCGTCGACTACTTCTGGCCGGTGCCGCACGCCCAGCTCTACCGTATTCCGGCCCGGCTGGCCGAGCGCGGCCTGCTGCACGAGGACGCCGAGGAGACCGGCCGCCGGCGCCGGGTATTCCAGCTCACCGACGCCGGACGCGAGGCGTTACGCGCATGGCTGGCCGACCCCGGGTGCCCGCCGCCGGAGACGCGTGATCCGGCGCAGGTGAAACTGTTCTTCGCCGACCTCGGCGCACCGGAGGACGTGATCGCCCTCGCGCGCCGCCAGGCGGCCGAGCACCGCCGCTGGCTCGACCGCTACCGCGCCATGCACGCCGAGATCGACCCGGCCGATACCGTGCGGGCCCAATCCCGTTCCCGCATCCTGGAACTCGGCATCGGCCACGAACAGGCGTACGTGGACTTCTGGACCGAACTCGCCGACCGTCCCGACCGGGTCGGGCACGGCGATTCGGCACCGGTCAGCCGGTGACCACGGCGTAGGCGAATCCGTCCCAGCCCTTACTGCCCACGGTCTGCAGCACGGTGGCCTCGAGCCGCGGCTCGTCGGCGAGCAGTCCCAGCGCTTCCCGGGCCCCGCGGACCGCGGGGTCGCCGGGATCGCCGTCGGCCAGGGCGCCACGACGCACGACATTGTCGACGATGATCACCGAACGGGCCGGGTCAGCCGCAAGGCCCACCGCACATAGTTGGCGTTGTTGACCTTGTCGGCATCGATGAAGACCAGGTCGAAGGGCTCGCCGTGGTCCTCGGCGACTCCCGGCAGGGTGTCCAGCGCCGCGCCGACCCGGATCTCCACCCGCTCCCCCACCCCCTTGCGATCGAGGTTGGCGCGAGCCACCTCGGCGTGGTGCGGATCGTATTCCAGCGTCACGACGCTGCCCTGCGGTCCCACCGCGCGCGCCAGCCACAGGGTGCTGAACCCGCCGAGCGTGCCGATCTCGAGGACGCGCCGCGCCCCGGCCGACAGCGCGAGCAGATACAGGAATTTGCCCTGCGCCGGCGAGACGTCGATGGGCGGCAGGCCCGCCTCGGAATTCGCCTGCGCCACATCGGAATCGGCATCTCCGATCAGAGTGTCCACGACGTAGCGATCGACCGCGCCCCATTCGGCATTCGTCATATCGGCCAGTGTGCCACCGCGACGCCGCCGTCGGCGACCCCTCACGGCGGAATCGCGCGGGCTCAGAACAGGAAGTAGCGCTGCGCCATCGGCAGCTCGGTGGCCGGCTGCTGGTCCCACACCTCGCCGTCGATGCGGACGGTGAAGGTGTCGGGTTCCACCTCGATGCGCGGCATCGCGTCGTTGAGCGGCAGATCGCTCTTGGTCCGGCGGCGCACATCCGCCACCGGCACGAGTGTGCGCCGGACCTGCAGCCGCTCGGCGAGTCCGTCCTCGACGGCCTGCGGAGAGACGAAATGCAGTGACGTCCCCGCCGCCACCACCGGCGCGGCGCCGAACATCGGCCGCGGCAGCACCGGCTGTGGGGTCGGGATCGAGGCGTTGGCATCGCCCATCGCGGCCCAGGCGATCGCGCCGCCCTTGAGCACCGCATGCGGGCGCACGCCGAAGAAGGCCGGCTCCCACAGCACCAGATCGGCCAGTTTGCCGACTTCCACCGACCCGATCTCGTGGTCCAGGCCGTGCGTCACCGCCGGGCAGATCGTGTATTTCGCGATATAGCGGCGGACCCGATGATTGTCGGCGGCCCCGTCACCGGGCAGCGCGCCGCGGCGGACCTTCATCATGTGCGCGGTCTGCCACGTCCGCATCACCACTTCCCCGATGCGGCCCATCGCCTGGGAATCCGAGCCGATCATCGAGATCGCGCCCAGATCGTGCAGCAGGTCCTCCGCGGCGATGGTGGAGGGCCGGATCCGGCTCTCGGCGAAGGCGAGATCCTCGGGCACGGCCGCGTTGAGATGGTGGCACACCATCAGCATGTCCAGATGTTCGTCGAGAGTGTTGACCGTGTGCGGGCGAGTCGGATTGGTGGAGCTGGGCATCACATTCGGGTGCGAGGCGACGGTGATGATGTCCGGCGCGTGCCCGCCGCCGGCGCCCTCGG
Source organism: Nocardia aobensis NBRC 100429 (assembly GCF_000308375.1). Lineage (GTDB taxonomy): Bacteria > Actinomycetota > Actinomycetes > Mycobacteriales > Mycobacteriaceae > Nocardia > Nocardia aobensis. Next base: position 15,499 of record NZ_BAFQ01000086.1, on the reverse strand, counting down.
TGTGATACGAGTGGATGGCCCGCCCGGCGATCGCGGCGAGGGTGTCCTCGACGAATCCGGCCTCGTTGAGCGTATCGGAATGCAGCGCGACCTGGACTCCGGCGGCATCGGCCACCCGCAGGCAGGCATCGATCGCCGCCGGGGTGGTCCCCCAGTCCTCGTGCAGCTTGAATCCGCCCGCGCCGCCGCGCAATTGCTCCCACATCGCCTCGGGCCGCACGGTGTTGCCCTTGCCCAGGAGCAGGATGTTGACCGGCCAGCCGTCGGTCGCCTCGAGCATGCGGCCCAGATGCCAGGCGCCGGGAGTGACCGTGGTGGCCTTGGAGCCCTCAGCCGGTCCGGTTCCGCCGCCGATCAGGGTGGTGATACCGCCGCCGAGCGCCTCGTCGAGCAACTGCGGGCAGATGAAGTGAACGTGGCAGTCGATCGCGCCGGCGGTGAGGATGCGGCCGTTGCCGGCGATGATCTCCGTCGACGGCCCCACCACCAGATCCGGATGCACACCGTCCATGGTCTCCGGATTGCCGGCCTTGCCGATCGCGCAGATGCGCCCGTCGCGAATGCCGATGTCGGCCTTGATAATTCCCCAATAGTCGACGATCACCGCCCCGGTGATCACGGTGTCCGGGGTGCCCTCGGCGCGAGTGGCGCGAGCCTGGCCCATCGATTCGCGCAAGACCTTGCCGCCGCCGAAGACGGCCTCGTCACCGGCCAGGCCGGGTCCGCCGCAGCGGTCTTCGGTGATCTCGATCAGAAGATCGGTGTCGGCCAATCGAATTCGATCCCCGACCGTGGGACCGAAGAGTGCGGCGTAACGAGCGCGGGACAGTTCTGCCATCAGTCGACCGGCCTTTCTGTCTGCTCGGACCGGTTCACCACCGGGCCGAGCGGCCCCGGCGCATCCGGGCCGATCCCGTACACCTCACGGCTGCCGCCCAGCGGTACCAGCGAAACACGCTGCGCCAGGCCGGGTTCGAAGCGCACGGCGGTCCCCGCCGGAATGTCGAGTCGGCGGCCGTGTGCCGCGACCCGGTCGAACTCGAGGGCGGTGTTGGCCTGCGGGAAGTGCACGTGACTGCCCACCTGCACCGGCCGGTCGCCGGTGTTGACCACCTCGAGTTCGATCCGGTCGGCGGCGGCGTTGAGTTCGATGGGGTCGGCGGCGAGCAGATACTCTCCCGGCACCGGGCTGTGGCCGCTCTCGGCGGATATCGCGCTCATCGGTGCCCCTCAGCCGATCGGGTGATGCACGGTCACCAGTTTCGTGCCGTCGGGGAAGGTGGCCTCGACCTGGACGTCGGGGATCATCTCCGGCACACCCGCCATCACGTCGTCGCGGGTGAGCACGGTGCGGCCCGAGGACATCAACTCGGCGACGGTGCGGCCGTCGCGGGCGCCCTCCAGGACGTGGTCGGTGATGACGGCGACCGCCTCGGGGTGGTTGAGTTTGAGCCCGCGCGCCTGCCGCCGCCGCGCCAACTCGGCCGCGTAGCTGAGCATCAGCCGTTCCTGCTCGTGCGGTGACAGACGCACATCGTCTCCTCGGCTGCTCGGTCGTACGGTGCTCGATATCTTGGCACGGCCGTACCGGGTGCGCTCGTCGTCGTGTCGGCGCTCGCTTCAGGGGCTAGCTCTTGACCGCGCCGTCCGCGGTGAGATTCTGCAGCCGCACCTGCCCGCGCGCGACCACCCGGTCCTGCTCGTCGGTGATCTGCACCTGCCACAGCTGCTGCGATCGGCCCTGGTGAATCGGGGTCGCGACACCGCGCAGACTGCCCTCGCGGACCGCGCGCAGGAAGTCGGTGTTGTTGTTGACGCCGACCACATGTCCGCGGTCGCCGAACCAGACACCGCCGCCGACACTGGCCAGGGTTTCGATGATCGTGCAGTACACCCCGCCGTTGACGATGCCCGCGGGCTGATGCAACTGCGGCGAGACCACCCACTCCCCGACCACACGATCGGGCCCGACCTCGGTGTACTTCAGACCGATGAGGTCGGTGAAGGTCCCCTCGCTGTAGCGGGTCATCTGCTCGGGCGTGACATCCGCCAGGGAACGAGCCTCGAATCGGTCGTGCTGTGTCATAGAAAAACACTTACACCACCTGGGTACCGCCCGGTACGGCGGTGCCGCACGCCCGGGCGCGGGCAGGCCCGGTAATCGAGCAGCACACCTGGTGATAACATGTGAAAATCGTTGTACCGCAGGGGTATACGCACTCACAGCGATCCGGCTACGGTTGTGATCACGGCGAACGCAACCCTCGCTCCCGCATCCGCGCGGCCCTACCGTGGCGGCCATGACAGCCGCATCGGACACTCCGCTCAACGACATCGTCGACGCCACCGCACAGGCCGTGGCCGGCGATCCGGCGAAGGCGCAGGTCCTGTTCTCCGCCGCCGGTATCGCGGAGGGCGCCGTCGGCAGCGCCGTCACGGCCGGCACCTACACGGTCCGGGTGGACGAGCCGGCCGCGCTGGGCGGCGCGGGTACGGCACCCAATCCGGTCGAGTTCTATCTCGCGGCGCTCATCTCGTGTCAGGTGGTGACCTACCGGTTCTGGGCGCAGCGCCTGGGCATCGTCGTCGACGATCTGCGCATCGACGCCGAGGGCGACCTCGACGTGCGCGGCTTCTTCGGCCTCGACGACACCGTGCGCGCCGGATTCCAGCAGGTCCGGGTGACTGTGCATATCGACGGCCCGGAGCCGGCGCAGCGTTACGCTGAACTGCAGGCCGCCGTGGACGCCCACTGCCCGGTTCTCGACATCTCCACCGGGCCGACGCCCGTGCTGACCAGACTGATCACTTCCGAATCGGAAAACTCCACAGTTTCCGCCTGATTCTTCGCGAATCGGGCATCCTTGGGGGCGGCGCACCGCCGCCCCATGCGCGACGACCCATCCCATCGACACCTTTTGGAGCTGAAACCCATGACCGACTCCGTCGAGCCGAACGATCCGGCGCAGAACTGGAGCTTCGAGACCAAGCAGGTTCACGTCGGCCAGATTCCCGACGGCACCACCAACGCTCGCGCGCTGCCGATCTACCAGACCACCTCCTACACCTTCCGCGACACCGATCACGCGGCGGCACTGTTCGGTCTGGCCGAGCCCGGCAACATCTACACCCGCATCATGAACCCCACCCAGGACGCGGTCGAGCAGCGCATCGCCGCCCTCGAGGGCGGTGTGGCGGCGCTGCTGCTGTCCTCGGGCCAGGCCGCCGAAACCTTCGCGATCCTCAACATCGCGGGCGCCGGTGACCACATCGTGTCGAGTCCGCGCCTCTACGGCGGCACCTACAACCTGTTCCACTACACGCTGCCGAAACTGGGCATCGAGGTGTCGTTCGTCGAAGATCCCGACGATCTGGATCAGTGGCGCGCCGCGATCCGCCCGAACACCAAGGCGATCTACGGCGAGACGGTGTCCAACCCGCAGAACCACATCCTGGATCTGCCGGGCCTGGCCGAGGTCGCGCACACCGCCGGTGTGCCGTTCATCGTGGACAACACCGTGCCGACCCCGTATCTGATCCAGCCGCTGAAGCACGGCGCCGACATCGTCGTGCACTCGGCGACGAAGTACCTGGGTGGCCACGGCGCGGCGATCGCCGGCGTGATCGTCGACGGGGGCACATTCGACTGGACGGTGACCGACGAGCAGGGCAACTCGCGCTTCCCCGGCTTCACCACCCCGGACCCCAGCTACCACGGCGCGGTCTTCGCCGATCTGGGTGCGCCGGCCTACGCGCTGAAGGCGCGGGTGCAGTTGCTGCGCGACCTCGGCTCCGCGGTGGCCCCGTTCAACGCGTTCCTGATCGCCCAGGGTCTCGAGACGCTGAGCCTGCGGGTGGAGCGCCACGTCGCGAACGCGCAGGCGGTCGCTGAATTCCTCACCGAGCGGCCGGAGGTCACCAGCGTCTTCTACGCGGGGCTGCCGTCGTCGCCGTGGTACGAGCGCGGCCGGGAACTGGCCCCGAAGGGCGCCAGCGCGATCGTCGGCTTCGAACTGGCGGGCGGTGTCGACGCGGGCAAGAAGTTCGTCGACGCGCTGACCCTGCACAGCCATGTCGCCAATATCGGCGATGTGCGTTCGCTGGTCATCCACCCGGCCTCGACCACGCATTCGCAGCTGACTCCCGAGGAGCAGCTGTCCGCGGGCGTGACGCCGGGCCTGGTCCGGCTCGCGGTGGGTATCGAGGGGATCGAGGACATCCTCGCCGACCTGCGGACCGGTTTCGACGCCACGCACTAGTTCTCACCGATGCCCGGTTCGCCGCCACTCCGGCGGTGGGCCGGGCATCGTCATGTCTGCAAAACACCAACCGGCACATCGGGATTCGCGCGCGAATGTCGGAAACGACGCGGCGGACCCTCCTGACGAAGGGCCCGCCGCGGGCAGTGGATCGGGGAGTCGACCGCAGCCCTCGGGACTCTCGCTCGATCCGGACGCCGAGCTGAGTGTAGGTCAGCCTTACCTAACTAAGCAAGAGCGACGCACCGGCAACCCTCGATCGGCCAGCGCCAGTAGCAACGCCTGCCCTCGCTCGGTCCCGGCATCCGCGCCGGACCGCGCCAGTTCCGGCACGTAGGTGGCCGCGCCGACGATGGATTCGCCCACCAGATTCCAGAATCGCGCCCGGCTCAGCCCGGCACAGCGGTACAGGCTCTCACACACCAGCGTCAGCGCCGCCTCACAGCGATGCGCCAACCACACCGCCAGCGCCCGATCACACGGCAGCGTCACCACACCCGGACGCCCGGCCAGCGGATCACCCGCCACCACGCGAATCGTCGTGTCGGACAGGCCCGCCCAGTCCAGTCCGCCGTCGTTGTCGGTGTGCACCCACAGATTCTCGAGCCCGGGATCCCAGGCCCGGTTGTCGCAGACCGCCAGCGCGACCACCCGGCCGACCACGGCATGGATCAGGGCGGTGGCGACCACCTCGGCGGCGATCTCAGCGCTGACCATCTCCGCCGCGTGCCGGCGATACATCAGCTCGATGCGACCTTCGCGCACCCCGTCGGCCAGTCGCCACCAGCGCCGGCGACCCTGTTCGGCCATCGCCGCCATGGCGTAGACCCGCGGATGGCCGGGCTGCAGCGCGCGCAGCCGGACGCAGATCTGTTCGAACGCCGGCTCGAGACGGCGAGCCGGGAAAATCGTCACTGGTTCGGACATCGAACCCCCTCAACGTTCGGCATTACGGTCGACAACGGAAGATAGGTTAGGCTTACCAGACTTGTCCGGCGACGGGTCGCCGCGCAAGTGCCCGATCGCCATGAAACGCGTCACCCAGGAGTCGTTCGCCGCCGTGTCCGCCGCAGTCACCACCCCCCGTCGCCGTGCGAGCGGCCTGGCACTCCTGGCCGGGGTGCTGCTGCTCGCCGTCGTCGCCGGACTCGCCGTCGGCGCGAAATCCCTGTCCCCGGCCGAGATCTGGCATGCCGTCTCCTGTCCGGACGGCGTGCCGTTCACCTGCCCGGCGGACGGGCAGGCCGATCGGATCGTGCGCGAATTGCGCCTGCCCCGAACGATTCTCGCACTGCTCACCGGCGCCGCGCTCGGTATCGCCGGTGCGCTCATCCAGGGCTACACGCGCAATCCGCTCGCCGATGCCGGATTGCTCGGCCTCAACGCGGGCGCGGCGTTCCTGGCCGCGCTCGGCATCCATCTGTTCGCGCTCACCCAGCCGAGCCAGTACATCTGGTTCGCCTTCGCCGGGGCACTGGTGGCGGGTGTGGTGGTGTTCGGCGCCGCGGCGACCGGCGGCAGCCGGTCCACCCCGTTGACGCTGGTCCTGGCCGGTGCGGCGGTCACCGCACTGCTGCAGGCGCTGACCAATGCGGTGATCCTGCTCGATCCGGCCGCGCTGGACACCTACCGCTTCTGGGTGGTCGGCACACCCGCCGGTCACGACCCCGCGGTGGCGGCCCAGGTGGCGCCGTTCATCCTCGCGGGAGCGGTGCTGGCGATCCTGGCCGCGCCCGGGCTCAACGCGATCGGCCTCGGCGAGGACGTCGCACGCGGACTCGGGGTGAACATCGCGCGCAACCGGGCGATCGGACTCACCGCGGTGGTGCTGCTGACCGGCGCCGCGACGGCCGCGGTCGGCCCGATCGCCTTTCTCGGATTGGTCGTTCCGCACCTGGGCCGCATGATCACCGGCCCGGATCACCGCTGGCTGATTCCCTATTCGGCGCTGCTCGGCGCGATCGTGCTGCTGCTGGCCGATGTCGTCGGCCGGGTGATCGCACCGCCCGGCGAGTTGCAGGCCGGTATCGTGCTGGCCGCGATCGGCGCCCCCTGTTTCATCGCCCTGGTGCGCCGGCGGAAGGTGGCCGAACTGTGAACGCGCGCAGCGATATCCGCACTTCCGACGCCGCGGGCACGGAATCGAATACCGGGGCGGGGACCACTGGAGACGAACAGACCGGGAGCGCCCGCACCGAGGCGGTGTCCGGCTTCGGCGGCGACTCTCCCGGTGCTGTCGAGGCGGCGTCCGGCTCCGTCGGCGATTCGAGGAACGCCCCCGACGGGGGCCGATCCGGCGCGGAGCTGACCCGGGTCCGGCCGGCCGTGCGAATCGCCGGAATGTCTGCGGTGCTTCGTGTTTCGATGCTGCTGTCACTGCTCGCGCTCGCCGCGGCGATCGCGGTGCTGTTCGTGGTCGACATCTCGGTCGGCGACTATCACATCGCGCTCGGACGGGTGCTGGACGTGCTGACCGGCGGCGGGACTCGCTCGCAGCGCTACGTCGTCATGGAATCGCGATTGCCGCGAGCGGTCACCGCGCTGGTGGCCGGAGCGGCGCTCGGCATCGCGGGTGCGATCACCCAGTCGATCCTGCACAATCCGCTCGCGAGTCCCGACGTCCTCGGCATCACCTCCGGGGCGAGCTTCGCCGCGGTGGCGGTCCTGGCCGGAGCGGGTGGCACCGCCACCGGAATCGTGGCATCGCTGGGCGTTCCGCTCGCGGCGCTGGCGGGCGGGCTGGCCACGGCCGCACTCATCGGCGTCCTGGCGCTGGGGCGCAACAGCGGCGGCGACACCGGGCTGAGCGGAATGCGATTCATCCTCATCGGCATCGGGGTCAACGCGCTGCTGCTGGCCGGTATCAACTGGCTCGTCACCCGGGCGAGCCTCGACGACGCCACCCGGGCGCAACTGTGGCTCACCGGCTCGCTCAACGGCGCGGACTGGAACCGGACCGCGGCCGCGGCCGCGGGGCTCGTCGTCGTGATCGCCATCGCGGCGGGCTCGGCGCGCACCCTCGCCGCGCTGCGCTTCGGCTCCGACACCACCCGCGCGCTCGGTGTGCGCGTGCAGACTCAGCAATTGGTGCTGATCGGCGCCGCGGTGGCGGCGGCCGCGCTGGCCACCGCGGCGGTCGGCCCGCTCGCCTTCGTCGGATTGGCCGCGCCGCAGATCGCGCGCCGGCTGCTGCGCACTCCCGGCGAGCCCGTGATCGGCTCGGCCCTGACCGGCGCGCTGATCGTGGTCGCCGCCGATGTCGCGGCCCGCACCGTCGTACCGGTCGATCTGCCGGTCGGCCTGGTCACCGCCGCGTTCGGCGGACCGTTCCTGCTGTTGCTGCTGATACGCGTGAACCGGAAGGCGACATTGTGAGCACCCGAACCCCGCACCGGAGCACCGGCCACGACGACGCGCACCGCCTCGCCGCGGAGAACATCACCCTCGGCTACGGCGGCCGCGTCATCGTCGACGGCCTCAGCGTCGATATCGAACCCGGCCTCATCACCACCGTGATCGGCCCGAACGGCTGCGGCAAATCCACACTCCTGCGTGGACTGGGCCGCCTGCTGCGGCCGAACGCGGGCCGAGTCCTGTTGGACGGCAAGGCGATCGCCACCATGAAAACGCGCGACGTCGCCCGCATCGTCGGCATGCTGCCGCAGACCCCGGTCGCGCCGGAAGGCCTCACCGTGGCCGATCTGGTCGCGCGCGGCCGCCATCCGCATCAATCGTGGCTGCGCCAGTGGTCGGCCGACGACGAAACCGAGGTCGCGCACGCCCTCGCCCAGACCGGCGTGGCGGAACTGGCCGACCGCACCCTCGACGAACTGTCCGGCGGGCAGCGTCAGCGCGCGTGGATTTCCATGGCGCTGGCCCAGGGCACCGACATCCTGCTGCTCGACGAGCCCACCACCTATCTGGATCTGGCCCACTCGCTGGAGGTGCTCGACCTCGTCGACCGGCTGCACGACGATCTGGACCGCACCGTGGTCATGGTGTTGCACGATCTGAACCTGGCCATCCGCTACAGCGACCGGCTGATCGTCATGCGCGAGGGCCGCATCGTCGCCCAGGGCGCGCCGGGTGAGGTGATCGATACCGAACTGTTGCGAACGGTATTCGGCCTGCGCGCCGAGGTGCACACCGATCCGGTGTCGGAGCGGCCGATGATCGTGCCGATCGGATCCCGGCACGTGATCGGCGCGGTCGGCGGACCACGCGCGACCGATTCCGCGAGTTCCCCGACCACCCTATGAAAAATCCCACACAGCTACCGGCCGGTTACGACGAACTGTAGTACGCATTTGTGTCGTTGCCTCCGTAAGCTGGAGGGATGGCAGGTCTTGGTGAACTCGAGAAAGCGGTCATGGACCAGTTGTGGTCGGCCGATGAACCGCAGACGGTACGGCAGGTCCACGAAGCCCTCGCCGCGCGCCGCGAGCTCGCGTACACCACGGTGATGACGGTGCTACAGCGGCTGGCGAAGAAGAATCTGGTCGTGCAGCAGCGCGACGACCGGGCACATCGATACGCGCCCGTGCACACACGCGACGAACTCGTGGCCAGTCTGATGGTCGACGCGCTGCAGCAGGCCGACGAAGTCGGTTCCCGGCGCGCCGCGCTCGTGCACTTCGTCGAACAGGTCGGAAAGGATGAGGCTGCCGCACTCCGGGATGCACTCGCTAAGCTCGAAGCAACCGAGACCGCGCGCAACCCGTCCGAGGACGAGAACACCGCGTCCGACGACAACGGAGTCGCCCCGCCGCAGTAGCTGCGTGGTGCTCTCCGCCGCCGCGATCTCGGGCCCCTGGCCCCACAACGCAGTGAGCTGAGTATGAACGCAACCGCGCCGGTCTTCGCCGGTCTCGCCTTGCTTCTCGCGGGACCGGTCCCGGCTCTGCTCAGCCGAGCCACCTGGCCGTACCGGACACCCCGGGCGGCGCTGGTGTTGTGGCAGGCGGTCGCGCTGGCGGCGGTGCTGTCGGCGTTCGGATCCGGGCTGGCCATCGCCAGCCTGCTGCTCGTCCCGGGACCCGACGGCCGCCCCACCACCTCCCCGACCAAGGAGATCGACGCGCTCGGTCTGGGGCTCTGGCTGATCTACGTCGTCGTCTTCGCACTGACCCTGCTGGTCGGCGCGCGCCTGATCTATGCCGCGATCCGGGTCGGCGTGCACACCCGCCGCCGCCGCGCCCGGCACCGGATGCTGGTCGACCTGCTCGACCAGGGTGGCGACCCGACCCACGGCGATCTGATCGCGACCTCACCACTGGCCGGCACCCGGGCCGCCGATATCCGCGTCCTGGCCGCCGCCGAACCCATCGCCTACTGCCTGCCCGGGCTGCGCCAGCGCGTGGTGCTCAGCCAGGGAACGTTCGCGAATCTGTCGAAATCCGAGCTGACCGCGATCGTGAGCCACGAGCGTTCGCATCTGCGGGCCCGCCACGACCTGGTGCTGGAGGCGTTCACCGCCGCGCACGAGGCGTTCCCGCGGGTGGTGCGCAGCAAATCCGCGCTGGATTCGGTGAAACTGCTGATCGAACTGCTCGCCGACGATTCCGCCGTCAAGGTGACCGGCCCGACCCCGCTGGCCCGCGCCCTGGTGACCTGCTCGAATTCCACCGCCCCCCAGGGAGCGATGGCCGCCGGCGGCCCGACGACGCTCATCCGCATCCAGCGCCTGACCGGTCCGCTCGGCGATCTGCGCATCGCGACCGCGGCCTATGCGACGGCCGCCGCGATCCTGGTGGTTCCGACCCTCGCGGTGGCGATTCCGTGGCTGGTCGAATTGAACCGGTTGCTGAGTGCCTGAGCGACGGCGTTCACCGGGAGCTCGCGGCCGGCAGTCGAACAACCGCGGGGACAAGCCCTTCGGACGCGGCGGGCCCCGGGGCACGCGATCTTCGGAAGGTTCCGGGCGGACCGCGGGCGGCCGGCCGACGAGCGAGCCCAAGGGACGATCGGACCGCACGTCGAGTGCCGGAGACCGGGCGCCGAAGGACGGTCGCCGAGCCGGCCACGACACCGAACTGTCGACCTCATCGCCCGGCAGCGAAAATTCTCCAGGTCCGGCCGTGCTCGCAGGGCCCGGATTCGCGGAACTCGGCCTGCCGGTCGATCTGGTCCAGGCGTTGCGGCGCGGACGTCTCGAGACCGCCTTTCCCATTCAGGCCGCGGCGATTCCGGATGTGCTCGCCGGTCGCGATGTGCTGGGACGCGCTGCCACCGGTTCCGGCAAGACACTGGCCTTCGGCCTGCCGATGCTGGTCCGGCTGCGGCGCGGTGCGTCCACACCACGCCGTCCTCGTGCTCTCGTACTCGCCCCGACCCGCGAGCTGGCCGCGCAGATCGAGGCGGCCCTGGACGAGGCGGCGCTGTCGCTGGGCCTGCGAGTGGCGACCGCCGTCGGCGGCGTACCGATCAAACGGCAAGCCGATCGCCTGGCTCGCGGGGTGGACCTGCTGGTCGCGACCCCCGGCCGGCTCACCGACCTCATCGACCAGGGCAAGGTCGGCCTGGACGCGGTCCGCGTGGTCGCGGTCGACGAGGCCGACCACATGGCCGAACTTGGCTTCATCGACCAGATCCGAGCGATCCTCGACCGCCTCCCCGCCGACACCCAACACCTGCTCTTCTCGGCAACCTTGGACGCCGCCGTCGACACACTGGTGCACACGTATCTGAACGACGCCGTCAACCACGACGTGACGACCACCGCCGCGACGCGGCGACCCTCCGAGCAAGCCGGGCGTCGCGCGGGAGAAGCCGAGCCCGGACTCGCCGCTCCTGGCACGCAGGCCATCGCGGTGCCAGTCGAGGGCGGGGCCGGTGACACCGAAAAGCACGCCGGGCGCCACGCCGCAGCGCTCGAGCCGGGCGCGTTCGAAACCGGCACGGATTCCGGGACGACCGGACAGCCGGCCGAATCGGCACATGGACGAGCCGTACGTGCCGCGCGGACCGAATCGCTCTCCGAGGCAACGGATTCGGTGGCTGCACCCGAGACGGCCGACGCTCCGGCTGCCGGGGCCGGCAGCGCGCGCACCGGCAGCGAGCTCGGTGGGCTCTCCCCTTCCGGCACGGCGAAGGTCGCCCACTATTTACTGCAGGTGCGAGCATCCGACAAGCGCGCGGTGGTCACCGAGATCGCCGGGCGGGAGGGGCGCACGCTGCTGTTCGTCCGCACCCAGTACGGCGCGGACAAACTCGCGCGGAGGCTGCGGGAAGCGGGCGTCGGGGCCGTCGCGCTGCACGGCGGGCTGAGTCAGGCGCAGCGCACGCGCACCCTGGCCGTCTTTTCGTCCGGCGTGGCACCGGTCCTGGTAGCCACCGACGTGGCAGCGCGCGGTATCCACGTCGACGAGGTCACGCTGGTGGTGCATGTCGATCCCGCCGCCGACGCCAAGGACTATCTGCATCGCTCCGGTCGCACGGGCCGCGCGGGCGCGAGCGGCGTCGTCGTCACGATCGGCACCGATACGGGCACGGAGACAGTACTCCACGACGCCGCAATCGAGTTCCATCACATACGCGTACGCGCGGGCGATCCCCGGCTCACCGACATCACAGGGGCGCGGCCGCCGACCGGGCGCCCGATCTCCGATCCGGCCGCCGCCCCACCCGCGGCCGCCGACACGCGGAAAGTCGACACGCCCGGCACGTCCCGGCGAAACACCCGGCCATCGCACGCCCCCCACCGCCCTCGCACGCGCCGCGCCCACTGAACACCCACCGGGATCTGCCTGGCCCAGCGCCGACTCGCTACAGTCACCGAGTGCTCGACCTCATCGCGCCGACCACGCAACTGCACAGCGCCTGGCTCGATGCGCATGCCGAATGGGGCCCCGGCGCACATGAAGACGGGTTCGGGCTGACACCGGCCGACGACGTCGACTCGCCGGCCGGATTCGCGACCTGGGTGGCGCGGCTGGCCGACGAGTCGACGCACACGACATACCGGTGGGTCGTCCGTGACCAACACGTCCTCGGCGGGATCGCGCTGCGTCACCATCTCGACGAGTACGTGCGCTGGGCCGGCCACATCGGCTTCGGCATCCGCCCGGCCGCGCGGCGGCGCGGGCTGGCCGGCTGGGCGCTGGGACGAATGCTCGACCACGCCCACCAGCTCGGCATGGACCGCCTTCTGCTCGTCTGCGCCGTCGACAACGTCGCCTCCGCGAAAACCATCCAGAGCCAGGGCGGAGTGTTCGAAGGAATTCGCGACACCGCTCTCGGCCCCGCGCGGCGGTACTGGATCACGCTTCCGCACCCGAGCAACTGATTCATGAACCAGCACCGGTGTGGTCGACGGGTCCCCATAAGGTTCGTATTCGACGGGGCGGCGTCGCATCGCCTCTCGGAATACCTTCCACCACAGCGGTTTTCACGGCATCGGTGCATGAGCCGTCCTTCAGGTCGACACCGGATCGGCCCAGCGCACGGGCGCCTGCCACCAGACCCGCGACCACGGAGGCAGCCTGCCGATACCCCAACCCGTCGGGCGGGTGGATATTCGACACGCAATTGCGTTCGGCGTCGGTGCGGCCGGGGCGAGGCCGGTGAGTCAGGTAGATGCCGAGGCTGTCGGCCACCGACAGGCCGGGGCGTTCGCCTATCAGAATCAGCACGGTGCGCACGCCGAGAGCCGCACCGAGATGGTCGCCGATCGCCACCCGCGCCTGGGTCGCGATCACCGGCGGGGCCAGCGCGTAGTGCGGGGCGAGTTCGTCGACCAGGGCGGCGAGCAGGTTCGGCCCGTGTGTCGCGAGCGCACGGGGTGACAGACCGTCGGCAAGAACGAAGCCCACGTCGAAACCTGTGGGCGAGGGGAACTTTCGTATCGCGGAAGTATCCTCGGGCGCTCGCCCGAGATCGGGCCGGCGCAGATATTCCGCGCGGTCTCGCGCCCGGCTGCGCACCCGGATCGGCGTCCCGATGTCCAGCGCGGCGACCCGTTCGCACAGCGCATCCACGTCCACGGATGTGTGCACCGCGTCGCGCGCCGCCGCATGCGCGGCCCGGAATTCCAGGACCCGCGCGGTGGGCAGTGCGTCACCGGTCCGGCCGAGCCCGATCCGCGCCTGCGTCGCCGCGCGCAATTCCCGCCAGAACGACTCGCTGTCCGCGCCACCTCCAGCGGTATGGCGCGCCCGCCCGACGCCGGCCATGTCCATCTCGCCCGCGTCACCGCGCCCCGCGCTCATCGGGGACCCGCCAATTCCCGCAGCGGCGAGCTCAGCGGTTCCACCGCGGCGATACCGCCCGCCGCGTCCAGCATCCCCAGCCCCGCCAGCCACTGCTCGAACTCCGGCGCGGGCGCTAGTCCCAGCAGCCGGCGCACGTACAACGCGTCGTGGAAGCTCAGGCTCTGATAGCCGAGCATCACGTCGTCGGCCCCGGGCACCGCGATCACGAACGCGACGCCGGCCGCGCCCAGCAGCGTGAGCAGGGTGTCCATATCGTCCTGATCGGCCTCTGCGTGGTTGGTGTAGCAAACGTCGACGCCCATCGGCAGGCCGAGCAGTTTGCCGCAGAAGTGATCTTCGAGCCCGGCCCGCACGATCTGTTTGCCGTCGTACAGATATTCCGGGCCGATGAACCCGACGACCGTGTTGACCAGTAACGGCTCCAGTTCCCGCGCGACGGCGTACGCCCGCGCCTCGAGCGTCTGCTGATCGACGGGCCTGCCGCCGGTACCGAGATGCGCGCCCGCCGACAATGCCGAGCCCTGCCCGGTTTCCAGATACATCACGTTGTCGCCGACGGTTCCGCGCCCCAGCGACCGTCCGGCGGCATCGGCCTCGCGCAGCAGCGACAGATTCACCCCGAAACTCGCATTCGCCGCCTCGGTCCCCGCGACCGACTGAAAGACCAGATCCACCGGCGCCCCCGCCTCGATCAGCCCCAGCGTGGTGGTCACATGGGCGAGCACGCAGGACTGGACCGGGATGTCGAATCGGGTCCGCACATCGTCGAGCAGCATCAGCAGCTCGGCGGCGGCTCGCGGCGAGTCGGTGGCCGGATTCACGCCGATCACCGCATCACCACAGCCGAGCAGCAATCCGTCGAGTACCGCCGCGGCGATTCCGCGCGGATCGTCGGTGGGATGATTGGGCTGCAACCGGGTGGCCAGCCGCCCCGGCAGTCCGATGGTGGTGCGGAAACCGGAGCGCACCTCGGCGGCCCGCGCGACCGCGATCAGATCCTGATTGCGCATCAGCTTGCTCACCGCCGCCACCATCTCCGGCGTCAAACCCGCTGCCACGGAACGCAATACCGCTGCCGGTGGTTCCGGCTCCGATCCGGCGGCCACCGCGAGTAGCCAGTCCCGCAGCCCGCCGACGGACAGGTGCGCGATCGGCGCGAAGGCGGCGCGATCGTGGGTGTCGAGAATCAACCGGGTGACCTCGTCGGTCTCGTACGGCACCACCGGATCGTTCAGGAACTCGCGCAGCGGCACCTCGGCCAGCGCCCATTGCGCCGCGGCCCGCTCCGCGTCCGAACTCGCCGCGCACCCGGCCAGTTCGTCGCCGCTGCGCAGCGGTGTCGACTTCGCCAGCAACTCGACCAGCCCGTCGAAGGCGTAGGTCCGGCCGTGGAGGGTCTGCTGATACCGCGTCATCGGGTCTCCTGCGGATACGCGCGTCCTGTCCACCCTCACCGCCGGTGGTGGCTGCCAGCGTACCGCCGCGCCCGCACCCTGCGATGTCCGTTATGTCCCAACGCGTTACGATCGGGTAAGCACTCCGACACCACGGGGAGGCGCGCATGACCGAACGCAAACCGGCCCGCATGGGATTCGAATCCTGGATCGACAAGCAGATCCGCGAGGCGACCGAGCGCGGCGAATTCGACAATCTGGCCGGCACCGGCAAACCCCTGCCCGGCATGGGCGAGCCGTACGACGAGAACTGGTGGCTGAACAACTACCTGCGCCGCGAGGGCGTGGGCGGTGAGGCCTTGCTGCCGACCTCGCTGACGCTGCGCCGCGATCTGGAGCGGTTGCCCGAGCGGGTCGCGGAGATGGACTCCGAGGCCGAGGTCCGCGCCTACGTCTCCGAGCTCAACATGCGCATCGTGGAATGGATCCGGATGCCGCACGGACCACACGTCCGCCTCGCCCCCGCACGAGCCGACGAGGTGGTCGCGCGCTGGCGCGCCGACCGGCGCATCCGGCAACGGACGGCCACCGGTAGCGGAAAGGCCTCTCCCCCAACCACTTCCACGCGCCGACAGGA